>NZ_VBVX01000021.1 GCF_005981925.1 Streptomyces albidochromogenes
GGGGAGGGTCATGCCAGGCGGGACGTGCCGCCGCCGCGCGGCGGTTGCCGTGCGGCGCGACAGTCACCCGTCCGTGGCGCCGGGGCCGCCGGCGGCGGCCGGCCCCGGCGCTCCCGCCGTCAGCGGCGGCGCGTGAAGTCCGCCGCCGCCAGCAGCGCCGTGTCCGGGTTGTCGGAGAAGATCCCGTCGATGCCCTGTTCGAAGTAGACCTTGAAGGCCCCGAAGGCGTCTCCGTACGCCGCCGGGTCGGTGCCGCGCCGGAAGTCGGCCGGCAGGAAGCTGTTCTCGTTGCGCATCGTGTACGGGTGCAGGACCAGGCCCCGCGCGTGCGCGTCCCGGACCAGCGTCGTCGGCGTTCCCAGCTTCCCCGTGGCGTCCTTGGGGATGATGAGGTCGAGGGTGGGGCCGAGGCCCTGGGCGAAGCCGGCTATCCACTTCAGGCCCTCGGGCTTCACCAGGTCGGCGACGGTGCGCGGGTCGCCGGCCACCTGGAAGTCCCACGGCCGGGTGGCGGCGCCGGACAGGAGGACGACGCGCGGCGCCGCGACCAGCTCGGCCATGCGCCGCATGCTGCTGGGCTCGAAGGACTGGATGAAGTTCGGCGAGTTCTTGCGGTGGCGTCCGTACGTGCGCAGCAGCCGGGCCAGGGGCTCTTCGAGGCCGAGGCCGAGGTCCCGGAAGTACGTGGGGTGCTTCGTCTCGATGTGGAGCCAGATCCGCCGACCCCGGGCGCGGCCCTCCCGCTCGGCCCAGCGCAGCACCTCCTCGAAGGAGGGGATGGTCCAGCGGCCGTCGTACAGGGTGTTCTCCTGCCGGGTGCCGGGGATGCGCTCCTTGGCGCGCAGCGTCTTGAGCTCCGCGAGGGTGAAGTCCTCGGTGAACCAGCCGGTCAGCGACACGCCGTCGACGGACTTGGTCGTCCTGCGGGAGGCGAACTCGGGGTGCTCCGCGACGTCCGTGGTGCCGGTGATGTCGTTCTCGTGCCGGCACACGAGGTGGCCGTCCTTGGTCGGCACGAGGTCCTGCTCGATGACGTGCGCGCCCATGTCGAGCGCGAGCTGGTACGAGCCGAGGGTGTGTTCCGGGCGGTAGCCGCTGGCGCCGCGGTGCGCCACGACGGTCGGTACGGGAAGATCGCGGTACGAACCGTCATCCTTGGAGGAAGCGGCGCTCGCCGGACCCGGCACCCCGAGGGTGACGCCGCCCGCCCCGAGCACGGCCGCGCCGAGAACCGTGCGCCGCCCGGGGTTCGTCTGTCCGCCCTGTGTCATGAACGCTCCTCTGAGAATGTCCCGCACCTGCCAAGAAGTAAGGGCCCGATCGTAGGCGTCTACGTCTTACGTGGACGAGGCTCTGGACGGAACGCAGTGGAAACACACGTCAACACCGCGTATCGAAGTGATGAACCCGATGTGCGCGGGCAGACGGCCCACGAGTATCGTCCTCACCTGCACAGACTTCATACAGAACAGGCCGCCGAGCCCCACCCGGCCCCGACACCGGAGGAACCGTTGTCCCGTCTCGCGCTCATCAAGGCAGTGCTCGGACCGATCCTGCGCCTGATGTTCCGCCCACAGGTGGAGGGCGCCCAGAACATTCCCGGGACCGGTCCGGTCATCCTGGCGGGCAACCATCTGACGTTCATCGACTCGATGATCATGCCGATCTGCTGCGACCGGCAGGTGTACTACATCGGCAAGGACGAGTACGTCACCGGCAAGGGGCTCAAGGGCCGCCTGATGGCCTGGTTCTTCACCAGCTGCGGCATGATCCCGGTGGACCGGGACGGCGGCCGGGGCGGTGTCGCGGCGCTGATGACCGGCCGCCGGGTGCTGGAGGAGGGCAAGATCTTCTCGATCTACCCGGAGGGCACCCGCTCCCCCGACGGCCGTCTCTACCGGGGCCGCACGGGCATCGCCCGCCTGACGCTGATGACCGGCGCGCCGGTGGTGCCGTTCGCGATGATCGGTACGGACAAGCTCCAGCCGGGCGGCGCCGGCCTGCCGCGCCCCGGCAAGGTGACCGTGCGCTTCGGTGAGCCCATGGAGTTCTCGCGCTACGAGGGCATGGACCGCGACCGGTACGTGCTGCGCGCGGTGACGGACTCGGTGATGGCCGAAGTCATGCGGCTGTCGGGCCAGGAGTACGTCGACATGTACGCGACGAAGGCGAAGGCCGCCTGAGGCGGCGTCACCGTACCGGCGCGGGGGCCGGGGCACCGACAGGGTGCCCCGGCCCCTTCGCGTACGCCGCCCGTCCGTGCGCGAAGAGCCCGGCCGCCCCGTGTCTCAGACGATGTCGTCGACGATGCCCTTCGCCAGCTTCTGGCCCCGCAGCATGAACCACGCGGAGACCGCCGTGGCGAACAGCACCACCGAGCCCACCCACGCCGCCGCCTGGAAGCCGTCGGTGAACGCGTTCTGCGCCGCCGAGAGGAGCGAGGCGGCCTGGTCGGCCGGGAGAGGCTCCGCCGCCTCGACGGCTCCGCCGAGGGAGTCGTGCGCGGCGTCCGCCACGTCGGCGGGGGTGCCCGGGGGCACCGTGAAGCCGCGGTAGATGCCCGTCACGATGGAGCCGAGCAGCGCGATGCCGAGCGCCGCGCCCAGTTCGTACGCCGTCTCGGAGACGGCCGACGCGGCTCCCGCCTGCTCCTTGGGGACGCTGGAGAGGATGACGTCGGCCGTCACCGTGAAGGCGAGCCCCGCCCCGAGACCGCCGACGATCATCGCCGCGACCAGCATCGGCACACCGGTGTCGGCCGTGACGACGGTGCACGTCAGCAGGCCGAGCCCGAGCGCCGTCAGACCGCCGGTCACCGCGGCGCGGACCGAGACCCTGCGCGCCACGTAGCCGGCCGCCAGACCGGCCGCCACGGCGCCGGCCGCCGCGGGCAGTTCGATGAGGCCTGACTCCAGGGGGCTGCGCTCCTGGACGAGTTGCAGGAACTGCGAGAGGAAGAAGACCAGGCCGGACAGACCGAGGATGGTCAGCAGGTCGGCGAGGACCGCGCCGGAGAAGCCCCGGTGGTGGAACAGCCGCATGTCCAGCAGCGGCGAGGGAAGCGTGAGCTGGCGCCGTACGAACCAGAGGATCGCCGCCAGTCCGGCCAGGCCCGTGAGCCCGTTCCCCCAGGCGAGGCCGTGGGCCGCCGCCTCTTTCACGGCGTACACGAAGGAGACCATGCCGACGAGCGAGAGTCCGACGCTGAGCAGGTCCCACGGGCCCGGCGACGGGTCCTTCGATTCGGGCAGCAGTTTGATCCCTACGAGCACCAGGACCAGCATCACGGGCACGTTGATGAGGAAGACCGAGCCCCACCAGAAGTTCTCCAGCAGGAAGCCGCCCACCACCGGGCCCACGGCCGCGCCGGCCGAGGCGGCGGCGCCCCAGATGCCGATGGCGAAGCTGCGTTCCTCGGCGTCGTGGAAGATGTTGCGGATGAGCGCGAGGGTGGACGGCATCAGCGTCGCACCGGCCACACCGAGCAGGGCGCGGGCGAGGATCATCATCTCGGGGCTGGAGGCGTACGCGTTCAGCACGGAGACCGCGCCGAACGCGACCGCGCCGGTGAGCAGCAGTTTCTTGCGGCCGATCCGGTCGCCGAGGCTGCCCATCGAGACGAGCAGGCCGGCGATGACGAACGAGTAGACGTCGCCGATCCACAACAGCTGGGTGCCGGAGGGCTGGAGGTCCTCGCTCAGGAAGGGCGTCGCCAGGCCGAGTACGGTCGCGTCGACGGCGACCAGCAGCACGGCCAGCACCAGGACGCCCAGGGCAAGCCAGCGGCCGGGGTGGTGGACGGCGCTGCGCGCCATCTGGTGCCGGCCGCTGCTCGTCATTGCTCCACGTTCCGACGAGCTCCGCCGAGCAGCAACTCGACGATCATGTACTGGAAGTCCTTGGCGGCGACCCGGCCGTCCTGGACGGCCCACGCGCCGGTGCCGATGAGCCCGTACAGGGCCTCGGTGAGCCAGGCCGGGGTGAGGTCGATCCGGAACTCGCCCTGCTGCTGTCCGCGCCGGAAATGCGCGGAGACGCGCGCGTCCAGACGGCCCCATCCCTCGTTGACGTGGGCGCCCTCGAAGAGCTGGTTCTCGGTGACGAGGAAGGCGAGCAGGCCGGCGGCGGGCTCGATCTCAGCGACCAGGCGGCGCAGCCCGTCCTCGGCGGGCCCCTCGTCGAGCCGGGCGGCGTCGAGCGCCGCCTCGAACTCACGGATGCCGAGCTCTTCGAGCGCCTTGACCAGGGCGTCGCGCCCGGCGAAGTGGCGGTGCAGGGTCGCCCGGCCGATGCCGGCCGACTTGGCGACCTCGTCCATGGTCGCGGTCGCCTTGCGGGAGAGGAGGGCGGCCGCGGTGCGGAGCACCTGCTCGCGATCGACAGTCATGAGACAACGATAACCCGAATGAGACAATCATGTCTCGCCACAGCGGCTCGCCGCAGACGCCTCAGCTCCAGGGCAGTTCCGAGCGGTGCTTCCAGTACGCCGCCGGCTCCTCCGGCAGCTCGGCCAGACGGGCCAGCTGCCCCTCGTCGAGGTCCACCACCGCCGCGTGCAGGTTCGCCGACAGCTGGACCGCGGTCGCAGCCCCGGACAGGACCACGCCGGCCCACGGCAGCCGCAGGACCGCCGCCATGGCGACGGCGTCGCAGGTCGCGCCGGTCTCCTCGGCCACCGCGCGCAGGGCGGGCGGGGCGGCGGGCCCGGCCAGCCTGCCGTTGGCCAGGGCCTCCTTGACGATCACGGTGAGGCCCGCGTCGTGCGCCTCGGCCAGCGCGGCCGCTGCCGAGGGCTCCAGCAGGTTGTACGTCGCCTGGACCGTGCGGAACAGCGGCTCGCCGTCCACCGTCACGGCGAGCGCCGCCCGCACCGCGTCCGCCTGGCCGGGCCCGCTCGTGGAGATGCCGACCGTCACCCCGCCGGCGGCGTACTCCGCCAGCAGGGCGTGGAGGGCGGGGTCGGTGAGCGCCGGGCTGTCGGGTGTCACGGAGTGGATCTGGTACAGGTCGAGGCGTTCGCCCAGCAGGGCGCCGGTCTGCGCGCGCTGGCGCTCGAAGGCCTCGACGCTGTGGTCCTTGACCTCGTGGACCTCCGCGTCGGTGCGCCAGTCGCCGGTGTACGTGTAGCCCCACTTGCTGCCGATCACCACGTCCCGGACGTCGGGCCTGGCGGTCAGCCACTCGGCGAGGAACTCCTCCGCGCGGCCGTAGGAGCGTGCGACGTCGAAGTAGCGGACGCCCTGGGCGTAGGCGGCGTCCAGCAGTTCGTGGGCGCGCTCGCGCAGGGCGTCGGGGGTGCGGCCGCCGGGCAGGTCGCGGTCCCGGCCGGGCGTGATGTACGCCGGACGGCCGACGGCCGCGAGGCCGAGTCCGAAGTGGGCGGTGGCAGTGGTCGCCGCCGACAGCCGGGCAAAGGGCATCGTGGCCTCCCCGCGGGTACGGTCGAGTACGGTCCCTCACTACCGTACTCAACCGGACCGCGCGGTTCAGTGCTTGGCGGCGGCCCAGGCGTGCTGGTTCGCCAGGTCGGCCTTCACCTCGGCCAGCTGGACCGCGACCGCCGAGGGCGCGGTGCCGCCGCGGCCGTCGCGCGAGGCGAGGGCCCCGGCGACGTTCAGGACCGTGCGCACCTCGGGGGTCAGGTGCGCGGAGATCTTGGCGAACTGCTCGTCGGTGAGCTGGTCGAGCTCGCTGCCGTGCTGCTCGCACTCCTTGACGCACTCGCCGGCGACCTCGTGCGCGACCCGGAACGGCACACCCTGCTTGACCAGCCATTCCGCGATGTCGGTGGCGAGCGAGAAGCCGGCCGGCGCCAGTTCCTCCAGGCGCTCGCGGTGGACGGTGAGCGTGGCCATCATCCCGGTGAAGGCGGGCAGCAGGACTTCGAGCGTGTCGCAGGAGTCGAAGACCGGCTCCTTGTCCTCCTGGAGGTCGCGGTTGTACGCGAGCGGGAGCGCCTTCAGGGTCGCCATCAGACCGGTCAGATTGCCGATGAGGCGTCCCGACTTGCCGCGCGCGAGCTCCGCGATGTCCGGGTTCTTCTTCTGCGGCATGATCGAGGAGCCGGTGGAGAAGGCGTCGTGGAGGGTCACGAAGGAGAACTCCTTCGTGTTCCAGATGATGATCTCCTCCGCGATCCGGGACAGGTTGACGCCGATCATCGCGGTGATGAAGGCGAACTCGGCGACGAAGTCGCGCGAGGCCGTCCCGTCGATGGAGTTGCCCGCCGAACCGTGCTCGAAGCCGAGGTCGGCGGCGACCGCCTCCGGGTCCAGGCCGAGCGACGAGCCCGCCAGGGCCCCCGAGCCGTACGGCGAGACGGCCGTCCGCTCGTCCCACTGCCGCAGCCGCTCCGCGTCCCGCGACAGCGACTGGACGTGGGCCAGCACGTGGTGGGCGAAGAGGACCGGCTGGGCGTGCTGGAGGTGCGTACGGCCGGGCATGGCGACGTCCGGGTGCGCCTCGGCGAGGCCGACGAGCGCGTCCTGGAGTTCCGCGAGGAGGCCGCCGATGATGCGGGCGTGGTCGCGCAGGTACATCCGGAAGAGGGTGGCGACCTGGTCGTTGCGGGAGCGGCCGGCGCGCAGCTTGCCGCCGAGGTCGGCGCCGAGGCGCTCCAGGAGGCCCCGCTCCAGGGCGGTGTGCACGTCCTCGTCCGCGATGGTGCCGACGAACGATCCGTCCGCGACGTCGGCCTCCAGCCGGTCGAGGCCGGCCAGCATGCGCTTCAGCTCGTCCTCGGTGAGCAGCCCCGCCTTGTGGAGCACGCGCGCGTGGGCGCGCGAACCGGCGATGTCGTACGGCGCCAGCCGCCAGTCGAAGTGGACGGACGCGGACAGCTTCGCCAGGGCCTCGGCCGGTCCGTCGGCGAAGCGGCCGCCCCAGAGCCGGACGTCACCGTTGTTGCTGCTCACAGCTACTGCTCCTCAAGGGTGGGGATGTGCGACCGCCTCCCCACCCCTGGAGGGTCGGGAGGCGGGCTGTCGAACGAGTGGTGCTTACGCCAGGTCACGCTTCGCGGCGATCTTCGACGACAGGCCGAAGATCTCGATGAAGCCCTGCGCCTTGGACTGGTCGAACGTGTCGCCCGAGTCGTACGTCGCCAGGTTGAAGTCGTACAGCGACTCGTCGGACTTCCGGCCGGTGACGACGGCGCGGCCGCCGTGCAGGGTCATCCGGATGTCGCCGGTGACGTGCTGGTTGGCCTCGTTGATGAAGCCGTCGAGGGCGCGCTTGAGCGGGGAGAACCACAGACCGTCGTAGACCATCTCGCCCCAGCGCTGCTCGACCTGCCGCTTGTAGCGGGCCAGCTCGCGCTCGACGGTGACGTTCTCCAGCTCCTGGTGGGCGGTGATCAGCGCGATCGCGCCCGGGGCCTCGTACACCTCACGGGACTTGATGCCCACCAGCCGGTCCTCGACCATGTCGATCCGGCCGATGCCCTGGGCTCCGGCGCGCTCGTTGAGCTGCTGGATGGCCTGGAGGACGGTGACGGGCTTGCCGTCGATGGCGACCGGGACGCCCTCCTTGAAGGAGATGACGACCTCGTCGGCCTCGCGCGGCAGAGCCGGGTTCGAGGTGTACTCGTAGATGTCCTCGATCGGGGCGTTCCAGATGTCCTCCAGGAAGCCCGTCTCGACGGCGCGCCCGAAGACGTTCTGGTCGATGGAGTACGGGGACTTCTTGGTGGTCGCGATCGGGAGGTTCTTCTCCTCGCAGAAGGCGATCGCCTTGTCCCGGGTCATCGCGTAGTCGCGGACGGGGGCGATGCACTTCAGGTCGGGGCCGAGCGCGGAGATGCCGGCCTCGAAGCGGACCTGGTCGTTGCCCTTGCCGGTGCAGCCGTGGGCGACGATCGAGGCGCCGTGCTTGTTGGCGGCGGCGACGAGGTGCTTGACGATGGTCGGCCGCGAGAGGGCGGAGACCAGCGGGTAGCGGTCCATGTAGAGGGCGTTGGCCTTGATCGCGGGGAGGCAGTACTCCTCGGCGAACTCGTCCTTGGCGTCCGCGACCTCGGCTTCGACGGCACCGCAGGCGAGCGCGCGCTTGCGGATGACGTCCAGGTCCTCGCCGCCCTGGCCGACGTCCACGGCGACGGCGATGACCTCGGCGCCCGTCTCCTCGGCGATCCAGCCGATGGCGACGGAGGTGTCCAGGCCGCCCGAGTAGGCGAGTACGACGCGCTCGGTCACGGGTTTCTCCTTACGATGCATGCGGTGATGGGTATAAGTATGCACTCCACCGTATGTTTCGTCAACGCGGTCGCGGGACGGCGCGGAACCCGCTCGAATGCACCGCGCCGACGGGCGGCCGACCGGCCGTACGCCGAAGGTGGGAGGAGCAGCCGCAGCGAGCCACAAGGAGCCAGGACCATGACGCGACCGAAGATCCTCGTGGTGGGCGCGGGTTTCGCGGGGGTCGAGTGCCTCCAGCGGCTGGAGCGCAGGCTGTCCCCCGCGGAGGCCGACCTGGTACTCGTCTCGCCGTCCGACTACCAGCTCTACCTGCCGCTGCTGCCGCACGTGGCGGCCGGCGTCCTGACCCCGCAGTCGGTCGCGGTGTCGCTGCGCCGCAGGCTTCGCCGTACCCGGATCTGCCCGGGCGGCGCGATCGGGATCGACCCCGAGGCCAAGGTGTGCGTGGTCCGCAAGGTCACCGGCGAGGTGGTGGCGGAGCCGTACGACCAGCTCGTCCTGGCGGCCGGGAGCACCACCCGCACCTTCGACATCCCCGGTCTGCGCGACCACGGGCGGGGCATGAAGTCGCTGGCCGAGGCGGCGTACCTGCGCGACCACGTCATCGCGCAGCTCGACATCGCCGCCGCCACGACGGACGAGGCGGAGCGCGCCGCGCGGCTCCGGTTCGTGGTGGTCGGCGGCGGGTACGCCGGTACCGAGACCGCCGCCTACCTGCAGCGCCTCACCTCCGCCGCCGTCGGCCGCTATCCGCGGCTGGACCGGGCGCAGATCAGGTGGCACCTGGTCGACGTGGCGCCGCGCCTGCTGCCCGAACTGGGCGAGAAGCTGGGCGAGAAGGCGATGGCCACCCTGCGCTACCGGGGCATCGAGTTCTCGCTGGGCACCTCGGTCGCCTCGGTCGACGCGACGACGGTGAAGCTGACGGACGGCCGCACGCTGCCCTCGCACACGCTGATCTGGACCGCCGGCGTCTCCGCGAGCCCGCTGGTGGCGACGCTGGGGGCGGAGACGGTGCGCGGCCGGCTCGCCGCCACCCCCCAGCTGACCGTCCCCGGCTTCGACGGCCTGTTCGCGGCGGGCGACGCGGCCGCCGTGCCGGACCTGGCCAAGGGCGGCGACGCCGTGTGCCCGCCGACCGCGCAGCACGCCCAGCGCCAGGGCAAGGCCCTCGCGGAGAACATCCTGGCCCGCCTGCGTGGCGCGCCGCTCAAGCCGTACGTGCACAAGGACCTCGGCCTGGTGGTGGACCTCGGCGGCGTCGACGCGGTGTCCAAGCCGCTCGGCCTCGAACTGCACGGCCTGCCCGCCCAGGCGGTCGCGCGCGGCTACCACCTGCTGGCGCTGCCGACGCTGACCGCCAGGACCCGCGTCGTGACGAACTGGACGCTCAACGCCCTCGCGGGCGACGACTTCGTCCGCACGGACTTCCAGTCCCGCAGGCCGGGCACCCTCCAGGACTTCGAGAGCGCCACCTCCTACCTGACCCCGGACCAGGTACGGGAGCACAGCCGGCCGCTGGCGGCCAGGGCCTGACCACCGGCGGGACGAGGCACGGCCAGGGCTCAAGCGGGCGGTGGGGCGCGGAAGTTCGGCGAGGATAATCCGTGGCATGGGAAAGCTCTACGAACGCATCGACGGCAGGATCCGCGCTTTCATCGAGGACCAGCCCGTCTTCTTCACCGCCAGCGCGCCGTTGGCCGCCGACGGGCACGTGAACGTGTCGCCCAAGGGGAGGGCCGGGACGCTCGTCGTGCTGGACGACATGACCTTGGCGTACCTGGACTTCGGTGGCAGCACCGCCGAAACCGTGGCGCACATACGGGAGAACGGGCGGGTCACCCTGATGTGGTGCGCCTTCACGGGGCCGCCCAAGGTGCTGCGGGTGCACGGGGACGGTGAGGCCGTCTTCCGTGACGATCCGCGGTGGGCCGAGCTGATCACGCGGTTCGAGGGGGCCGACGGGGCCGCCGCGCGCGCCATCGTCGTGGTGCGCGCCCGGCGCGTCAGCGACAGCTGCGGCTTCGCCGTGCCGTTCATGGAGTACCGCGAGGAACGCACGCAGCACGCCGAGTACTTCGGCCGCAAGACGGACGAGGAGTTCGCGGCGTACTGCGAGAAGAAGGACCACGTCGGCGTGAGCCTGGACGGTCTGCCCGCGCTGCCGCTGCCGTTGCCGGCGCGGGGGGACCGGGTGGGCTAGCGGTCGTTCTGGGCCAGGCGCAGGAGGTGGTCGGCCAGCGCCTGGCCGCCCGCCGGGTCGCGGCTGATCAGGAGCAGCGTGTCGTCGCCCGCGATGGTGCCGAGGATGGCGTTCAGCTCGGCCTGGTCGATGGCCGAGGCCAGGAACTGGGCGGCTCCCGGGGGCGTGCGCAGGACGACGAGGTTGGCCGAGGCCTCGGCGGAGATCAGGAGTTCGCCGGAGAGGCGGCGCATCCGCTCCTCCTTGGCGGACTCGCCGAGCGGCGCGTGCGGGGTGCGGAAGCCGCCCTCGCTGGGTACGGCGTAGATCAGCTCCCCGCCCGTGTTGCGGATCTTCACCGCCCCCAGCTCGTCGAGGTCGCGGGAGAGCGTCGCCTGGGTGACGCTCAGCCCGTCGTCGGCGAGGAGCTTCGCGAGCTGGCTCTGCGAGCGCACCGGGGCCCGGTTCAGGATGTCCACGATCCGGCGGTGCCTGGCGGTGCGGGTCTGCGGTACGGCAGGGCCGCCGTGCTCGTTGTCCTGCGCCTGCGCCTCGGTCATCGGTTTCATTCTCCGGATCGTCGGTCCCCGTGTGCGGTGTCGAGAACGCCGGGCAGTGCCCGCAGGAACGTGTCCACCTCCGCGTCTGTGACGACGAACGGCGGCATGAGCCGTACGACATCGGGGGCGGGCGCGTTCACCAGGAGTCCGGCGTCCTGAGCCGCCTGCTGCACCTGGGGAGCAAGGGACTCGGTGAGCACGATACCCAGGAGCAGACCCGCGCCACGGACGTGGGAGACCAGTGGGTGCCCGAGTGACTCGATTCCGTCGCGCAGCTTCTCCCCGATCCGCTTGACGTGGTCGAGGAGTCCGTCGGCCGCGATGGTCTCCAGTACGGCGAGTCCGGCGGCGCACGCGACGGGGTTCCCGCCGAAGGTCGTGCCGTGCTGACCGGGCTTGAGGAGGTCCGCGGCGGGGCCGAAGGCGAGCGTCGCGCCGAGGGGAAGACCGCCGCCGAGGCCCTTGGCGAGCGTGACAACGTCCGGCTCGACGGCCTCGTGCCCCTGGTACGCGAACCAGCGGCCCGTACGTCCGATGCCGGTCTGCACCTCGTCGAGGACGAGCAGCGTGCCGGTGGCGCGGGTGATCTCCCGGGCGGCCCGCAGGTAGTCGTCGGGCGGGACGACGACGCCCAGTTCGCCCTGGATCGGTTCGATGATCACGAGCGCGGTGTCGGTGGTGACGGCGGCGCGCAGGGCGTCGGCGTCCCCGAACGGCACGTGCGTGACGTCGCCCGGCAGCGGCAGGAAGGGGGTCCGCTTGCCCTCCTGGCCGGTGAGGGCGAGGGCGCCCATCGTCCGGCCGTGGAAGCCGCCCCGGGTGGCGACCATGTGCGTACGGCCCGTGAGGCGCCCGATCTTGAAGGCCGCTTCGTTCGCCTCGGCGCCCGAGTTGGAGAAGAAGACCCGGCCGGGGCGGCCCGAGATCTGGATCAGCCGCTCGGCGAGTGCCACGGGCGGCTCGGCGATGAACAGGTTCGAGACGTGGCCGAGTGCGGCGATCTGGCCGGACACGGCCTCGACGATCGCGGGGTGGGCGTGCCCGAGGGCGTTCACCGCGATGCCGCCGACGAAATCGGCGTATTCCTTGCCGTCGGCGTCCCACACCCGCGCGCCGCTGCCGCGTACGAGGGACAGTGCGGGCGTGCCGTAGTTGTCCGTCATGACCGCCTTCCAGCGCTGCGACAGCTCCTGGTTCCCGGCCCCGTGGTGCGATGTCACCGCGTTCCCCCCTCGTGCTCGTCGGGCACGACCATCGTGCCGATGCCCTCGTCGGTGAAGATCTCCAGCAGGATCGAGTGCTGCACGCGGCCGTCGATCACGCGGGCGGTGTTGACCCCGTTGCGTACGGCGTGCAGGCACCCCTCCATCTTGGGGACCATGCCGCTGGAGAGCTCGGGCAGCAGCTTCTCCAGTTCCCGCGCGGTGAGCCGGCTGATCACCTCGTCGCTGTTCGGCCAGTCCTCGTAGAGACCTTCGACGTCGGTGAGGACCATCAGCGTCTCGGCGCCGAGCGCGGCGGCGAGCGCGGCGGCGGCGGTGTCGGCGTTCACGTTGAACACGTGGTGGTCGTCCGCGCTGCGGGCGATGGACGAGACCACCGGGATCCGGCCGTCGTCGAGCAGGGCCTGGATGGCGCCGGTGTCGATCGCGGTGATCTCGCCGACGCGTCCGATGTCGACGGACTCGCCGTCGATCTTCGGGTAGTGCTGGGTGGCGGTGATGGTGTGCGCGTCCTCGCCGGTCATGCCGACGGCGAGCGGCCCGTGCTGGTTGAGCAGCCCGACCAGTTCACGCTGCACCTGGCCGGCCAGGACCATGCGCACCACGTCCATGGCCTCGGGCGTGGTGACCCGCAGGCCGGCCTTGAACTCGCTGACCAGGCCGTGCCGGTCGAGCTGCGCGCTGATCTGCGGGCCGCCGCCGTGCACGACGACCGGCTTGAGACCGGCGTGCCGCAGGAAGACGACGTCCTGGGCGAAGGCGGCCTTCAGGTCCTCGTCGACCATGGCGTTGCCGCCGAACTTGATGACGACGGTCCGGCCGTGGTGGCGGGTGAGCCAGGGCAGCGCCTCGACGAGGATCTGCGCCTTGGGCAGTGCCGTGTGCTTGCGAGTGCTCATGAGCTGTACGCGCTGTTCTCGTGGACGTAGTCGGCGGTGAGGTCGTTGGCCCAGATGACGGCCGACTCCCCGCCCTCGGCCAGGTCCGCCGTGATCCTGACCTCCCGGTAGCGCATGTCGACCTGGTCGCGGTCGTCGCCGACGCTGCCGTTCCTGCAGACCCAGACGTCGTTGATGGCGACGTTCAGCCGGTCGGGGTCGAACGCGGCCTGCGTGGTGCCGATCGCCGACAGGACCCGGCCCCAGTTGGGGTCCTCGCCGTGGATGGCGCACTTGAGGAGGTTGTTGCGGGCGATCGAGCGGCCCACCTCGACGGCGTCGTCCTCGGTCGCGGCGTTGATCACCTCGATGCGGATGTCCTTGCTGGCGCCCTCGGCGTCGCCGATGAGCTGGCGGGCCAGGTCGTCGCAGACGGCGCGCACGGCGGCGGCGAAGTCGTCGTAACCGGGGGTCGCTCCGGACGCTCCGGAGGCCAGCAGCAGCACGGTGTCGTTCGTCGACATGCAGCCGTCGGAGTCGACGCGGTCGAAGGTCTGGCGGGTGGCGTCGCGCAGCGCCCTGTCGAGTACGTCCGCTTCGACGTCGGCGTCGGTGGTGAGCACGACGAGCATGGTGGCGAGGCCCGGTGCGAGCATGCCCGCGCCCTTGGCCATGCCGCCGACGGTCCAGCCGGCGCCGCCCGCGACGGCCGTCTTGTGCACGGTGTCGGTGGTCTTGATGGCGATGGCGGCCTTCTCGCCGCCGTGCGCGGAGAGTTCCCCGGCGGCCTTCTCGATGCCCGGCAGGAGCTTGTCCATGGGGAGGTTGATGCCGATGAGGCCGGTGGAGGCGACGGCGATCTCACCGGCGCTGTGGCCGGCCTGGCCCTCCTTGCTCAGTACCTCCGCGGCCTTCTCGGCGGTGGCGTGGGTGTCCTGGAAGCCCTTCGGGCCCGTACAGGCGTTGGCTCCGCCGGAGTTGACGACGACGGCGGAGATCCGGCCGCCCTTGACGACCTGCTCGGACCACAGGACCGGGGCGGCCTTCACGCGGTTGGAGGTGAAGACGCCCGCGGCGGCCAGGCGGGGCCCGTTGTTGACCACGAGGGCCAGGTCGGGGTTGCCGCTGTCCTTGATCCCCGCGGCGATGCCCGCCGCGGTGAATCCTTTCGCTGCCGTGACGCTCACTGCATCTCCTCGTTCGCCCCGCCGCCGCTGCGGCTGCTGCTGTCGCTGTCGTCCGCGCGGCCTGTCGGCGCGGCTTTCTTCGTGGCCTGCGGCCGGGTGGCCGCGAGGTCGCTCACGGTGCGACTCCTGTGGCCGTGAGTCCGGTGCTCTCGGGAAGTCCGAGAGCGATGTTCATGCTCTGCACCGCGCCGCCGGCCGTGCCCTTGGCGAGGTTGTCGATGGCGCTGATCGCGATGACGCGGCCCGCCGCCTCGTCGTACGCGACCTGGATCTGGACGGCGTTGGAGCCGTACACGGAGGCGGTCGCGGGCCACTGCCCCGGCGGCAGGAGGTGCACGAAGGGCTCGTCGGCGTACGCCTTCTCGTACGCCTCCCGTACACCCGCCGCCGTCACGCCCGGCTGCGCCTTGGCGCTGCACGTGGCGAGGATGCCGCGGGACATGGGGGCCAGCGTCGGCGTGAAGGAGACGGTGACCGGCTCGCCCGCGGCGGCGCTGAGGTTCTGGATCATCTCGGGGGTGTGGCGGTGGCCGCCTCCGACTCCGTACGGCGACATGGAGCCCATCACCTCGCTGCCGAGCAGATGCGGCTTGAGCGCCTTGCCCGCGCCGGAGGTGCCGGTCGCGGCGACGATCACCGCGTCGGGCCGTGCGAGCCGCGCGGCGTACGCCGGGAACAGCGCGAGCGAGACGGCCGTCGGGTAGCAGCCGGGGACGGCGACCCGCTTGGTGCCCGCGAGCGCGGCGCGGGCGCCGGGCAGCTCGGGCAGCCCGTACGGCCAGGTGCCGGCGTGCGGCGAACCGTAGAACTTCTCCCAGTCGCCGGCGTCCCGGAGCCGGAAGTCGGCGCCCATGTCGACGACCAGCACGTCGTCGCCGAGCTGCTCCGCGACGGCGGCCGACTGGCCGTGCGGCAGCGCGAGGAACACCACGTCGTGCCCGGCGAGCACCTCGGCGGTGGTCGGCTCCAGCACCCGCCCGGCCAGCGGCAGCAGGTGCGGCTGGAGGGAACCCAGACGCTGGCCGGCGTTGGAATGGCCGGTCAGGGCGCCGATCTCCACGCCGGGGTGGGCGAGCAGGAGACGGAGCAGTTCCCCGCCCGCGTATCCGCTCGCTCCTGCCACTGCTGCACGTACCGCCATCGAAATCCTCCTCGTCGATGGCATGACTATACGCAAGGCCGCAGTTTTATGCAATGATCACGAGGGCGGGACCCTGGCGAACACGGGTGCGACGTACGGCGCGGGCGCTAGCCTCGGCCCCATGGATGAGCATGTACTCGACGGAGTGGAGATCATCGCCTTCCCGGACGCCGGGGCGTTCGAGAGCTGGCTCGCCGAGCACCACACGCGCCACGAGGGCGTGTGGGTCAAGGTGGCCAAGAAGAAGTCGGGCATCGCGACGGTCACCGACGACGAGCTGGTCGACATCGGGCTGTGCTACGGCTGGATCTCGGGCCAACGGCGGTCGCTCGACGCCCGGTACTACCTCCAGAAGTACGTCCCCCGCCGGGCCCGGAGCCTGTGGTCGCGGGTCAACGTGGACAAGGTCGCGACGCTGATGGCGGCGGGCCGGATGCGCGAGCCCGGGCTGGCCGAGGTGCGCAGGGCGCAGGAGGACGGGCGGTGGGTGGCCGCGTACGAGTCGCAGCGGACGGCGGCCGTGCCGCCCGATCTCGCGGCGGCGCTCGACGCGGACCCCGGGGCCCGCGAGGCGTTCGAGGCGCTGGACCGTACCGGGCGCTACCTGGTGATCCTCCCGCTGCTCCAGGCGCTCACGCCGCAGGCCCGGCAGGCCCGGCTCGAACGGGCGCTGCGGGCCCTGGCGGGCGGCGGGCAGCCGGGCTGAGCCGGCCCTGCGCTCGTCGCACGCGGCGCCCGAGCACGGAACACCTGCCACCTGAGTACCTCTACGGATCACCTCGCACCCCCGTGCTCGCGACGATGGCTCCATGAGCGAGCACCAGCGTGATCCGCGCGTCCCCGGGTGGCCCGACCGCCCGCCGCGTGCGGCGGAGAAGGTGATCAAGGCCGTGCTCCTCGTGGCGGCCGCGGCCGGTGTGCTCCTGCTGGTCTACGGCGGGTACCTCGTCGTCCTCCTCGCCGCCATGGCGGGCTGACCCGCCAGGCCGCCTTCTCCCGGACGCCGGGCCACCGGCCTTCGGGCGCACCGCCGCCTAGGACGGGATCCGTCCTACTCGGGGCCTAGTCTCGGCGTACCGGCCCCGGAGATCAGGAGCAGCGGATGAGCCACGTCGACAGCGACCAGCCCGAGTCCACCCCGACCTGGATCGACCTCGACGTACCCGATCCCGCCCGCGCGCGGGACTTCTACGGCGCGCTGTTCGGCTGGACCTTCGCGACCGGGGCGGGAGCCGCCGCCGGTCACACCATCTGCCTGCTGCGGGGCCGGGCCGTGGCGGGTTTCCGGCCCTCCCGCGCGCCGGACCCGGCCCCGGGCCTGTGGCGCGTGTACTTCGCCGCGCGGGACTGCGATTCCGCGGCACGGCGCGTCGTGGACGCGGGCGGCAGCCTGACGCACGGCCCGGTGGACCTCGGCGACCGGCGCGTGGCCCTCGCCACCGACCCCGTCGGCGCCCGGTTCGGGCTCTGGGAGGGCCGTACGCACCCGGGCTGCCGGACCGTGAACGAGCCGGGTTCGCTCGTACGCAACGACCTGAGTACGCCCCGGCCCGGCCCCGCGCGGGACTTCTACACCGCGCTCTTCGGCTTCACCCTCGACGGCAACGAGGACCTGCCCGGGTTCGACTTCACCTTCCTGCGCCGCCCCGACGGCCACGAGATCGGCGGCGTCTTCGGGGACCCCGCCGCTCCCGCCTCCGCGTGGCAGACCACCTTCGAGGTCGCCGACACCGACGCGTCGGTGGAGCGCGCCGTCGCGGCCGGCGGCGCCGCAGCCGCGCCCACGGACTCCCCGTACGGCCGCTACGCGGAGATCACCGATCCCTTCGGCACCGCCTTCAGCGTGATCGCCAGGCCCCCCGCCCGGGCGGAGTGAGCGGGGCGGGCCCTCGGTTAGCCTGAGGGCACAATGAACCATTTGACGACGTCACAGGGCGAGTACGACCTCGTTCGCTTCCCCGAGGACCCCCGCGACAGGCTCCGCGCCTGGGACGCGGCCGACGCGTACCTGCTGCGGCACCTCGAGGGCACGGCCGACGCTCCCCCCGTGGACCTGTCCGGGACCGTCGTCGTGGTCGGCGACCGCTGGGGCGCCCTGGCCACCGCGCTCGCCGACCACCGCCCGACGCAGATCAGCGACTCGTTCCTCACTCAGCGGGCGACCCGGCTGAACCTGGAGCGCAACGGGGCCGACGCGTCCTCGGTACGGCTGCTCTCCACCCGGGAGCCGCCGCCGGAGCGGATCGACGTCCTGCTGGTCCGCGTCCCCAAGAGCCTCGCGCTGCTGGAGGACCAGCTGCACCGGCTCGCTCCGCACGTCCACGCGGGCACCGTCGTCGTCGGCACCGGGATGGTCAAGGAGATCCACACCTCGACCCTGCGGCTGTTCGAACGGATCATCGGCCCCACCCGGACGTCGCTCGCGGTCCGCAAGGCACGGCTGATCTTCTGTACGCCGGACCCGGCGCTCCCCCGGGGCGGCGACCCGTGGCCGTACACCTACGACCTGCCCGAGGACGTCGGTACGGCGTCCGGTCTCACCGTCACCAACCACGCGGGCGTCTTCTGCGCCGAGCGCCTGGACATCGGTACGCGGTTCTTCCTGGGGCACCTGCCCAGGCGCGAGGGCCCCGAGCGGGTCGTGGACCTGGGCTGCGGCAACGGCGTGGTCGGCACGGCGGCGGCGCTCGACAATCCCGAGGCGGAGGTCCTGTTCACCGACGAGTCGTTCCAGGCGGTCGCGTCCGCGCGGGCCACGTTCCGGGCGAACGCGGGGGCGGACCGGAAGGCGGAGTTCCTGGTGGGCGACGGCCTGTCGGGCGTACCGGCGGGGACGGTGGACCTCGTACTGAACAATCCGCCGTTCCACAGCCACCAGGCGACCACGGACGCGACGGCGCGCCGCATGTTCGCCGGGGCGCGGGACGCGTTGCGGGAGGGCGGCGAGCTGTGGGTGGTCGGCAACCGGCACCTCGGCTACCACGTGCTGCTGCGCCGGATCTTCGGCAACAGCGAACTGGTCGCGAGCGACCCGAAGTTCGTGGTGCTGCGCGCGGTGAGGCGCTGACCGCCCGCTCTGGCCTCAGGCGCCGCGCGGGGCCTGCGCGCCGCCTCCCAGCAGCCCCGCGCACGCGTCGCGCAGCCGGCGTACGCCCTCGGTGATCTCCGCCGGCCCGGCCACCCCGGCGAAGCTCAGGCGGACGTGTCCGGCGGTCGGTTCGGCGCTGAAGTACGGGCGGCCGGGCGCGATCGCGACGCCGGCCCGCAGCGCCGCCGAGACCACCGCGTTCTCGTCCGCCCCGTCGGGCAGCCGCAGCCACAGGTGGTAACCGCCCGCCGGGATGTGCGGCAGGGCCAGCTCGGGCAGGCCGAGGCGCAGGGCGGCGGCCATGGTGTCCCGGCGGGAGCGCAACTCCCCCGAGACGGTCCGCAGATGGCGCGGCCACGCCGGGGAGCCGACCAGTTCCACGGCGGCCTCCTGGAGCGGCCGGGGCACGAAGAAGCTCTCGACCACCTGGATGGCCCGCAGCCGCTCCAGCACCGGTCCCCGGGCCGCCAGGGCGCACACCCGGAAGCTGGGCGAGGTCGCCTTGGTGAGGGAGCAGACGTGCACGACGACGCCGTCGCGGTCGTCCGTGGCGAGCGGCCGGGGCAGCGGCCCCGCGTCGTCGTGGACCAGCCGCCGTACGAAGTCGTCCTCGACGACGAAGGCCCCGGCCGCGCGGGCGATGCGCAGCACTTCGGGGCGGCGCTCGGCACTGAGCACCGCGCCGGTCGGGTTCTGGAACAGCGGCTGGCAGACGAAGACGCGCGCACCGGTCGCCTTGAAGGCCGCGGCGAGCAGTTCGGGGCGTACGCCGTCCGAGTCCACCGGCACCGGCACCGGGCGCAGTCCCGCCGCCCGGGCGATGGCCAGCATGCCGGGGTACGTCGGCGACTCGACCAGCACCGGCGCACCGGGCGGCGCCAGGGCGCGCAGCGCGGTCGTCAGGGCGCTCTGGCCGCCGGCGGCGATGAGCACTTCGGCGGCCGTGATGGCGCCGCCGATGCCCCGGGCGAACCACTCGCGCAGTTCCGGGACGCCGTCCGTGGGCGGCCGGCCCCAGGCGCCGGGGCGGCGGCCGGCCCGGGCGAGGGCGGCGGCCATGGCCCGCTCGGGCTGGAGGGCGGCGTGCAGGTAGCCGCTGTTGAACTCGATGACGCCGGGCGGCGGGGCGGCCAGTGTGACCAGCACGCCCGAGGCGTCGACCGAGCGCGGCACGAGCTCGGTGGCGCCGTCGGCGCTCAGCGCGACCTCCTGCCAGGAGGTGTCGCCGGGTGCCTCCTCGTCCGCGCGGGGCCGCGCCCGGAAGGCGCCCGCGCCGGGGCGGGTGACGACCAGGCCCTCGGCGGCGAGCTGGGCGAGGGCGCGGGTGACCGTCACGGGGCTCACCCGGTACCGCTCGACCAGGGCCCGGCTGGACGGGAGCTTTCCACCCGGCGAGTAGCGGTCGAGCTCCCGCTTTATCGATTCGGCCAGTTCGGCAACGCTGCTACGCTCGTGCATGACAGCACAGAATAGCGCTACTCACACGTCGACAGTAGCGGTCAGCGGCGGCGGCACCGGCTCCGCGACCCCGGCACGGACCGGCTCGGCCCGCAGCGGGACCCTCCTCGCCGCCTTGGGCGTCACCGCCTTCTCGCTGACCTTCCCGGCCACCGCCTGGGGCCTCGAAGGCTTCGGCCCCTGGTCGCTCGTGGCCGTACGCAGCGTGCTCGCCGCGCTCGTCGCGGGCGCGGCCCTGCTCGTCCTGCGCATACCGGTCCCCGCCCGCCGCCACTGGGCCGGGCTCGCCGTGGTCGGCGGCGGTGTGGTCCTCGGCTTCCCGATGCTGACCACGCTCGCCCTGCGGACCTCCACCACCTCGCACGCCGCCGTGGTCGTCGGCCTGCTGCCGCTGACCACCGCCGCCCTCTCGGCGCTGCGCACCGGGGCCCGGCCGTCGCGGGCGTTCTGGGCGGCGGCGCTGGCCGGCGCCGCCGTGGTGATCGCCTTCACGGTGCGGGAGAGCGGCGGCGCGCTGTCCACCGGCGACCTCTTCCTCTTCGGCGCCCTGCTGGTCTGCGCGGCCGGCTACACCGAGGGCGGCAGGCTGGCGCGCGAGATGCCCGGCTGGCAGGTCATCGGATGGGCGCTCGTGCTGTGCCTGCCGCTCGCCGTCCCGGCGGCGGCCGTGGCGCTCACGTTCGAGCCGGTGCGCTTCACGGCGCACAGCGTCGCCGGCCTGCTGTGGGTCGCGATCGGCTCGCAGTTCCTCGGGCTCGTCGCCTGGTACCGGGGCATGGCCGAGATCGGGGTCTCCAGGGCCAGCCAGATCCAGCTGGCGCAGCCGCTGCTGACCCTGGTGTGGTCGGTCTCCCTGCTCGGCGAGCACCTCTCCCCCGCGGCGCCGCTCGCGGCCGTCGGCGTACTCGTCTGCATCGCGGTCACCCAGCGCGTCCGGACCTGAACGGCCGCACAGCGCAGCGCCATCTCGCGCCGCCGGTCATAGACTGGCACTACCTGAAGCACTACCCAGAGTCCGCCTCGAGAAGGGCACTCCCGATGCAAGCGAGCGAGGGCGACCAGCTGCTGGTGCACGGCAGGACCGTGGGTCACGAGGACAAGGTCGCGAAGATCGTCGAGGTGCTGGGGTCCGAGGGCAACCCGCCGTACCGGGTCCGTTTCGACGACGGGCACGAGGCGTTGGTCTCGCCGGGTCCCGACTCCGTCGTACGGCACACCGCGCACGGCGGTACGTCGCAGTAGCCCCGGCCGGTCAGGCGGGTGGCCGCACCCGGTCCGGGTAGTGGTCCGCCACCACCCGGTCCATCGCCCCGACGCGGTCGGCCGCGACCTCCTTCGCCGAGAAGAAGACATGGCCCCGCACCTGGGGGAAGTCCTCGGCGAAGGTCAGATGGCGCGAGAGCTCGGCGGGGTCCTGCCAGGCGGCGGGCTGGGCGGGGTCGCCTGCCTTGTAGAGCGCCTCGCCGACGTACAGGTCGACGCCCGTGCCGCGCACCGTCCGGGCCCACCACGGCACCAGCTTGGCGTAGTCGGCGGCCTCGAAGCCGATGTTCCAGTACAGCTGCGGCACGATGTAGTCGATCCAGCCCTCCCGCACCCACTTGCGGGTGTCGGCGTGGAGATCGTCGTACGTCTGCACACCCGCCCGCGTCGGTGAGCCGAGCGGGTCGGTCGCGGCGTTGCGCCACACTCCGAAGGGGCTGATCCCGAAGCGGACCTTCTTGCCGTTCTTCCTGACCGCCCTGATCCGCTGCGCCGTCTCACTGACCAGCCGGTCGGTGTTGTCGCGCCGCCACGCGGCCCTGTCCGGGAACCCGCCGCCGTGGCGCGCGAACGCCTCGTCGTCGTCGAAGACCTGGCCGGCCACCGGGTACGGGTAGAAGTAGTCGTCCCAGTGCACGGCGTCGACGGCGTAGCGCTCAACGGCGTCGAGCATGGCGTCCTGGACGAAGCTCCTGACCTCCGGCAGCCCCGGGTTGTAGTAGAGCTTTCCGCCGTACGGCAGCACCCAGTCCGGATGGACGCGCGCCGGATGCGACTCCACCAGCCGCGAGGGGTCCGTGTGATTGGCCACGCGGTACGGGTTGAACCACGCGTGCAGCTCCAGACCGCGCCGGTGCGCCTCCTCCACCGCCGTCCCCAGCGGGTCCCAGCCCGGGTCCCTGCCCTGTACGCCGGTGAGGTACTGCGACCAGGGCTCGTACGGCGAGGGCCACAGCGCGTCGGCGGTCGGCCGGACCTGGAAGACCACGGCGTTCAGCCTGCGCCGTACCGCCGTGTCGAGGTGGGCCAGCAGCTGGGCCTTCTGCTCGTCGGCGCTCAGCCCGGGCCTGGACGGCCAGTCGCGGTTGGCCACGCTCGCCAGCCACATCCCGCGCAGCTCGCGCTTCGCCTTCCCGCGCCGCACGGGCGAGGCCGTCGCCGCGTCCCCGGTGACCGCCAGCACGGACAGCGCTCCGGCCGCCGCCAACAACCCTCTTCGACCGATGTGACCCATATGTCGCCCCTTACTAGGTGCATACGTCCCGTCGTATCCGCAGAGCATGCCCGCCCCGGCCCCTCACGCACACGTAGGTCCGGAGTAACGTCGGGGGCCGAGGCGGGCACCGGTACGGCCGGATGCCTGCCGAACTGTTGATCAGCGAAAGGCACGATGTGACGGACTCCATGGCGGATGTGCAGCGCGTCGGAGTGGTGGGCTGCGGCCAGATGGGCGCGGGCATCGCCGAGGTGTGTGCCCGCAGCGGCCTCGAGGTGAAGGTCGCCGAGACCACGGGCGAGGCCCTGGAGATCGGCCGCACCCGGCTCTACAACTCCCTCTCGAAGGCCGCCGAGCGCGGCAAGATCACGGCTGAGGAGCGCGACGAGACGCTCGCCCGCCTCAGCTTCACGACCGACCTCGGCGAGTTCGCCGACCGCGACCTCGTCATCGAGGCCGTCGTCGAGAACGAGTCGATCAAGACGGAGATCTTCCAGGTCCTCGACCAGGTGGTGACCCGCCCGGACGCGATCCTCGCCTCCAACACCTCCTCGATCCCGCTGGTGAAGCTGGCCGTCGCGACCTCCCGCCCGGACCAGGTCATCGGCATCCACTTCTTCAACCCGGCCCCGGTGCAGAAGCTCGTCGAGCTGATCCCGGCGCTGACCACCTCCGAGGAGACCATCAAGCGCGCCGAGGGCGTGGTGCAGAACGTGCTCGGCAAGCACGCGATCCGCGCCCAGGACCGCTCGGGCTTCGTGGTCAACGCGCTCCTCATCCCCTACCTCCTCTCGGCGATCCGGATGTTCGAGTCCGGCATCGCGAGCCGCGAGGACATCGACAACGGCATGGAGATGGGCTGCGCCCACCCGATGGGCCCGCTCAAGCTCGCGGACCTGATCGGCCTGGACACGGTCGCCTCGGTCGCCGACTCGATGTACGACGAGTACAAGGAGCCGCTGTACGCCGCTCCCCCGCTGCTCCAGCGGATGGTGGACGCGGGCCGGCTGGGACGCAAGACGGGATCCGGTTTCTACCCGTACTCCTGAGCCGTACCGAGCCGCGATTCGCACGGAGTGTGCGGGGCGTACCCGCATATGCCCCGCACACACGCTCCCGCCGTGGCCACAGGGCGAGTTGGCTCTGTGGCACATGCACAGGGCCGCCGGACGGCCCTGCCGAGAGAAGGAGCGGACCGTGAGTATCGACACCGATCAGACCGTGGTCGTCGAGGAGTACGCCGAGTTACGTCGCTGCCTCGACGTGGGGCTCACCAGGATCGACGGGCAGCTGGCACTGCTGGCCCACCGGGACGACCAGGCCGACGGCGATCTGGCCGGCCTGGCCGCGCGGGTGACGGCCCTGGAGCACAACCGCTGGCCGCTGCCCACCGTTTCGGCGCTCACCTCCGCCGGAGCGCTGGCGGTGACCGTCTGGCAGGCCCTCGGCCGCTAGGGACGCGCGCCGCTAGCCGAGGCGCATGTGATGCAGCATCAGCAGCCCGGCCGCCATGTTGGCGGCCGGGACCTCGCCCCGGGCCACCATGTCGGGGACCAGTTTCAGCGGAACCCATTCGCGCCGTGAGGACTCGAAGTCGTCCTTGGGATGTCCGGTGTACGTCGCCTCGTCCGCCCAGTAGAGGTGGTGCCGGGCGTCGGTGAGGCCGTTGGACGGCTCGACGGTGAGGAGGTGGCGCAGCGGCCCGGGCCGCCAGCCGGTCTCCTCCTCCATCTCGCGGGCCGCCGCGGTCGCGACGTCCTCGCCGTCCTCGACGACTCCCGCGGCCAGCTCCCAGCCCCAGCTGTCTGTGATGAAGCGGTGCCTCCAGAGCATCAGCACCTCGTTGGCCTCGTTGACGACCGTGGCCACGGCCACCGGGCGCAGCCGTATGACGAAGTGGTCGAGGTGCCGGCCGTCGGGGAGTTCGACATCCGCGAGGTTGATCCGGAACCAGCGATTCTTGTACACAGTCTGTTCGCTTAAGTTCGTCCACTGCACTGTTCTGCCACCTTCCGACAAGTAGATGGCAACATCGCAGCAGGAGGACGGTCAGAGGGGAACGCGCAGCGCCCCGTCGATCAGTTCGGCCGCCTCTTCCGCACCAGGGCACCCGCTCCCCACCAGATGCTCGCGCACCGCCCGCAACCGGTCGCGCAACCGCTGCGACTCCATCCCCTGGGCGCGCTGCGCCATCTCCGTGGCGAACTCCACCGCCCGGTCGGCCTTGCCCTGCCGCAGCTCGATGTGGGTGAGCATCGCGAGCCGGTGCACCCGGCCCCGGTCGTGCGCCGGCGTGCCGACCGCCGCGTCCGCGTGCTCGCGGGCCGCCGGGAGGTCGCCCAGGCTGAGCAGCGCCTCGGCCACCTGCACGTTCACCAGGCCCGGCTGGACGTAGCCCGTCTCGTCCGGTTCGCTGCCCGGTCTGATGGACTCCGCCTCGGACTCCGCACGCCGGATGCAGCACAGGGCGTTCTTGCTGTCGCCGAGGTGCGCGTACGCCTTGGCCTGCATCGCGTGCAGGTCGGCGGCGAGCGCCGGGGTGATCTGGCTGCCCGCCGTGCGCAGGGCCGCCTCCGCGAAGGCCACGGCCTGCCGGTACTCGGCCATGAACAGCGACTGGTTGACGAGCAGCGCGATGATGTACGCGCCCAGCCCCCGGTCGCCGCTGGCCTTCGCGAGCCGCAGGGCCTGGTGGAAGTACCGCTGGGCGAGGCCCTGGGCGTCCGAGTCGTACGCGCAGATCCCCGCCACCGCCACCAGGCCGCCCGTCGCGCGGTGCAGGTGGCGGCCCATCGCGTTGGAGTAACTGCCGCGCAGCAGCGGGGCGGTCTCGGCGTTGAGGAAGCCCACGACGCGGGCCCGGGTGGCCACGCCCCCGGCCTTGCGGTACATCAGCTCGTAGTGCGCCCGGGCGGCCCGCAGCATCTGTATGTCCGCGACGCTGACGCGCGTCTGGCCCTTGCGGGAGACGTCGGCGTCCTCCGGCGGGTTCTCCCACTCCCACACGGGCATCACCGCAGGCGTCCCGGTGACCGCCGGGGCGCCGAGGATGTGCGGCCGCTGCTGCTCGTCCGAGCGCCACAGCGCGGTCGCCCGCTCCACGAAGCCGGTCAGCGGGGAGCCGTGCGGCATCGCCGCCTCGCCCGGCACGCCGAACCCGATGTCGTCCAGTGTTATCGGCCGGTGCAGCCGGGCCGCGAGGACCTCGCAGATCAGGTCGGGCACCTGGCCGCGCGGGCGCTGGCCCTTCAACCAGCGCGCCACGGCGGTGTGTTCGTACCTCAGCGCCAGACCTCGCGCACTGCCCGCCTGGTTCACATGGGCGGCGAGGCCGGCGTTGGAGATGCCCGCTTCGTCGAGCAGGGCGTCGAGCAGGGTATTCGGCTGCATGGGCCTCTCCGGTGACTCGGTGGAGTCAGCGTAATGGAGCCTCGTTCACACGGGGTGTGAACCAAGTGCCCGCGCTCGGGCCCCGCGTGCTCTCCCGCCGTACGCCCGTGTCCGATTGACTTCGGTTTGCCTCCCAGGAGGCGGCCGGGCCGCCGGCTCCCCCTCGTACAGTGCGGCGGCCCGATCCCGTTCCGTCCGCCCTGCCGGTCTGCCCGACACTCCGCGGCAGGGCGGACGGAGCCGTACCAGTGGGTCCGGAGCGACGGCCGGTCACCGATGGGAGGATTCCGCGCGCGAGCGGCGCAGCCCCTGATCCCCGGGCTGCGCCGGCACGCGGCTGCGGTCGTTGCGCAGGACGAGCAGCGCGACGTCGTCGGCCGGCCGCCCGCCGGTGTGCCGCAGCAGCGCCGTGTGCACGCGCTGCACCACCACGGCCGGTGAGACCGGCGAGCCCAGCGCCGCGGCCTGGGTGAGGGCGCGCCGCAGGCAGAAGAACTCCCCGGCGGCGTTCCTCGCGTCCTCCGCCCCGTCGGTGTGCAGGACGAGCGCCTCGCCGGGCGGCAGGCGCGTGCACCGGCGGGCGGCCAGGCCGTCCGGCAGCGGGAACAGGCCGAGCGGCGGCAGCACGTCCCCGCCCGCGACCGGCTCGGCGGTCCTGAGCAGCCGGTAGGGCCACGGATGGCCGCAGTTGAGCGCCAGGACCTCGCCGTCCTCATGGATTTCCAGCAGGAGTACGGTGACGAACTCCTCGGCCAGGGGGTGGTCCGGGTCGGTGCCGCTCACCGACGGGTGCTCGGAGCGCGCCCTCTCGCGCAGGTGGCGCCGCAGCGCCCGCTCCAGCTTCCGCATGACGCCCGCCAGTTCGGCCTCGTCGTGCGCGGCCTCCCGGAAGCTGCCGAGCAGCGCCGCCACCGCCCCGATAGCGGCGAGCCCGTGCCCCCGTACGTCGCCGATGACCACCCGCACCCCGTGCACGGTGGCCACCGCCTCGTACAGGTCGCCGCCGACCGTCGCCCCCCGGCTCGCCGAGAGCTGCCCCGCGGCGAGCGCGAGCCCGTCCAGCCGGGGCGGCAGCGGCCGCAGCAGCACCTGCTGGGCGGCGCGCGCGATCTCGCGGGTGCGGCGCAACTCCCGCACGGGGCCCAGCCGTACACTCGTCAGCAGGTAGGCGACCAGCGCCAGGAAGGCCGCGCAGGTCACGAAGCGCGGGGCCATCCCGTCGTGCGAGTCGAACGGGCAGGCCAGCTCCCAGACGGTCGCGGCGACGAGCCAGACGGCGGGGAGCCCGAAGACCAGGGCGCGCCGCGCGTGCGGAGCGCACCCGCGCCGCACACCCCGCCAGGTTGTTGTACGGATCATCCCGACGGCCCCCCTAGGCCCTGGCCCTGTACCACGCTGCCTGTACGACGCTGGCCCTCGTCGGCCGGAATGATTGTGTCGACCGTCCGTCCTGTTTGCGTACCTCGCCCCCACTTCTCACCCGAATGAGTGAGGGGCGTGTCCGTGACTCCGGACACGCCCCTCAGTACTACCGCTCCTGCCGCTTCACCGGAGCGTCACGCCCCGCGCAGCACCGCGCCCGTGCGCTCGCCCGCGAGCGCCACGGCGGCGTCGCGGGCGGCCGTGGCCTCCTCGACGGTCAGCGTGCGGTCGGCGGCGCGGAACCGCAGCGCGTAGGCGAGCGACTTCTTGCCCTCGCCGAGCTGCTCGCCCGTGAACACGTCGAACAGCCGCAGCGATTCGAGGAGTTCACCGGCGCCCTCCCGCAGCGCCGCCTCGACGTCCGCCGAGGCGACGTCGGCGGAAACGACGAGCGCGACGTCCTGGGTCGCCACCGGGAAGGTGGAGATCCGCGGGGCCCGCAGGGCGCCGGCGCCCGCCTGCTCCAGGACGTCGATCTCGACCTCCATGGCGCAGGTGCGCTCCGGCAGGTGCAGGGCCTTGATGACGCGCGGGTGCAGCTCACCGGCGTGCCCGGCGAGGGTCTCCTCGCCGTTCACCGTGACGTACAGCGCGGCGCAGCGGCCGGGGTGCCACGGCGCGTGCCGGTCGCCCCGGACGACGAGCTCGGCGCCGGCCTCGCGGGCGAGCGCACGGGCCGCCTCGATCGCGTCCGCCCAGGTGCCCGGGCGGCCCTTGCCCCACCAGCCGGTCTGCTCGCGGGCGCCCGCGAGTACGACGGCGGCGCGGCGCGGCTGGCGCGGCAGAGTGGCGTCGAGACCGGCGATCTCCTCGTCGGTCGGACGCCGGTCGACAGGCAGCCGCACGGCCTGGTGCTCGTCACCGGTCGGCCTGAAGACCAGCCCGGTCTCGAAGAGCGCCAGGTCGTGCGAGCCGCGGCCGTCGTTGCGGCGCAGCGCGCCGAGGAGGCCGGGCAGCAGCGTGGTGCGCAGCGCCGGCTCCTCGTCGGAGATCGGGTTGACCAGCTTGACCGTACGGCGGCGGGCGTCGTCGGCGTCCAGGCCCAGCTGGTCGAGGACGGCGTCGCCGATGAACGGGTAGTTCAGCGCCTCGACGTAACCCGCCCCGGCCAGGGCGCGCCCGACGCGGCGGTGCAGCCGCTGCCGCTCGGTGAGCCCGCGGCCCGAGGGCGGTGTCGGGAGGGTGGACGGGAGGTTCTCGTACCCCTCCAGCCGGATGACCTCTTCGGCCAGGTCGTTCGGGAAGGCCAGGTCGGGGCGCCAGGACGGCACGGTCACGACCAGCTCGTCCTGCCCGTACACGTCGCAGCCGACCTCCTGGAGGCGGCGTACGACGGTCTCCCGGCCGTAGCCGACACCGGCCACCCGGTCGGGGTGGTCGGCCGGCATGGAGATCGTGCGGGGCGCGGAGGGCGCGATGACCTCCGTGACACCCGCCTCGGCGGTGCCGCCCGCGAGCAGCACCAGCAGGTCGACGGTCCGCTGGGCCGCCGCGGAGGCGGCCTGCGGGTCGGTGCCGCGCTCGAAGCGCTTGGACGCCTCGGAGGAGAGCTTGTGCCGGCGCGCGGTGCGGGCGACGGAGAGCGCGTCGAAGTGCGCCGCCTCGATGACGACCTCGGTGGTGCCCCTGACCGCACCTGTCTCCGGGTCGGTCACGGAGTCCGCGATCTCGGTGTTGGCGCCGCCCATGACGCCCGCGAGCCCGATCGGGCCGCGGTTGTCGGTGATCACCAGGTCCTCGGCGTCCAGGACCCGCTTGGTGCCGTCGAGCGTCGTGAACTTCTCGCCCTGCTCGGCGCGGCGCACACCGATCGGCCCGTCGACGCGGGACCGGTCGTACGCGTGCAGCGGCTGACCGAGCTCCAGCATCACGTAGTTGGTGACGTCGACGGCGAGGGAGATCGGACGCATCCCGGCCTTCTGCAGCCGGCGGCGCAGCCAGATCGGGGAGCGGGCCTCGGGGTCGAGCCCCACGACCGTACGCGCGGTGAAGCGGTCGCAGCCCCGGGGGTCGGCGATCTTCACGAGGTAGCCGTACGAGTTGGGCGCGGGCACGTCGAGCAGCGCCGGGTCCCGCAGCGGCAGCCCGTACGCGGTGGCGACCTCGCGGGCGACGCCGCGCATCGACAGGCAGTAGCCGCGGTCGGGTGTGACGGCGATGTCGAGGACCTCGTCGACGAGTTCGAGCAGCTCGATGGCGTCGGTGCCCACCTCGTGCTCGGGCGGCAGCACGATGATGCCGTCGCTGCCGTCGTCGCCCATGCCCAGCTCGTCGCCGGAGCAGATCATGCCGTGCGAGGTCTTGCCGTACGTCTTGCGCGCGGCGATCGCGAAGTCGCCGGGCAGGACCGCGCCGGGCAGGACCACGACGACCTTGTCGCCGACGGCGAAGTTGCGGGCGCCGCAGACGATCTCCTGCGGCTCGCCGGTGCCGTTGGCCGTGCCGACGTCGACGGTGCAGAAGCGGATCGGCTTCTTGAACTCGGTCAGCTCCTCGATGGTGAGGACCTTGCCGACGACCAGGGGGCCCTTGAGGCCGGCGCCGAGCTGCTCGACCGTCTCGACCTCCAGGCCTGCGGACACGAGCTTGGCCTGCACGTCACGGCCGGTCTCGGTGGCGGGGAGATCGACGTACTCCCGCAGCCAGGAAAGCGGGACCCGCATCAGATCTCCATCCCGAAGGGCCGAGTGAACCGGACGTCACCCTCGACCATGTCTCGCATGTCTTCTACGTTGTGGCGGAACATGAGCATCCGCTCGATGCCGAACCCGAAGGCGAATCCGCTGTACTTCGCGGGGTCGACGCCGCAGGCGGTGAGCACCTTCGGGTTGACCATGCCGCAGCCGCCCAGCTCGATCCAGCCCTCGCTGCCGCAGGTGCGGCAGGGACGGTCCGGGTTGCCGACGGACTCGCCGCGGCAGACGTAGCAGACCATGTCCATCTCGGCCGACGGCTCGGTGAACGGGAAGTAGTTCGGGCGCAGCCGCGTCTTCATGCCCTCGCCGAAGAGCGCCTGGACCATGTGGTCGAGGGTGCCCTTGAGGTCGGCCATCGTGAGGCCCTCGTCGACGGCGAGCAGCTCGATCTGGTGGAAGACCGGGGTGTGCGTGGCGTCGAGCTCGTCCGTGCGGTAGACGCGGCCGGGGCACACGACGTACACGGGCGGCTCGCGGTCGAGCAGCGCGCGGGCCTGGACGGGAGAGGTGTGCGTGCGCAGGACGACGCCGGACTCGTCGGACTTCGACCCGTCCGCGCCCTGGACGAAGAAGGTGTCCTGCATCTGGCGCGCCGGGTGGTCCGGGACGAAGTTGAGGGCGTCGAAGTTGAACCACTCCGCCTCGACCTCGGGTCCCTCGGCGACCTCGTAGCCCATGGCGACGAAGACGTCGGCGACGCGCTCCATCAGCGTGGTCAGCGGGTGCCGCGCTCCGGCCGGGACGCGGTCGTACGGAAGGGTGACGTCCACCGCCTCCTCGACCAGCACGCGCTCGTCCCGCTCCGCCTCCAGGGCGGCCAGGCGGGCGGCGAGGGCCTTGTTCACGGCGCCGCGGGCCATGCCCACGCGCTTGCCCGCCTCGGCCTTGGCGGCCGGCGGCAGGGCGCCGATCTCACGGTTGGCGAGCGAGAGCGGCGAGGTGGGGCCGGTGTGCGCGGTCTTCGCGTGGGTGAGCGCGTCGAGATCCGCCGCGGCGTCGAAGGCGGCGAGCGCCTCGTCCCGCATGCGCTCGATCTCTTCCGGTTTCAGCGCCTCGACCTCAACAGGGTCGTACGACTTATTGGGTGCGGACATCTCTTCCCGTACTTCCGATTGGCTGGTGGCGTGGCCCCCGCTCGACGACTGAGGACGCAAAGGTGCCAAAGGTCGAGTCTAAAGGCCGCGAGGGGTGAAGAAGCCCGTGGGCCGCTCAGGCGAGATAGGCCGGAGCGCCGACGGGCAGGATAAATCGGAACTCGGCGCCGCCGCCGGGCCCGCGGCCGACGGTGATCGAGCCGCCGTGCGCCTCGACGATGCCCTTGACGATGTACAGCCCCAGGCCGGTGCCGCCGCGTTTGCTGCCGCGCCAGAAGCGGGTGAAGACGCGCCCCATCGACTCCTCGGGAATGCCGGCGCCTTCGTCACTCACGGTCACGGCTGTTCCCTTCGCTGCGTGGTCGGCGGTCTTGAGCGGGGCTGCGCCCACCTCGATGGTGACCGTTCCCTCGCCGTGCCGCACCGCATTTTCCAGCAGGTTGCCGAGCACCTGGTCGATCTTGTCCGGGTCTGCCCAGCAATCGGGCAGCGGCTGGTGGACGCGGACCAGGAAGCGGTCCGGGGGCTGGCCGTTGGAGATGTGCGCCTGGACGTGCCGGCCGACGGCCGTGGGCAGGTCCACGGGCTGCCGGCGCACCTCCAGCCGCCCGGAGTCGATGCGCGAGATGTCGAGCAGCTCGGCGATCAGCCGGGTGATCCGGCCGGCGTCCGCGTCGACGGTCTCCAGCATCAGCTTCTTCTGGTCGTCGGTGAAGCGCTCCCACTTGGCGAGGAGCGTCGCCGTGAACCCCTTGACCGACGTCAGCGGGGACCGCAGCTCGTGCGCGACGGTGGCTATGAGCTCGGCGTGGCTGCGCTCGGTGCGGCGCCTGGCCTCGGTGCCGCGCAGCGAGACGACGACCCGCCGCACGGGCCCGGTCGGCTCGCGCCGTACGTACCGCGCGGAGACCAGCACCTCGCGGCCGCCGGGCAGCAGCAGGTTGCGCTCGGGCTGCCCGGCGCGGATGGCGAGTCCGCCGTACGGGTCGGTCAGGCTCCACCAGCGCCGGCCCTCCAGGTCCTCCAGGGGCAGCGCGGTCTCCAGGGGCCGGCCGAGGGCGGCTTCCCTGGGGGTGGCGGTGATCCGCGCGGCGGCGGCGTTGAAGCAGACGACGCGGCCGCTCTCGTCCGCGACGACGAGGCCGTCGGGGAGGTCGTCGGGGTCGATCCCCTGTCCGTCCTCCGCGTACGGCCGCTCGGCGTGCGGAAGCTCCGCGTACGGACGCGGTAAAGCCTCGCTCGCCCCGGACGGACCGCTCGTGCCGACAGCCATCCCCGTATCCCACCTCTTCCGAATGGCGGAGGGGGTCCTCCCTGCTCAAGGGGTCCCTCCCCGCGCCGGCGAAGCCGGGAGCGCGGGACAGAGGCCGAGAGCCCGGGGGAGGCCCCCGAGCCCGCCACCCTACTAGCTGGAGGTGACGCTGCGGCACCCTCCGGAAGCGCGCTGCGCACGAGCGGAGGCGTACAGGCACACGGCGGCGGCCGTGGCGAGGTTGAGGCTTTCGGCCTTTCCGTGGATCGGGACGCGCACCACGGCGTCGGCGAGCGCCCGGGTCTCCTCCGGCAGGCCCCAGGCCTCGTTGCCGAAGACCCAGGCGGAGGGCCCGCCCATGGTGCCGGCGTCGAGCTCGTCGTCGAGGTCGTCGTCACCGGCGCCGTCGGCCGCCAGGATGCGTACGCCGGCGCTCTTCAGCCCGCTGACGGCCTGCTCGACGGGGACGCCCACGGCGACCGGCAGGTGGAAGAGCGAGCCGACCGAGGCGCGGACCGACTTGGGGTTGTAGAGGTCGACGGAGGCGTCGGTGAGGACCACCGCGTCGGCTCCGGCGGCGTCCGCGCAGCGCAGCACCGTACCGGCGTTCCCGGGGTCGCGGACGTGCGCCAGGACGGCGACGAGCCGGGGCTTCGCCGCGAGGATCTCCTCGAAGGGCGAGTCGAGGAAGCGGCAGACACCGACGATGCCCTGCGGGGTGACGGTCTGGGACACCTCGGCGAGCACCTCGTCGGGCGCCAGGTGCACGCGGGCGCCGGCGGCGCGGGCGGCGGAGACGATGTCGTCGTACCGCTCGGCGGCCTCGGCGGTGGCGAACAGCTCGATCAGCGTCGGCACGCCGTCGCTGCGGTGCTCGACCGCCTCGCGCACGGCCTGCGGCCCCTCGGCGATGAACCGGCGCTCCTTGCCGCGGAAGCTCCGCTTGGCCAGCCGCTTGGCGGCGGTGACGCGCGGGGATCGCGGGGAGATCAGCTCGGGGGTGCCCATGGTCGGCGGCTCACTTCTCTGCGTATCTCTGCGTACGGAAGGGGTCGTGCACGTCCGGTACGACGCACCGGACCCGCAGGCGGCGAACGCCTGCGGGTCCGGTGGACGAAGAAGGTGCTGCCTGGAATCAGGCGGCGGTCTTCGGGGCGTTGACGTCGCTCGGGAGCGCCTTCTGGGCGACCTCGACGAGCGCGGCGAACGCGTTGGCGTCGTTGACCGCGAGCTCGGCCAGGATCTTGCGGTCCACCTCGATGTTGGCGGCCTTCAGACCCTGGATGAGGCGGTTGTACGTCATGCCGTTCTGGCGGGCAGCGGCGTTGATGCGCTGGATCCACAGCTGACGGAAGTCGCCCTTGCGCTTCTTGCGGTCGTTGTAGTTGTAGACCAGGGAGTGGGTGACCTGCTCCTTGGCCTTGCGGTACAGGCGCGAACGCTGACCGCGGTAGCCCTTGGCCGCCTCGAGGATTGCCCGGCGCTTCTTGTGGGCGTTGACTGCCCGCTTGACGCGTGCCACTTGTTAACTCCTTGTAGCGGGGCCGCGGTTGAACTCACACGGCCCGGAAACGTTTTGGTCTCGGTCGGTCCGACGAGGGGCTCCGGTCGCCCGGAGCCGCGACGTCACTTGCCGAGAAGCTTCTTGATCTTCGGGGCGTCCGCCGGGGACACCACGACAGCGCCGGTCAGCGAGCGGGTCTTCTTGGAGGACTTGTGCTCCAGGAGGTGGCGCTTGCCGGCCTTCTCGCGCATGACCTTGCCGGAGCCGGTGATCTTGAAGCGCTTGCTGGCACCGCTGTGCGTCTTGTTCTTCGGCATAGCGCCGTTCTCTCCTCGTCAGTGGCGCTCCCCCGGCGGGTGTGCCGGAGAGCGGGAGCGTCAGTCAGTTGTATGGGGCTGGGGCTTCCTGGCCGAACCCGGGGCCGCCTGGATGGCAGCCCCGCGGATCACGCTTCGGAAGGGGTCTCGGACTGCGCCTCGGCCGGAGCCTCGGCGACCTCGTCCGCCGACTCCGCCTGCACGGCGTCGTCGGTCGCGCTGCCCTGGCGTTCGGCCTTGCGGGCCGCCTGGGCCTCGCGTGCCTCGGCCATGGCCTCGGTCTTCTTCTTGTGCGGGCCGAGAACCATGATCATGTTCCGGCCGTCCTGCTTGGGATTCGACTCGATGAAGCCAAGGTCCTCGACGTCCGAAGCCAGACGCTGAAGCAGTCGGAAGCCGAGCTCGGGGCGGGACTGCTCACGACCACGGAACATGATCGTGATCTTGACCTTGTCGCCCTGCTTGAGGAACCTGACGACATGACCCTTCTTGGTGTCATAGTCGTGCGGGTCGATCTTCGGCCGGAGCTTCATTTCCTTGATGACCGTGTGCGCCTGGTTCTTGCGCGCCTCACGGGCCTTCATGGCCGACTCGTACTTGAACTTCCCGTAGTCCATGAGCTTGCACACGGGCGGACGGGCGGTCGCCGCGACCTCGACCAGGTCGAGGTCGTACTCCTGCGCAAGCTCCAGGGCCTTCGCAAGGGGCACAATGCCGACCTGCTCGCCGCTGGGTCCGACGAGTCGCACCTCGGGAACGCGAATCCGGTCGTTAATGCGGGGCTCAGCGCTGATGGATCCTCCTCAGTAGCACCACACGACTGTCTGGCAGACAGCCGCGTAACGTCTGTTTCGTGAGACCAACCTCAGGGAGCCATGAAAAATGCCCCGGACGGGAACACAGGCGGGGCTCCTGGAAATACCGGAGCACCACCGCGCATCAACCGCGGGGCGCACATCGAGCGGCGCTCCATCGTCCGTACGGAACGATGGGGACCGCTTGACCGGTGACCCGCCGTCCGTGAGGACAGCCAGGTGGGAGATCGGAGCCTCCACTTGTGGGCCGGGCACACAGGTGTCCGGCCGGTCGTTACACAAGGTTAGCAGCTCCGCCGGGGAGCGGCGACCCCGGTCGGGCCGGAGGCCGTGCCGGGCGGGGGCATATCGTGTGCCTCATGAGTGACGCGACCTCCCCCAATGAATCTCCCGACTTCGACGCCATGACGCGCGACATCGCGGAAGTCCCGGCAGTCGAGGTGATCGTTACGGTGGCGGTCAACCTGATGAGCGCCGCCGCCGTGAAGCTCGGCCTCACCGAGGACGGCGACGAGCACAAGGACCTCGACGAGGCCCGCAAGCTGGTGCACGCGCTGGCCGGCCTGCTGGACGCCAGCGCGACCGAGATCAGCTCCTTCCACGCGGCGCCGCTGCGCGACGGGCTGAAGTCGCTGCAGCTGGCGTTCCGCGAGGCGTCGGCGGTGCCGGACGAGGTCGGCCAGGGTCCGGGCGAGAAGTACACGGGCCCGGTGTACGGCTGACCGACCGTTCCTATCCGCGTACGAACAGGGGCTCGCCGGGAGGCGTGGCACCGGCCGGCAGCAGTGCCAGGTCGAGGCCGCGCACCAGGCGGGCCCTCAGCGTTTCGTCGGCGGCCAGGGCCCCGGCCACGCGGCGGACCGCGTCGGCCGGTACGGCGCCGGGGGCGAGGACCAGCGCCAGGGTGCCGTCGGCGCTGCCCGGGCCGAGGTGGGCGCGCAGCACGGCGGACTCCGCGGCGACAGCGGCCCGTACCGCCTCGGTGACCGCCGGGTCGTCGAGCGGCACGGCGCTGGTGCGGCCCTCGGCGGCGGCGAGCAGCGCGGACCCGGTCAGCTGGTAGGGCACCGGGCCCGCCAGGTCCAGGACCAGCGTGTCGGCCCGCTCGTGGGCGACGGCCTGGAGCGCCTGGTGCAGGGGTACGGCGACGGGGCGCGCCTCCGGGTTCCAGCGGGCCAGGGACGCGGTGGAGGTGAAGGCGGGCAGGGCGCGGCGCTCGCCCGCCTGGAGGGTGGGCACGGCCATGTCGCTGGTCTTCTCGCGCCGCAGACCGGTCTCTTCGTCGGTCTCGGCCTCGCCGAGCACGGCGACGACGGGGACCAGGAGCCGGGCGCCGGCCAGCGCCGCGAGCACCTGCGGCTCGGCCGCCGGGTCCTCGGCCCAGGCGGCGAGCGCCGCGGTGAGCCGCGGGTCGGCGGTGCCGTCGTCTTCGGAGAAACCGGGGTCCGGGATGTTCTTGAGCGCCACGTCACGAGACTATCCGCCGGGCGGCGGGGGTTTGTGCACGGGTCCGGTGGGCACCGCCCCGGCTGTGGATGTCTCGTGCGTCGTGTCGGCCGCCGTCCGCCCGTGCGGGGGCCCGGAGACCCTCGTGTACGGGGAGGGGCGCTTCCCTGCCGCGAGCGTCGTGAAGGTCGGCATCCTCGCGGCGCTGCTGCTGCGGGCTCAGGACCGGGGGCGGCGGCCGGGTCCGGTGGAGCGGGCGTGCGCCGAGGCCATGATCCGGCGCAGTGACAACGACGCCGCGTCGGCGCTGTGGGCGGCTATCGGCGGCCCGGCGGGGCTGGACGCGGCGCACGCGCGGCTCGGTCTGACCGAGACGTCGGCGGACCGGGCCTGGGGGCGTACGCGGACGGCGGCGAGGGATCAGGTGGCGTTGCTGCGGGCGGTGTTCGGCGACGGGGACGCGGGTGGGCCCGGCGTGCTGGACGCGCACTCCCGTGCGTACCTCAGGACCCTGATGGGGCAGGTCGTGCCGGGGCAGGACTGGGGTGTGTCGGCCGCCGGCCGGGGCGCCGCGCTGAAGAACGGCTGGATGACGCGCGACGCCACCGGCCTGTGGGTCGTGCACAGCGTGGGGCGGGTGCGGGCGCCGGACGGGCGGGCGCTGCTGATCGCCGTCCTGTCCGAGGGGCACGCCACGAAGGAGGCGGGGATCGCGGTGGTGGAGCGGACGTCAGTGGAAGTGGCGGGAGGCCGTCGGCCGGCTGGTGCGCCACAGGGCCACCGCGCCGGCCAGTAGGAGCGCGCCGACGCCGCCGGCGGCGGGCGCGAACCAGCCCGCCGGTCCGTCGGCCTCGCGCACCGGGTCGGGGCCCGCGCCGAAGTACTTCTCGCCGTGCGGGGCCGAGGCGGGCCGCAGACGCGCGGGGCGGAGCCCGGCGGCGGCCTCCAGGGCGGCGGCGGGGTCGACGAAGCCGTAGCCGCGAGCGTCGTCGCGGCCGCCCTCGGGTGCGTTGCGGGCGGTGTCCGCCAGGAGCTTCTTGATCTGGGCGGGGGTGAGGTCGGGGTGCGCCGCGCGGACGAGGGCGGCTGCTCCGGAGACGAAGGCGGAGGCGGCGCTGGTGCCCCAGCCCTCGTAGTAGCGGCGGTCCGGGTCGGCGATGATCACGTCGACGCCGGGGGCGCTGACGGTCGCGTACCAGCGGCTGGTGGAGAAGGACGCGTGGGTGCCGGAGCTGTCGACGGCGGCCACCGCGATCACGCCGGGGTAGGCGGCGGGGTACGAGATGTGGTCGCCCTCCTCGCCGCTGTTGCCGGCGGAGGCGACGACGACGGCGCCCTTGGCCAGGGCGTACTGGACGGCGGCGTCCTCGGCGGGCTCGGGGTGGGCGGACTTGCTGTCGTCGCCGAGGGAGAGGTTGATGACGTCGGCGCCGTGGTCGGCGGCCCAGCGGATGCCCTGGGCCAGTGCGTTGCCCCGGGTGCTGCGGGCCCGCTTGCGGGCCGGGTCGCCGCCTTCGAGGATCACCCGGACCGGGAGGATCTTCGCCTCGGGCGCGATGCCGACGACGCCGTCCGAGCGGCCGGGACCGCTGCCGTGGCCTGCGATGATCCCGGCCATGGCGGTGCCGTGGCGGGCCCAGGCGCGGTCCCCCTTGCCCGCGCCGAAACCTATGAGGTCCTTGCCCTCCAGCACCCGGCCTTCCAGGTCGGGGTGGCTGCCGTCCACGCCGGTGTCGAGTACGGCGACGGTGACGCCCTCGCCCTTGGTCGTGCGCCACGCCTCGTCGGTGTGGAGTGCGTCGAGCGCCCACTGCTGGGCGCGGATGCTGTCGGCGTACGCGGCCGGGGCGGGCAGCACGGCGACCGCCGCGGCCACGAGGGCGGCGGCCAGGGCGCGCGGGGCGGCGCGGCGG
>NZ_VBVX01000220.1 GCF_005981925.1 Streptomyces albidochromogenes
GTCTAGGGGTGGTGCGGCCCCAGTCTCAGCGACTGCGGCGACGGTTGTTGGCACCACCGTTGCAGGCGGGCCGGCCGAAGGCCGCCTGTCGACCGTGCCGGCGGGGCGGTTCGCGTCCTTTACGGGGTGTGAGGAACCGAAACCGGCAGACGATGCATCCTGACGCCCGGAAGGCCTGGCTTTATCCCGTTGTGGAGGGGCGAGTGGGCGTCAACTGTTGGGTTTGGTCCATGCGAGCGCCTCGACCCGGGCCGTGCGGGAGGCGGTGACGGCTCCCGGCGTTGCGGGTGGTGTAAGCCCTTTGGGCGTTGCTGTGTCCGTCCGGGGGTTTACACTGTCAGCCCTTTCCGTACGAACTCGCCTTGGTTGTACGGCTGTTCGGGTAGGGGGAGGGTGCCCGGATCGCCTCGCCCGTTCAGTCCGGCGATCTGCTCGGCAGAGGACCCGTGGCGCCCGCGCCAGTGAGGCGACCCGGCCAACGAGGGGGGAGCGCGCAGTGGGGAAGTCCGGCGAGCAGCCGTCGATCCACGTCGGGGCCGTGAGCAACAGCGCCATCGGCATCGGCGACAGCAACACCGTCACCAACGCCAACCATTACGCCCAGCCGCCCCGTGACCCCGCGCAGGAGGAGCTTCTCCTCGTCGTGCGGGAGCTCCGGGCGGATCTGGAGCGGCTCGTCGCCAATGACGCCACCGTCGTCCTGGATGCCGAGCTGGTCTCCACCGAGGAGGAGATCGAGGAGGAGGGGCAGGTCACGCCCGGCCGCCTCGCCCGGCTGCGCGACGCGCTCACGGCGGCCGGGCCGGGGGTGGAGCTGCTGGCGTCCGGGGCCGCTGCCGTGGCGGCGGTGGGCGCGCTGCTGGGGGGTTGAGCGGGGCGCTCCTCGTGGGGCTGGATTTCGCCGTTTGGCGCTGGGGTCGCGGTTGTCGTGCCTGGGTTCGGGGTCGTCTGCGGGTGGTTCGCGGCGGGCCCCGGCCGGTAGGGCGGGTGCGTCGCGTACTGCTCGGTGCGGTGGGCGTGTGCTTCCGGATGAATGGCAGGTTCTGACCGCTTTTGTTGCACAACGTTCGTGACACAGCACACTTTCGGCCATGTGTTGTGCATGGTTCGCGGCTTCGGGGGGAGGGCTCCCGGTCGCCGGTCTCTTTACTGGCAGTACATATCGGGAACGGAAGGCGAAACGCGACGTGTCGGCACAACAGACCATCCATGTGGGCGGGAAGTGGCAGGCAGCCGCTTCCGGCGCCACGCGCGAGATCATCGACCCCGCGGACGCCAAGCCCTTCGCCGTCGTCGCCGAGGGCGGTGCGGCCGATGTCGACGCCGCGGTCGCGGCCGCCCGTACGGCCTTCGACTCGGGGGAGTGGCCCCGTACCCCGGTGGCCGAGCGGGCCGCGCTGCTGCGCCGGGTCGGTGAGCTGCTCCAGCGGGACCGCGAGGACATCGCGCTCCTCGAAAGCCGCGACGCGGGCAAGACGCTGGAGGAGGGCCGGGTCGACGTCGACTGCGTGACGGACGCCTTCCGGTACTTCGCCGACCTCGTCGTCCATGAGAGCGGGGGCCGGGTCGTCGACGCCGGTTCCCCCGGCATCCACAGCGTCGTCGTGCACGAGCCGGTCGGTGTCTGCGCGCTCATCGCGCCGTGGAACTACCCGCTGCTCCAGGCGAGCTGGAAGATCGCCCCGGCCCTGGCGGCGGGCAACACCTTCGTCATCAAGCCGAGCGAGATCACCCCGCTGACGACCGTCGCGCTGATCGAGCTGCTGGTGGAGGCGGGGCTTCCGGCCGGGGTCGCCAACCTCGTGACCGGCGCCGGCGACCCCGTCGGCGCGCGGATGTCCGAGCACCCCGATGTCGACCTCGTGTCGTTCACGGGCGGCCTCGCCAGCGGTACGAAGGTCATGCAGGCGGCCGCCGTCACCGTGAAGAAGGTCGCGCTGGAGCTGGGCGGCAAGAACCCGAACGTCGTCTTCGCCGACGCCTGCGCCACCGAAGAGGGCTTCGACACCGCCGTCGACCAGGCGCTGAACGCCGCCTTCATCCACAGCGGCCAGGTCTGCTCGGCCGGCTCCCGGCTCATCGTCGAGGAGTCGGTGCGCGAGCGCTTCGTCGCCGAACTCGCCCGCAGGGCCGCGAAGATCCGCCTCGGCCGCGGCACGGCCGACGGCGTGGAGTGCGGACCGCTCGTCTCCGCGCAGCAGTTGGCGAAGACGGAGATGTACGTCGCCTCCGCGCTGGAGGAGGGCGCGGTGCTGCGCTCCGGCGGCGCCCGGCCCGAGCCGTCCGACGTACGGCCCGAGGGCGGTTACTTCTACGCGCCGACGGTCCTCGACCAGTGCCACCGCGAGATGCGCGTCGTACGGGAGGAGGTCTTCGGGCCGGTCCTGACGGTGGAGACCTTCCGTACCGAGGACGAGGCCGTCGCCCTCGCCAACGACACCGAGTACGGGCTGGCCGGTGGGGTCTGGACGGCCGACGCGGGGCGGGCGCGGCGGGTCGCGGGGCGGCTGCGGCACGGCACGGTGTGGATCAACGACTTCCACCCCTACCTGCCGCAGGCGGAGTGGGGCGGGTTCGGCAAGTCCGGTGTCGGGCGTGAACTCGGGCCGTCCGGTCTCGCCGAGTACCGCGAGGCGAAGCACGTCTACCAGAACCTGGAACCGCGGCCGGTGCGCTGGTTCGCGGGTTGAGACGTACCGCCTGTCCGCCCCGTACCGACTGCCGGGGCCTTCGCCCCGGACCACCGGTCCTCGAACGCCGGACCGGACTGACCCGCCGGCCCGACGAGCGCGGCCGCACGAAAGAGGAGCAGTAACCCATGCCCGTATACGACTACGTCGTCGTCGGGGGCGGCACCGCAGGCTCGGTGATCGCGTCCCGGCTGACCGAGGACCCGTCGGTCCGCGTCGCCGTCATCGAGGGAGGGCCCACCGACGTGGACCGGCCCGACGTCCTCACCCTGCGCCGCTGGATGGGCCTGCTGGGCGGCGAGCTCGACTACGACTACCCCACCACCGAGCAGCCACGCGGCAATTCCCACATCCGGCACAGCCGGGCCCGCGTCCTGGGCGGCTGCTCCTCGCACAACACCCTCATCGCCTTCCAGCCCCTGCCGTCCGACTGGGACGAGTGGGAGACCGCGGGCGCCAAGGGCTGGGGCGCCGACTCCATGGCGCCGTACTTCCACAAGCTGCGCAACAACATCGTGCCGGTCGACGAGAAGGACCGGAACGCCATCGCCCGCGACTTCGTCGACGCCGCGCAGGACGCCCTCGGCGTGCCGCGCGTCGAGGGGTTCAACAAGCAGCCCTTCCACGAGGGCGTCGGCTTCTTCGACCTCGCCTACCACCCCGAGGACAACAAGCGCTCGTCCGCCTCGGTCGCGTACCTGCACCCGTTCCTGGACCGGCCGAACCTCCACCTGATGCTGGAGACCTGGGCGTACAAGCTGGAGCTGGACGGGACCCGGGCGACCGGCGTGCGGGTGCGGACCAAGGACGGCGAGGAGGTCCTCGTCGAGGCGAGCCGCGAAGTGCTGGTCTGCGCCGGCGCGGTGGACACGCCCCGGCTGCTGATGCACTCGGGCATCGGGCCCCGGCAGGACCTGGAAGCGCTCGGCATTCCCGTCGTGCACGACCTGCCGGGCGTCGGCGAGAACCTGCTCGACCACCCGGAGTCGGTCATCGTCTGGGAGACGGACGGTCCGATACCGGAAAACTCGGCGATGGACTCGGACGCGGGCCTGTTCGTACGGCGCGACGCGGCGAGCCGCGGCCCGGACCTGATGTTCCACTTCTACCAGATCCCGTTCACCGACAACCCCGAGCGCCTCGGCTACGAACGCCCCGCGCACGGCGTGTCGATGACCCCGAACATCCCCAAGCCGCACAGCCGCGGCCGCCTCTTCCTGACCAGCGCCGACCCGGCCGTCAAGCCCGCGCTGGACTTCCGCTACTTCACGGACGAGGACGACTACGACGCCCGGACGCTCGTCGACGGCATCCGCATCGCCCGCGAGATCGCCCAGGCCGAGCCGCTCGCGAAGTGGCTCAAGCGCGAGGTGTGCCCCGGCCCGGAGGTCACCTCCGACGAGGACATCAGCGAGTACGCCCGGAAGGTCGCGCACACCGTGTACCACCCGGCGGGCACCTGCCGGATGGGAGATGTCGAGGATGAACTCGCCGTAGTGGCACCGGACTTGAAAATTCGTGGCCTCGAAGGCATCCGTATCGCCGATGCGTCCGTCTTCCCGACGATGCCTGCTGTGAACCCGATGATCGGGGTCCTGATGGTCGGGGAGAAGTGCGCCGAACTGCTTGCAGCAACCACAACACCGGGAGGTGATGCGTGATGACCGCTCCTGAACATACGAACGCCGCCGAACCGGTCTTCTCCGTACGAAACCTGTGGAAGGTCTTCGGCCCGAAGGCCGACCGCGTACCGGCGAACCCCGAGTACGCCGGACTGTCCGCCGAGGAACTGCGCGCCCGCACCGGCTGCACCGCCGCCGTGCGCGACGTCTCCTTCGACGTGCACAAGGGCGAGGTCTTCGTCGTCATGGGGCTCTCGGGCTCCGGCAAGTCCACGCTCGTACGCTGCCTCACCCGGCTCATCGAGCCCACCTCCGGCGCCGTCGCCATCGACGGCGAGGACGTCCTGTCCATGGACAAGTCGCGGCTGCGCGCACTGCGCCGGCACCGCGCCTCCATGGTCTTCCAGCACTTCGGCCTGCTGCCGCACCGCTCGGTCGTCGACAACGTCGCCTACGGCCTGGAGATCCAGGGCATGGGCAAGGCGGAGCGCCGCGCCAAGGCCGCCGAGGTCGTCGAGAAGGTCGGGCTGGCCGGGATGGAGGAGCGCCGCCCCGGGCAGCTCTCCGGCGGACAGCAGCAGCGCGTGGGCCTCGCCCGCGCCCTCGCCGTCGACCCCGAGGTCCTGCTCTTCGACGAGCCGTTCAGCGCCCTCGACCCGCTGATCCGCCGCGACATGCAGGAGGAAGTGATCCGCCTGCACCGCGAAGAGGGCCGCACCATGGTCTTCATCACCCACGACCTCAGCGAGGCGCTGCGGCTCGGCACCCGCATCGCGCTGATGCGCGACGGCCGGATCGTGCAGCTCGGCACCCCCGAGGAGATCGTCGGCTCGCCCGCCGACGACTACGTGCGGGACTTCGTCCGCGACGTGGCCCGCGAGCAGGTGATGACCGTACGCACGGCCATGCGTCCCGCCGCGGACGTGGCCGAGGCCGAGGCCGGCGCCTCCGTCGCCCCCGACGCCACCGTCTCGGCCGCCATCGAGGCCGTCGCCCGCACCGGCGCCCCCGCCCGCGTCATGGAGGACGGGCGCTGCATCGGCGTCGTCGACCACCAGGGGCTGCTCGCCGTCGTCGCCGGCCTCGGCCCCTCGGATCAGAAGGCGGTCGCCGCATGACGGCGGCCGTCACCACGCCCTCGAAGGAGAAGCCGGCGCAGCGGGCCGTGCCCGGCCCCGGCCGCCTCGCCTCGGTCGTACGCCACCGGGCCGGCCGCAAGCTGCTGCCGCTCGCCGTCGCCGCGTTCGTTCTCGTACCGCTCGGAGTCGTGCTGTGGGGCGGCGGAAGCTGGCCCGCCGCCCTGACCGTCGACGTGTCCGGACCGCTCGACGACGCCAACGAGTGGGTCATCGACAACCGCGAGTCCCACCCGCTCTTCCTGTATTTCCTGCTGCACCTGTCCAACACCGCGACCGACGCCGTCGACGCCGTCTACAACGGACTCGACGCGCTCGGCTGGGTCGGCTTCGCCGCCCTGGCGGTGCTCTTCGCCTGGCGCGCCGCCGGATTCGACCGGCGCGGCGCGAAGACGGCGGGCATCGCGGCCGTCGTGTTCGCCGTGTGCGGGCTGCTCGGCATGTGGGACGCCACGCTGCTCACCATCGCGCTGATGGTCGTCGCCGTCGCCGTCGCCTCCCTGCTCGGCATCGCGCTCGGACTCGCGGCCGGACTCTCCGACCGCTTCCACCGGATGCTGCGCCCGGTGCTCGACACCATGCAGGTCATGCCGGCCTTCGCGTACCTGCTGCCGTTCGTGCTCGTCTTCGGCACCGGTACCCCCGCCGCCCTCTTCTGCACGGTCATCTACGCCGCCCCGCCCATGGCCCGCCTCACGGCGCTCGGCCTGCGCGGCGCGGACGCCGGGGTACTGGAGGCCTCCGCTTCGCTCGGCGCGAGCGGCCGGCAGCGGCTGTGGACGGCCCGGCTGCCGCTCGCCCGCAAGGAGATGCTGCTCGGCCTCAACCAGACGATCATGATGGCGCTGTCGATGGTCGTCATCGCGGCCCTCGTCGGCGCCGGCGGTCTCGGCGAGGAGGTCTACTCGGCGCTGTCGACGGTCGACGTGGGCAAGGCGCTCGCGGCCGGCATCCCGATCGTGCTGATCGCGGTCTGGCTCGACCGTACGACGGCGGCTGCGGGCGAGCGCATCGGCACCTCCGTGCCGGGCGGCTCGCGGCTGCTCCACGGGTGGCGCGCGTGGGCGCTGGTCGCGGTCGTCACCGCCGCTGCCGCCGCCGCCAACCGCGCGCTGCTCGCCCCGACGTGGCCGGAGGGCTGGACGTACGACATCTCCACGCCGGTCAACAAGGCGCAGGACTGGATCACCGAGCACCTCGCCTCGGGCGTCCCGGTCCTCGGCGGCACCGAGGTGTGGTCGGAGAACTTCACGCTGTGGGTGCTCAACCCGCTGCGCGACGGTCTGGTGTGGCTGCCCTGGTGGGCGCTGCTGCTGATCGTTGCCGGGCTGGCGTGGCTGGTCGGCACGTGGGCGACCGCGCTCACCTCGACGCTCGCGCTGGGCGCCGTCGGTGTGCTCGGCGTATGGACGAAGTCCCTCGACACGCTGTCCCAGGTGATCGCGGCGCTCTTCGTGACCCTGCTGCTGGGCTTCGCGCTCGGTGTCGCGGCGGCGCGGGCCGGGCGCTTCGAACGGTGGATGCGGCCGGTCCTCGACGCGATGCAGACGATGCCGCAGTTCGTGTACCTGATCCCGGTGGTGGCGCTGTTCGGCGTCACGCGTGCCTCCGCCATCATCGCGGCCGTCGTGTACGCGCTGCCGGCCGTGGTCCGCATCACCACCCAGGGGATCCGGGAGGTCGACCCGGCCGCCCTGGAGGCCGCGCGCTCCCTGGGCGCCGGCTCCCGGCAGCAACTCCTCCAGGTGCAGCTCCCGCTGGCCCGCCCGGCGCTCCAGCTCGCCGTCAACCAGGGCGTCGTGCTGGTCCTCGCGGTGGTCGTCGTCGGCGGTCTCGTCGGTGGTGGCGCCCTCGGTTACGACGTGGTCAAGGGCCTCTCGCGCGGCGAGATGGGCGTCGGCATGACCGCCGGCGCGGCGATCGTCTGCCTCGGCCTCGTACTCGACCGCCTCACCCAGCCCGGCGCGGGCCGCTCGCGCCGTCGGCACGAAGGCTGACCGGCCCCCTGCTTCCTGCCTCATTCCTGCGAACGAAGAGAGTCACCCTCACCATGCGCACGAAGACGCGAAATGCCCGTACAGCCGTCGCCGCCACCGCCGTGCTCGGCCTGCTCGCCCTCAGCGGGTGCGGCGCCGCCGAGACCGGCAAGAGCAACGAGGCCGGCGACAAGAAGACCGTGAAGCTGACCGTCCCTTCGTGGGTCGGCGCCCAGGCCAACACCGCGGTCGCGGCGTACCTCCTGGAGAAGGAGCTCGGCTACACCGTCAAGACCCAGCAGATGGGCGAGGTCCTCGCGTGGGACGCGCTGTCGAAGGGCGACATCGACGGGATCCTGGAGGACTGGGGCCACCCCAAGGAGGAGAAGCAGTACGTCGAGACCAAGAAGACCGTCGTCAAGGGCGGCGACCTCGGTGTCACCGGGCACATCGGCTGGTTCGTGCCGAAGTACTTCGCGGACAAGCACCCGGACGTCACGGACTGGAAGAACCTCAACAAGTACGCCGACGAGTTCAAGACCGCGGAGAGCGGTGACAAGGGCGAGATCCTCGAAGGGTCGCCCGACTACGTCACCAACGACGACGCGATCATCAAGAACCTGAAGCTGAACCTGAAGACGAACTACTCGGGTTCCGAGGCCAGCCAGATCACGGCCATGAAGAAGTACGCCAAGGCGAAGAAGCCGTTCCTGACGTACTGGTGGACGCCGCAGTGGCTGAACGCCGAGATCGACATGGTCGAGGTCAAGCTGCCGGCGTACAAGGAAGGCTGCGACGCCGACCCGAAGAAGGTCGCCTGCGCCTACCCGAACACGCCGCTGCAGAAGTTCTTCAACGCGGACTTCGCGAAGAACGGCGGCAAGGCGGCCGAGTTCCTGAAGAACTTCAAGTGGACGACCGAGCAGCAGAACGAGGTCGCCCTGATGATCGCGGACGAGAAGCTGTCGCCCGAGGCCGCGGCCGAGAAGTGGGTCAAGGCGAACGAGTCGACGTGGAAGGCCTGGATGCCGAAGAAGTAGGCCGTCGGCCGGTTGAGCCCGAGGGGCCTGTCGTGCGCGACGGGCCCCTCGGGCGTTCCCGGTACCGGTACGAGTCAGTGCGTGAAGGCGCCCGGGGTGTAGTGGCCGGGGACCATGCGGGTGGTCACGCCGAAGCGGTTCCAGGCGTTGATGACCGTGATGAGGGCGATCAGACGGGCCGTCTCCGGCTCGTCGAAGTGCTCGGCGGCCTTCGCGTACACCTCGTCCGGGACAAAACCGTCGGTCAGGACGGTGACCGCCTCGGTCAGTTCGAGCGCCGCCGCCTCCCGCTCGGTGTAGAAGTGCCGGGACTCCTCCCAGGCGCTGAGCTGGACGATCCGCTCGATCGACTCACCGGCCGCGAGGGCGTCCTTGGAGTGCATGTCGACGCAGAAGGCGCAGTGGTTGATCTGCGAGGCGCGGATCTTGACCAGCTCGACGAGCCGCGGGTCGAGGCCCTTCTTCGACGCCGCGTCGAGCGCGATCATGGCCTTGTAGACGTCGGGTGCGAGCTTCGCCCATTCCAGGCGGGGCGTGTGCTCGTGGGCGTACGGGGCGGTGGTCGTGGCGCTGTGCGTGTCCGTGGTCATGGCAACGACGCTACGGGGGCACTGGCGCACCGGTATGGTCCATTTACGTGACGGATTCCTGGGCCACTTCGCCGGCCGCCGCTGTCGCCCCCGGTGTCGACCTGCATCTGGAGCTGGGCGCCTCCGGGCTGCGCAGGGGCCTGACGGACGCCCTGCGCGAAGCCGTCCGCACCGGCAGGCTGGCCTCCGGGACGCGGCTGCCGTCCTCCCGGTCGCTCGCCGCCGACCTGGGCGTCGCCCGCAACACCGTCGCCGACGCGTACGCCGAACTGGTCGCCGAGGGCTGGCTCACCGCCCGCCAGGGCTCCGGCACCCGGGTGGCGCGGCGGGCCGCGCCCCGCGACGCCGCGACGCCCGCCGCCGTGACGCGCCGTGACGCGCGGCGGGAACCGGCGTACAGCCTCATGCCGGGCTCGCCCGACCTCGCGTCCTTTCCCCGTGCGCAGTGGCTCAAGGCGGCCAGGCGCGCGCTGACGGCCGCGCCGCACGAGGCGTTCGGGTACGGCGATCCGCGGGGCCGCGTCGAGCTGCGCACCGCCGTCGCCGAGTACCTGGCGCGGGCGCGCGGCGTGCGGGCCACGCCGGAGCGCGTCGTCGTCTGCTCCGGGTTCGTGCACGGCCTGGCGCTCCTCGCGAAGGTGCTGGGGCGGCGGCGGGTACGGGAGGTGGCCGTCGAGTCGTACGGTCTGCACTACCACCGGGACCTCCTCGCCGAGGCGGGGTTCGGCACCCCGGCGCTGGGGTTCGACGCGCACGGCTCGCGCACCGGCGAGCTGGCGGAGCTGGGCGGCGCGGGGGCGGTGCTGCTGACGCCCGCCCACCAGTTCCCGATCGGGGTGGCCCTGCGTCCACAACGGCGCGCGGCGGCCGTCGACTGGGCGCGCGGGACGGGCGGGCTGATCCTGGAGGACGACTACGACGGGGAGTTCCGGTACGACCGGCAGCCGGTCGGCGCCCTCCAGGGGCTCGACCCGGAGCGGGTGGTCTACCTGGGGACGGCGAGCAAGTCGCTCGCGCCCGGCCTGCGGCTGGCGTGGATGGTGCTGCCCGGGGCGCTGGCGGACGAGGTGGCGGCGGCGATGGTGAAGGCCGACGTGACGTGCGGCTCGCCGGACCAGCTCACGCTCGCGGAGTTCATCACCTCCGGTGCGTACGACCGTCACGTGCGCGCGATGCGGCTGCGCTACCGGCGGCGGCGCGACCAGCTCGTGGCGGCGCTGGCGGAGCGGGCGCCGGACGTGCGGGTGACGGGGATCGCCGCGGGGCTGCACGCCGTGCTGGAGCTGCCGCCCGGCACGGAGCGCTCGGTGGTGCAGGCGGCGGCGTGGCAGGGGCTGGCGCTGGAGGGCGTCGGCAGCTTCCGCCACCCGGCGGTGGAGCGGGACCGGGACGCGCTGGTGGTCGGATACGCGAGGCCGTCGGACAGTGCGTGGACGGGGGCGCTGGACGCGCTGTGCCGGGCGCTTCCGCCTGCCTGATACGGAAGTTGCGGCTGGGGTCATTGAGACGGACGGGCTTGCTACTCGTACGTAACGGCACACGGAAACCCAAGCGGCCGTGGTGTGCACGGCCGCGGACAGGAGTCGCACGTGTCCCGCAAGAAGTCCCTCAGTCGCAAGAAGAAGCTCGCCCTGCTGGCGGGCGCCGCCGCGCTGGTCGCGGGCACCGCCGTCGTGATGACCGGCACGAGCCAGGCTTCGGTGGCCTGTGACGGGCTGGCCACCGCGCTGAGCAACAACGAGCAGTTCATCGCCGGCCAGCGGGCCAATCCCGACGCGCAGTCGCCGGCGCGGATCGCCAACCGGGAGGCGGTCATCGAGCAGATCAGGCGTCAGCAGGCGGCGTCCGGGTGCGACGCGGCCGCGCCGCCGGACGACGCCCAGGCCCCGCCCGCGGACCAGGCGGGCGGCGGGGACCAGGCGGGCGGTGGAGAGCAGGCCGCTCCCCCCGGCGAGGAGTCGGCGCCGCCCGCCGAGGGCGGCGGGGGCCAGGGCGCCGGTGAGGAGGCCGGGCAGGGCGCGGGCGCCGGGGCGGCCGGTGAAGTGGTGTGCGCCGGGTCGACCGTCACACTGTCCGGCGAGGGCGGCGCGCCGGCCGCCTCCAGCGGGGAGTTCCCGGTCGGCACGAAGCTCAAGGTCACCAACCTCGACAACGCCAAGTCGACGACGGTCGAAGTCACTTCGGCCTCCGGAAGCTGCGCCCTGCTGAACAACGCGGCATTCGAGCAGGTCCGGGAGCCCGGCAAGTTCCTGATCCGCAACGCCCGGATCGAGCGGGTGGGGTAG
>NZ_VBVX01000221.1 GCF_005981925.1 Streptomyces albidochromogenes
CGGTGGGGGGTGGTGGGTGGGCGATGCCCTTTTCGAACGCTTACGATCCTCTGCGTGTCCAAACTGACCGACGTGCCCAAACGGATCCTGATCGGCCGGGCGCTGCGCAGCGACAAGCTGGGAGAGACCCTTCTCCCCAAGCGCATCGCACTCCCCGTCTTCGCCTCCGACCCGCTCTCCTCCGTGGCGTACGCACCGGGCGAAGTGCTCCTGGTGCTCTCCATCGCGGGTGTGTCGGCGTACCACTTCAGCCCGTGGATCGCGGTCGCCGTCGTGGTGCTGATGTTCACCGTGGTGGCCTCGTACCGCCAGAACGTCCACGCCTACCCGAGCGGTGGCGGTGACTACGAGGTCGCCAACACCAACCTCGGCCCCAAAGCGGGTCTCACCGTCGCCAGCGCCCTGCTCGTCGACTACGTCCTCACGGTCGCCGTGTCGATCTCGTCGGGCGTCGAGAACCTCGGTTCGGCCATCCCCTTCGTCGTCGAGCACAAGGTGCTGTGCGCGATCGGCATCATCGTGCTCCTGACGCTCATGAACCTGCGCGGCGTGAAGGAGTCCGGCAAGCTCTTCGCCATCCCGACGTACGTCTTCGTGGCCGGCGTCTTCCTCATGATCGCCTGGGGCGCCTACCGCTCCGTCGTCATGGGCGACACCATGCACGCGCCGACCTCGGACTTCGAGATCCAGCCCGAGCACCAGGGCCTCGCCGGCTTCGCCCTCGTCTTCCTCCTGCTGCGCGCCTTCTCCTCCGGCTGCGCGGCGCTCACGGGCGTCGAGGCGATCAGCAACGGTGTGCCGGCCTTCCGCAAGCCCAAGAGCAGGAACGCCGCCTCGACGCTCGCCCTGATGGGCGCCCTGGCCGTCACGATGTTCTGCGGCATCATCGGTCTCGCCATGGCCACCGACGTCAAGATGGCCGAGAACCCCGCGAAGGACCTGCTCCACAACGGCACCGCGGTCGGCGAGGAGTACGTGCAGGACCCGGTGATCTCGCAGGTCGCGGCGGCCGTGTTCGGTGACGGAACGTTCTTCTTCGTCCTGCTCGCGGCGGCCACCGCGCTCGTGCTCTTCCTGGCCGCCAACACGGCGTACAACGGCTTCCCGCTGCTCGGCTCGATCCTCGCGCAGGACCGCTACCTGCCGCGCCAGCTGCACACCCGCGGCGACCGCCTCGCCTTCTCGAACGGCATCGTCCTGCTCGCCGGCGCGGCCATCCTGCTGGTGTGGCTGTACGGTGCCGACTCGACCCGGCTGATCCAGCTCTACATCGTCGGCGTCTTCGTCTCCTTCACGCTCAGCCAGATCGGCATGGTCCGGCACTGGAACCGCCACCTGCGCACCGAGAAGGACCAGGCCGCCCGCCGTCGCATGGTCCGCTCGCGGGCGATCAACACCTTCGGCGCCTTCTTCACGGGCCTGGTGCTCGTCGTCGTACTGGCCACCAAGTTCACGCACGGCGCGTGGGTCGCCCTGCTCGGCATGGTGATCTTCTACGGGACGATGAGCGCCATCCGCAAGCACTACGACCGGGTCGCCGAGGAGATCGCCGCCGACGAGGGCCCGTCGGACGACAGCGTCCGGCCGTCCCGCGTGCACTCCATCGTCCTCGTCTCCAAGGTCCACAAGCCGACGCTGCGGGCGCTCGCCTTCGCCAAGCTGACACGCTCGGACAAGCTGGAGGCGCTGAGCATCAGCGTCGACCCCGCGGAGACGAAGGCGCTCAGGGAGGAGTGGGAGCGGCGCGGCATCAACGTGCCGCTGAAGATCCTCGACTCGCCGTACCGCGAGATCACGCGGCCGATCATCGAGTACGTGAAGGGCCTGCGGCGGGAGAGCCCGCGGGACGCGATCAGCGTCTACATCCCGGAGTACGTGGTCGGCCACTGGTACGAGCACCTGCTGCACAACCAGAGCGCGCTGCGGCTGAAGGGCCGGCTGCTGTTCACGCCGGGGGTGATGGTCACCTCGGTGCCGTACCAGCTGCAGTCCTCGGAGCTCGCGAAGGAGCGGGCGAAGAAGCGCCAGGAGTGGAACGCGCCCGGCGCCGTGCGGCGCGGTCCGGTGGACCGGCGCCCGAGGGAGAACAGCGGCGGCAAGCGCTGACCCCGCGCCCGACTTCGCTGTGGTGAACGGCCGGACGACACCCACGTAGACTGGTGGGCTGAAGTCCGGCCGTACCCCTTTGATCCCTGGAGTCACCCCGTCATGCAGTCAGCACCCAAGGACTCGAAGGACGCGAAGGAAGCGGCGCAGCCGGCCGACCCGGCCGACTCCCTGGTCGGAACCGAGTACGAGGTCGAGGTCGGCCCGGTCGCCCACGGCGGCCACTGCATCGCCCGCACCGACGAGGGCCGGGTGCTGTTCGTACGGCACGCGCTGCCCGGCGAGAAGGTCCTCGCCCGCGTGACGGACGGCGGCGAGAGCTCCCGCTACCTGCGCGCGGACGCCGTCGAGGTCATCGAGGCGTCGAAGGACCGCGTCGAGGCCCCGTGCCCGTTCGCCGGACCCGGCAAGTGCGGCGGCTGCGACTGGCAGCACGCCAAGCCCGGCGCGCAGCGGCGGCTCAAGGGCGAGGTCGTCGCGGAGCAGCTCCTGCGCCTCGCGGGCCTCACGCCGGAGGAGGCGGGCTGGGACGGCACCGTCATGCCGGCGCCCGGCGACAAGCTCCCGCCGGGCGAGGTGCCGGCGTGGCGCACCCGCGTGCAGTACGCCGTCGACGCCGAGGGCCGGGCGGGGCTGCGCAAGCACCGCTCGCACGACGTACAGCCCATCGACCACTGCATGATCGCCGCACCGGGCGTCAGCGAACTCGGCATCGAGCAGCAGGACTGGCCCCAGATGGCGTCGGTCGAGGCGATCGCGGCCACCGGCTCGAACGACCGCCAGGTCGTCCTCACCCCGCGACCGGGCGGCCGCCTGCCGCTGGTGGAGCTCGACAAGCCGGTCTCGGTCCTGCGCGTGGAGGAGAAGGACGGCGGGGTGCACCGGGTGCACGGCCGCGCCTTCGTGCGCGAGCGGGCGGACGGGCGCACGTACCGCGTCGGCATGGGCGGCTTCTGGCAGGTCCACCCGCAGGCCGCGGACACCCTGATGCGCGCCGTCATGCAGGGCCTGCTGCCCCGCAAGGGCGACTCGGCGCTCGACCTCTACTGCGGGGTCGGCCTGTTCGCCGGCGCGATCGCGGACCGGGTGGGCGACCAGGGCGCGGTGCTCGGCATCGAGACGAGCAAGCGCGCGGTGGAGGACGCCCGCCACAACCTCCAGGACTTCGAGCGGGTCCGTATCGAGCAGGGCAAGGTCGAACAGATCCTGCCGCGCACCGGCATCACGAACGTCGACCTGATCGTCCTGGACCCGCCCCGCGCGGGAGCCGGCAAGCAGACGGTCAAGCACCTGACCACCCTGGGCGCCCGCCGCATCGCGTACGTGGCCTGCGACCCGGCGGCCCTGGCCCGCGACCTGGCGTACTTCGCGGACAACGGCTACAAGGTGCGCACGCTGCGGGCGTTCGACCTCTTCCCGATGACGCACCATGTGGAGTGCGTCGCCATCCTCGAACCGGCCACAAAGGGCTCCTGACCTGCGGTTTCGTCGGTGCGCATTATGTGCGGTGTGGGCGTTACGGGCGATATCTTGACGCTAAAATGACGCTCGTGACGCTCAAATGACGCTCGTTCTGACGGGGCGTCACCCAGCTGATCGTGCAGGTCACACTGGCTGGGAGGCGCGCTCCCGAGGGCTGGTTTTGCGGGAACTTGAAGAAAATTCCGCCGGGTTCCGGCGCCGCTGATTGCGGCGGCAGGCGCTGCCGCCGTACTTCGGCGGGCCGGACGTGTGGCGGAGAGGCGCTCAGAAGGTGGGGCCGTAGGGGCTCCAGTGCCTGAGGAAGGGCTTCAGGTCGTCGGGTCGTAGCTCGGGAATGTCGGGCAGCCGGGGCGGTGTGCTCAGTGGGTCGAGGCGCTCCACGCGGGCTGCTGCCCAGTCGATCCAGGCTTCGGTCCTGGTCTGGCCTGGGAGCATGGCCTCGACCCGGGTGCGTACGGCGCTTACGTACTCCGTCAGTCGAGCGGCGTGGCGCCATGTCGCTTCCTGCGCCTCGAAGTGCCTGACGCGGTACGCCTCGGCATACCGGATTCGGGCTTTTTCCATGGCGGCTTCCCAGCGGATGCGCTTCTGGCGTGCCGCTTCGATCTCGTCCAGGCGTCTGCGTTCGGCGGCTTCGCCGCGGAGGGTGACTTCTTGCGCGATCTCGGCGATCTGGTCTTCGAGGGGGCGGCCGGGGGTGTCGGCCCATTCGCTCGCCCGGTGCGGCTGGCCGCCGCTGAGGACGAAGCGGAGACGTTCGGACGGGGTGTAGTCGAAGCGGGGGATCCTGATCCAGGACTTCTTCTTGGCCTCGGCGAGTTCCTTCTCGGTGGCGACGTGCTCAGTCCGGTCCTGTTCCTGGAGGACGAGGAACCCCACAGCCTGGCCCTGTGCGGTGATGGTGAAGTGGGGAGATGCCCTACGACGGCGATGCGACGGGGGCGCGAAGCCGGTCTGTCCTGCCGAACTGGAATGTCCATCGGCCTCGGCAGCGATGATCAGCGCCTGGACGAGCCGGAGGGCACGTCCTTGGACGGGCTTCGTGAGGCCCAGTGGCTGTTGTTCGTTCTGCATGGCCCGGACCACGGTGTGCGGCCGCGTGAGCCGGGAGGGAACGGGGACGGGTTCGAGGACGGCGAGGCGCCAGGCGGGGATGTCGACGAGCTTGATCTCGTACCCGCCCTGGCACCAAGCCCCGTACAGCTCCTTCTTCTCCGGGACCTTTCCGGACCTGCGTGCCGCGGCGATGCGGGATGGCCACTTCTCCAAGTCCGGACCGCTGCCGCTCTTGACGATGCTGCCGCCGGCCTCCGCGAGCTCTTGCAGCAGCTGCTCCGTGAACGTCACCCGAGGCTGTGACGGAGGGCTTGGCCTCCGCCCGGCGGCGGGAGTTTCCTGCGCTCGGGTGGACTGGGGTCGTGGAACGGCGGCCTGGGTCTTCGGCGGGCGTGACCCGCGGGGAGGGTACGCGCCGTGCGCCAGGTAGTGCTGGCCAGCACTCGTCAGGGGACGCTCCACTGCCCGGCCTTCCGGGAAACCGTGACCAAGCCCCGGTTCTGCAGTGCCTGACAGGTGCTCTTGTATGAGCTGGTCTCCCAAACGCCGGCAGGGCACCCGTCTTCCACCCACTGCAGCACCGAGAGTTGCCGCTCATTGACCTGCCGCTCCAATGGCCCGCCCTTCCCGTGATGGGCATTTACGGGGCAGATGCTGTCAGCCTTGGTGGTAATCGGTGGGTGCTTCCCGAGGGATTCGTTCGAAGGAGCGGCCGATGTGGGCTTCCCGTTGAGGTGTCACAGGAAACTCAGGCCATGGTCCCCACGATTTCCTCGACGATTTCCGGGGTGGTATCCGGGTGCAGGAAGGCGAATCGGGCGACGGTCTCGCCCTCCCAGCCGGTCGGGGCGACGAAAGCGGTCTGGCCGGCGAGCAAGCGGGCGGACCATTCCGCGTAGTCCTCGGCGGTCCAGCCGATCCGGCGGAACAGTACGGCGGACAGCTCTGGTTCGCGGATCAGTTCGAGGTAGGGGGTGTTGCGGATGAGCGCGGCGGTGGCGCGGGCCAGAGTGAGGGCCTTCTCTATGGCCTCGCTGTAGGCGCGGGTGCCGTGGACGGCGAGGGAGAACCACAGGGGGAGGCCCCGGGCGCGGCGGCTCAGGTGGTGGGCGTAGTCGCTGGGGTTCCACTGGGTGTCGTCGTCGGTGTGCAGGGCGTCGAGGTAGGAGGCGTCCTGGGTGTGGGCCGCCTTGGCCAGGCGCGGGTCTCGGTAGAGCAGGGCGGCGCAGTCGAAGGGGGCGAACAGCCACTTGTGGGGGTCGATGACCAGGGAGTCGGCGTGCTCGATGCCCCGGTAGCGGTGCCGGACGCTCGGGGCGAGGAGGCCGGCGCCGCCGTACGCGCCGTCGACGTGGAGCCAGAGGTCGAACTCCCGGGCTGCGGAGGCGATTCCGGCGAGGTCGTCGATGATTCCGGCGTTGGTCGTGCCGGCGGTGGCCGCTACGCCGATGACGTCGGACGGGTCGGTGTCGGCGTGAAGGGCGGCACGGAGCGCGGGGCCGGTCAACCGGTGGTCCTCGGTCGGCACCACGAAGGGCTCGGCACCGATGATCCGCAGGGTGTTGCCGATGGAGGAGTGGGCCTGGTCGGACACGGCGAACCGGACGCGGTCGTACGGGCCGAGGCCACGGCGGCGCCGGGCCGTGTCGCGCGCGGTGACCAGGGCGGAGAGGTTCCCGGCCGAACCGCCCGAGACGAAGCAGCCGCCCGCGTCGGCCGGCATTCCGGCGAGGTCCGCGAGCAGGCGCAGGACCTGGTTCTCGGCGGCGATGGGGCCGGAGGCGAGGAGCCAGGAGACGCCCTGGATGGACGAGCACGAGAGGAGCATGTCGAAGAGGGCGGCGGCCTGCGTCGGGGCGGCGGGGACGAAGGAGAGGAAGCGGGGGCTGTCGACCGTGATCGTGGTGGGGGCCAGCTGCTCGGTCCACCGCCGCAGGACCTCCGCCGGATCGTTGCCCTCCGGCCCGATCAGCCCGGCCAGGACCCGCTCGAGCTTGTCCGCCTCGCCCGGGTGGTTGAGCGCGGGTCGGTTCAGGAGTCGGTCGCGCAGCGAGGCGAGGACGAGGTCGGTGAGGGCAGGGTCGTACGTGTGCATGGTGGACTTTCGCGTTGACGATCAGCAGGCCGGGAGACGGGGGCCGGTGGCCAGTGAAACCGGTGCCCACGTCGAGGAGTTCGGTCTGTGTGACAGCTCTGGGCCGTCCGTTTCGTCCGCGCGACCGAATCGGTCCGCGTGACAGGGACGTTGCGGTGTTCCCGTACCAATCCCGGCGGGAGCTCTTGGAGCGGGCAACCAACACCCCGGGCATGTCACGGGACCACGATCACGGGAGGCCCCGCGGACGACGGCGGGAAGTAATCGAAAGGCTGCCCGCATGCGTCACGTCACCCGCCCGACCCTCGGCATCCTCGGCGGGATGGGGCCCCTCGCCACGGCCGACTTCTACCGTCGGCTCGTCGAGCGAACCCCGGCCGGCTCTGACCAGGCGCATCTGCCCGTCGTCATGTGGGCCGATCCCGCCGTCCCGGACCGGACCGCGGCGCTGCTCGGGGACGGGCCGTCTCCTGTCCCCGCCCTCGTGGAGGGCGCCCGCTGGCTCCAGCGCGCGGGAGTGACCTGCATCGCCGTTCCCTGCAATACCGCGCACGCCTACGTCGAGCAGCTGTCCAGGGCGACCGGCGTCGAGGTCCTCGACATGATCAGGACCGCACTCGAGGCGGCGGCCCGCCGCACCCCCGGGCTTGAGCGGATCGGGGTCCTGGCGACCCGGGGTACGCGGCTGACCGGGCTGTACGAGCGAGCCGGCGCCCGGCTCGGGCTCGACGTGGTCCAGGTGCCCGCCTCCGTACAGGAGGAGTACGTCGACGCGGCGATCCGCGCGGTCAAGGGCGGCGCCGACCCCGCCGAGCCCGAGCGCTGGATCGCCACGGCCGCCAAGAGCCTCAAGGAACAGGGTGCCCAAGCGGCGATCGCCGCCTGCACCGAGATCCCGCTGATCAGCGAGGCGGCGGCTCGCGTCCTCCCGCTGGTCGACTCGACCGGCGCCCTTGCCGAAGCTGCCGTCGCCCGCCTGTGGCAGCCCACCGAGCCTGTTCGTACCGTGGTACGAACAGGCTGACGTACCCTCGTCCGCACGCACCACATCGCAGGGCCGCGCACGTCCTAACCTGCGGAGATGATCAGGCACATGTCGACGCACCCCGCCCGGAGCCTCAGCCGGGTGCTTGAGGACTTCGGCCACACCCTCCTGGATCTGTTGTACGGCGACCCCGACGCGGCCGGGGAGATCGGCGGCGTCGGCATCCATGATCCGTACGACGAGCAGCACTACCCGGAGCACGCCATCGTGCTCGGCGTCGGCGTCCACGGTGCGGAGGAGATCGGCCGGCTGCTGCGGGACCTCGCCGCGCTCGGCGCCACCGCACTCGTCGTGCGCGGCCCCGTCGACGACGCCGACGAGCTGGAACCGGTCGTCAACGAGACCGGTGTCGCGCTGCTCGCCCTGACCCGCGGAGCCTCCTGGGCCCAGCTGGCGGCGATGCTGCGTACCCAGCTCGCCGAGGGCGACGTGGGGGAGGGCGAGGAGCAGACCCTCGGCGGGGTGCCGTCCGGGGACCTCTTCGCCCTGGCCAACGCCATCGCCACCCTGCTCGACGCCCCCATCACCATCGAGGACCGCCGTTCCCGCATCCTTGCCTTCTCCGGCCGGCAGGACGAGGCGGACGCCCCCCGGGTGGAGAGCATCCTGGCGCGTCAGGTGCCCGAGCGCTATCTGCGCCTCCACGAGGAGCACGGCGTCTTCAAGGAGCTGTACCGCAGCGAGGGCCTCGTGCACGTCCCCGCGCCGACCGTCGGCGACGAGATGGCGCTGCCGCGTGTGGCGGTGGCGGTCCGGGCCGGTGACGAGTTCCTGGGCTCCGTGTGGGCGGCGCTGCGCAAGCCCCTCACCCCGGAGCGGGAGAAGGCGTTCCTGGAGGCGGCCAAACTCGTGGCCCTCCACATGCTCCGCTTCCGGGCGGGCACCGACGCCGAAAACCGGCTGCGCGCCGATCTCGTCACGACCGCGCTCGAAGGGGGGCCCGGGGCGGTCGAGGCGCTCGGCCGGCTCGGGCTCGTCGACGAACCGACCCTGGTCATGGCTATGGGCCTCGCGCCCGACCGGGACGAGGACCACGCCCACGTGACGGCCGAGCGCCAGCGCCTGGCCTCCGCCCTGGCCGTCCACCTCACCGCCGTACAGCCGCGTTCCGCCGTGGCCCTGCTCGGCGACGTGGCGTACGCGTTCTTCCCGGTGCCGGGCGACACCGCCCACGCCCGCGAACGTGCCCTGCAGGTGGCCTCGAACTTCCTGGCCCGCACAGGCGAACGGGCCGGTGCCGTGATCGGGATCGGCTCGGTCGCCGAGGAGCCCGCCGCGCTCCCGCGCTCACGGGCCAACGCCGACCGGGCACTGCGGGTGCTCTTCACCGGCCGGACCGGGAAGCGCGCCGCCTCGATCGCCGACGTGTACGTCGAGGCCCTGCTGATCGAGATGCGGGACTTGGCCGTGGCCAACCGCGACGAGCTGTCGGGCCCGCTCGCCCGCCTCGTGGCGTACGACGCCAAGCACAACGCCCACCTGGTCGAGACCCTGCGGGCGTGGCTGGACGCCTTCGGCGACGTGATCACCGCCTCCGCGAGTGTGTTCGTCCACCCCAACACCTTCCGCTACCGGATCCGCCGGGTGTCCGAGGTCGGCGAGATCGACCTTCAGGACCCGGCGGCGAGGTTCGCCGCGATGCTGCAGTTGCGCCTGCTGGGACCGGGGCAGACGCAGAACGGCGGCGGGACCGGGGCTCCAGGCCCAGGCCCCACCGCCAGGCTCGACTGACAGCCGCCCTGTTCAGAGACGGACGCCCGGCGGGACGGCCAGGTCCGCGTGGGTGTCGTGGAAGGCGTCCGCGTCCTGGATGGTGCGGACCCAGTCGTAGAACAGTTCCTTGGTGGAGAGGGTCTCGATGTCCCGGCCCGCCAGGCGCCGCAGGCCCCGGTCGTGGGCCTGGCCGGGGGAGTAGGCGGCGTCGTCCACGACCACCACGCGCTTGCCGGCGTGGTGCAGCTGGATCGCCGAGTGCGCGACGCAGATGTCGGTCTCTATGCCGACGAGGACCATGGTCGTACGGCCGGTGGCCTCGATCGCGGCGGCGATGTCGGGGTTGTCCCACACGGCGAAGGCGTTCTTCGGCAGGGTGACCGCCTTGGCCGGCAGTACCTCGCGGATCTCCGGCACGGTGTGGCCGCTGGTGTCGGGGTCCTCCTCAGTGACTACGACCGGGATCCCCAGGCGGTCGGCCACGGACGTGATCCAGGCGATGCGCCGCACCATGTCGTGGAACCGCTGCCGGTCCACGTCGAGCCGCTTGGGCGGGTAGAAATCGGTCTGCACATCGATGATCACCAGGGCGCAGTCGTCGCGGTCGATCAGCGGCATCGTCGTCTCGTCTCCTCGTACGTTCGGTGCACGCCACCCTAGGAACGCCGACCGCCCCCGGAGTCGTCCGCCGGACCAAGCTCCGACCTGCATCTTCGTACCCGCACACGAACCGCTGGGTGTTCTCCGCGCGTACGCTTCCGGCCAAGTTCAAGGAGCCGCATCGAGCCACCCGGAGGACGTGCGTGAAGGCCGACATCGAGCACTGGGCCAGCTGCCTGGCGGCCCTGGCCGCGGACTCCGAGGTACCGGGCGCGAGCCTGGCGTTCTGGCACGACGGCGAGGTGTACGAGTGCGCCACCGGCGTGCTCAACACCACCACCGGGGCGCCGGTGGGCACCGACTCGCTGTTCCAGATCGGATCGGTCACCAAGGTGTGGACCGCGACCCAGCTGATGCTCCTGGCCGAGCAGGGCCGCGTCACCCTGGACACTCCCGTCGCGGAGATCCTGCCGGAGTTCCGGGTGAGCGACCCCCGCGCCACCGCCGCGATCACCCTGCGCCATCTGCTCACCCACACTTCGGGCATCGACGGCGACCTGTTCCTGGACACCGGCCGCGGCGACGACTGCCTGCGCCGCTACGTCGAGGCGTGCGCCGACCTGGAGCAGACGTTCCCGGTCGGGGACTCGCACTCGTACTGCAACTCCGGATTCGTCATCGCCGGCCGGATCATCGAGCAGCTCACTGGCACTGTCTGGGACCAGGCCCTGCGCGAGCAGATCTGCGAGCCGCTGGGACTGACCCACACCTGGACGCTGCCGGAGGACGTCCTGCGCTTCGGCGCCGCCGTCGGCCACGACGAGCGCGGCGCCTTGGTGCCGCGGTGGGGGCTGCCCCGGTCCGTCGGCCCCGCGGGGTTGATCTGCGCGCGCGCCGCTGACGTGGTCGCCTTCGGCCGCGCCCACCTCACCCCTGGAGCGCTCCTCGCCGACCCCGCATTCCTGCGTCAGGCGCAGGTCGAGCTGCCCAATCCGCACTGCGGCGGACGGCAGTGGGGCATCGGCTGGAGCCTGGACGAGTGGGACGGCCACCAGGTCGTCTCCCACACCGGCGACACCATCGGCCAGCACGCCGTTCTCTGGGCCCTGCCCGAACACGGGACCGTCATCGCCGCCCTGATCAACGGCGGCCGGAGCGTCGAGTTCCAGCACCGGCTGGCCACCGAACTCCTCCGAGAGCTGCACGCGATCGACGTACCCGCCCCCATCGCCC
>NZ_VBVX01000222.1 GCF_005981925.1 Streptomyces albidochromogenes
GGCCGCGCCCGCCCATGCCCCGCGCCACAACTGCCGCACCAGCCCCTCGGAATGCGGCATCTCATATCTGAGATAGCCTGCCGCCATGGCAGACGACTACCTCGTACGCATCGGCAAGCTCATCCGTGACGCCCGGCAGCACCGGGGCTGGACACAGACGCAGCTCGCCGAAGCGCTGGGCACCAGCCAGAGTGCCGTCAACCGCATCGAGCGCGGCAACCAGAACATCAGCCTTGAGATGATCGCGCGGATCGGCGAGGCCCTCGACAGTGAAATCGTCTCGCTGGGGTACGCGGGACCGATGCATCTACGTGTCGTCGGCGGCCGCCGTCTCTCCGGCTCGATCGACGTGAAGACGAGCAAGAACGCGTGCGTGGCGCTGCTCTGCGCCTCGCTCCTCAACAAGGGCCGCACCGTGCTGCGGCGCGTCGCGCGCATCGAGGAGGTCTACCGTCTGCTCGAAGTGCTCAACTCCATCGGCGTACGCACCCGTTGGATCAACGACGGGAAGGACCTGGAGATCGTCCCGCCCGCCGAGCTGGACATGGACTCCATGGACGCGGAGGCGGCGCGCCGGACACGGAGCATCATCATGTTCCTCGGCCCGCTGCTGCACCGCATGGACCACTTCAAGCTCCCCTACGCGGGCGGCTGCGACCTCGGCACCCGCACCATCGAGCCGCACATGATCGCGCTGCGCCGGTTCGGCCTCGACATCACCGCGACCGAGGGCATCTACCACGCGGTGGTGGAGCCGTCGGCCGGACCCGGCCGGCCGATCGTGCTGACCGAGCGCGGCGACACCGTGACGGAGAACGCGCTGCTCGCGGCGGCCCGCCACGACGGCGTGAGCGTCATCCGCAACGCCTCGTCCAACTACATGGTCCAGGACCTGTGCTTCTTCCTGGAGGCGCTCGGCGTACGGGTCGAGGGCGTCGGCACCACCACGCTGACCGTGCACGGCGTACCGAACATCGACGTGGACGTGGACTACTCGCCGTCCGAGGACCCGGTCGAGGCGATGAGCCTGCTCGCGGCGGCCGTGGTGACGGGCTCGGAGCTGACGATCCGACGGGTGCCGATCGAGTTCCTGGAGATCGAGCTCGCGGTACTGGAGGAGATGGGCCTCGACCACGACCGCAGCGGCGAGTACGAGGCGGACAACGGGCGTACCCGCCTGGTGGACCTGACCGTACGGCCCTCCAAGCTGGAGGCGCCGATCGACAAGATCCACCCGATGCCGTTTCCCGGGCTGAACATCGACAACGTGCCGTTCTTCGCGGCGATCGCGGCGGTGGCCCAGGGCCAGACCCTGATCCACGACTGGGTGTACGACAACCGCGCGATCTACCTCACGGACCTCAACCGCCTCGGCGGCCGCCTGCAGCTGCTCGACCCGCACCGCGTGCTGGTGGAGGGCCCGACCCGGTGGCGCGCCGCCGAGATGATGTGCCCGCCGGCCCTGCGCCCCGCCGTGGTCGTCCTGCTGGCGATGATGGCGGCCGAGGGCACGTCCGTACTGCGCAACGTCTACGTCATCAACCGGGGGTACGAGGAGCTGGCCGAGCGGCTCAACTCGGTCGGCGCGCAGATCGAGATCTTCCGGGACATCTAGACGCCGTGCCGGTGAGGGGAGCGACCGGTCGCGGTCGCTCCCCTCACCTGTGCCGGAACCCCTCCTCCGTCAGGACCTCCCGGTCACGCCGGGTCGTAGGGGCGCAGGCGGGTGCGGGCGTCCTCGTGGCCGCTCGCGCCGGCGCGGATGTGCTGGGCGCGGTCCATCGCGGACCAGCCCGTGCCCTCGTCGGCGTTCACCTGCTCCCGTACGTCCCGGATGCCGTAGTGCGCGAACAGCGTCCGCTCGTCGACCACGGTCAGGACGTCGTCGCCCCCGGTGCCGGGGGCCGCCTCGATCGCGGCCGCCGTGAACGCGACCTCCACGTGGTCTCCGGCCAGGACGGCTTCCCGCAGCGGCACGAAGGCGTCACCGGCGCCGGACGGGCCGCCGCGCACCACGGCCCACTCGGGGCGGCCGGTGGTGTCGTCGAGCAGGAGGCGTTCCACGTGGCCGATGTCGAGCCCGTCCGCGTCGCGGACGGGACGGCCGGTCAGCCTGCCGAGCTGCTCCTGGGTGATCACTGCTGCTCCTCAATGTCCTGCCGCCGCCTGTCCCCTGCCGTCTTGCCTGTCGTCCCGTCGGCAAACGGGCGCGGGCGCGCGCGGCGGCGGTCTCAGAGGCCCGGCATTCCCCCGCCCTTGAGGCGTTCCAGGTCGGACGGGCGTACCTGGATGGCGACGAGCGCGATGATCGCGGCGACGACCGTGAAGGCGGCGGCCACGATGAACGCGGCGGAGACGCCCGAGGTGAGGACCTCGTCGGCCCAGGGCGGCGGCAGTTCATGGGTCCGCTGGAAGGCCAGCCGCTCCCTCGGTGTGGCCCGGGCCATGAAGTCCGGGGTCTGGTCCCGCGTCTCGTTGCGGCTCGCCGTCCCGTACACCGTGACCAGGATGGACAGCCCCAGGGAGCCGCCGACCTGCTGCGTCACGTTGAGCAGCCCCGAGGCCGCGCCCGTCTCCTGCGAGGAGACGCCGGAGACGGCCATCAGGGTCAGGGCGACGAAGTTCATGCCCATGCCGAGGCTGAAGACCAGCATCGGCCCGAGGATGCTGCCCAGGTACGTCGAGTCGATGTCCGTCAGCGTCAGCCACGACAGGCCCGCCGCCGCCAGGATCGACCCCACCACCATGAAGGGTTTCGGCCCGTACTTCGGCAGGAGCTGGGAGGCGAGCCCCGCGCCCACCGCGATGACGGCGCTGACCGGCAGGAAGGCGAGTCCGGCCGTGAGCGGGCTGAAGTCCAGGACGCCCTGGACGAACAGGGTGAGGAAGAAGAACATGCTGAAGATCGCGGCGGCGAGGGCGAGCATGATGCCGAACGTCCCCGCCCGGTTGCGGTCGGCGAACATGTGCAACGGCGTGATGGGCTGCTTTGAGCGCCGCTCCACCAGGACGAAGACGACGAGCAGCACCACGGCGGCGCCGAACGACGCCAGCGTCAGGCCGTCGGTCCAGCCTTCATCTGCCGCGCGGATGAAGCCGTAGACCAGGCAGACCATGCCGAGGGTGGAGGTCAGCGCGCCGCCGACGTCGAAACGGCCGGGATGGCGCTCGGACTCCTTGATGACGCGGGGGGTGGCGACGGCGATGAGCACTCCGATCGGCACGTTGACGAAGAACACCCAGCGCCAGTCCAGCCATTCGACGAGCATGCCGCCGGCCAGCAGCCCGATCGCGCCGCCGCCCGCCGAGACGGCGGCGAAGACCCCGAAGGCCCGGTTGCGGGCGGGACCTTCGGTGAAGGTGGTGGCGATCAGCGCGAGCGACGTCGGTGAGGCGATGGCGCCGCCGACGCCCTGGAGAGCGCGGGCGGCGAGGAGTTGGCCGGAGTTCTGCGCGAGGCCGCCGAGCAGGGAGGCCAGCACGAAGAGCAGGACACCGAAGACGAAGACCCGGCGGCGGCCGAGGATGTCACCGGCCCGGCCGCCGAGGAGGAGCAGCCCTCCGAACGTCAGCGTGTAGGCGTTGACCACCCAGGACAGGCTCGTCGTGGAGAACTCGAGGTCGCTCTGGATCTGAGGCAGGGCGATGTTCACGATGGTGATGTCGAGGACCACCATCAGCTGGCACGAGGCGATGACCAGCAGGGCGAGGCCGTTCTTGCCTTCCGGGCCCGCACCGGCTCCCGCTTTCGCCGACGTCGGTTGTGGAGTCGTCATGGCGTGTGGCCCTCACGGAAGGGGCAGTGGGCGGTTTTGCCCACCATTCGACCGTAAACCCACCCCCTGGGGGCCACCACTCGATCAGCGGCGTCGCCTCAGGGACGCGTGAGGCGGCTGGTCAGCGCGTCGCGGGCGGCGGGCCACTCGTCGGCGAGCATCGAGTAGACGACCGTGTCGCGCACGGTTCCGTCCGGCCGGACCCGGTGACCGCGCAGGACACCCTCGCGCCGCGCGCCGAGGCGCTCGATGGCCCGCTGCGAACGCTCGTTGCGGTGGTCGGTGTGCCAGGTGACGCGCCGGGCCCGGAGGTCGTCGAAGGCCCGGCCGAGGAGCAGGAGCTTGGCCTCGGTGTTGATGCCGGTGCGCTGGAAGCGGCTGCCGAGCCAGGTCGAGCCGATGGCGATGCCGCCGTGGGCCGGCTCGATCTCGTAGTACGACGTGGAGCCCGCCACCTCGCCGGTCGCCACGTCGATCTGCGCGAACGCGACGCTGTCGCCCTCCTCCTGCCGGGCCAGCAGCCCTTCGACGATCCCGCGCATCCCGGCGGCGTCGGCGGGCTGCCTCTTGGACAGCCACGGCCAGACGGACGGGTCCTTGAGCGCCTCGAACAGGCCGTCGGCGTGCTCGGTGGACAGCGGTTCCAGGCGCACGAAACACCCGGTCAGGGTGGGGCGTTCGAACCAGGCACCGTTCATCGCGTGTCTCTCATTCCCGGCCATATACCTGGCCAAATAAGGAGGTACCGCCCATCGCGCTTGCGTTCGAGGGCGGTTCACATGGTGGGATGAGCCGATGCGACCCCCCACACGCATAGCCTCACATCCCCCCAATCCCTACGACGAACTGGCCCTCCTCGCCACGCCGGACCCGGACGATGCCGGCCCGCCGGGCGCCGGCGGCGAGGACGACCCGCTCGGCCTCGGGCTCGCGCCCGACGCCGGGCCCGGCGACGACGGCCGTGACGAGGAACCATGGCAGCCGCCCAACCACCGCGGCAAGAGCCGGCCGGCCGCCGTCCCCCTCGTACTGAAACTGGCCGTCACCGGCCTGGTCTGCGCCTCCCTCCTGCTGGCCGGCGACCGATTCGCCGTGCTGTACGCGCAGGACAGGGCCGAGGTGAAGCTCAAGGAGTCGCTGGGGCTGGCCACCGCGCCCGAGGTCGACATCCGCGGCTTCCCCTTCCTCACGCAGGTCGCGCAGCGGCGGCTCGACGAGGTCGAGGTGTCCGTTCCCGACGTGGCAGCCGACCGGGTCTCGCTCGCCGAGGTGCGGGCCACCGCCCGGGACATCCGCGTCGTCGGCAGCCTTCCCACCTCGATCCGGGGCGCGGTCGTCGGCAGTGTGGACGGCGACGTCCTGCTGTCCTTCGACGACCTGGGCCGTGAACTCGGCGCGTCACAGGCGCGGTTCACCAAGGACGGCGAGAACCGGGTGCGGGTGGCGGGCTCCCTGCCCGTCGCCGGGCACGAAGTGCGCGTACGGGCCGAGGCGCACATACGCCGCGACGGCGACCGGGCGGTGTCCACGACCGTCGACCACATGCGGCTCGACATCCCGGGCCTCGTCACCTACCGGCCCGGCAAGGACAGCGCGCACTCCGGGCTGCGCCTGCATCCGCGCGCCGCCGCCCGGATCAGCAGGGAAGCGGCCCACGTGAAGGCACTGCTGGCGGTTCCCGCGGTGGTCGACCGGCTCGGCGTACCGAGGGAGTGGGTCGAGCGGGCGCTGCGCAGCGAGAAGGCGCTGCACGAACTCACCGGGTCGCCCCGCTTCGCCCAGCGGCTGATGCGGCTGAACCTCGTCGACGTGGTGAGGGACCACCCCTGGCTGCTGGAGAAGGCGGGCATCGACCCCGAGCTGGTCGGCGCCCTGCTCAGCCTGCGGCCGCCGCAGCTGTCGGAGCGGCTCTCGTTGAACTTCCGGCTGCCCGGCGCCGCGGAAGGGCTCCGGCTGCGCGACGTCAGCGTGGAGCGCGAGGGCGTCCGGGCGGACCTGGCCGGTACCGGCCTGACCTTCGGCGAGGCGGCCGACGGCGACTCGTAGCGCGCGGCGGCTGCCTCCGGCGGCCGGTCCTCACCGGTCCGGCCGCCGGAGGCAGGACCTCACCGCGTTTCGGCGATGAAACCGCGCAGGACCGCCGACAACTCCTCCGGCCGGTCCTCGGCGATCAGCGTGCAGCTGTCCTCGATCTCGACGAGCCGCCCCTGCGGCAGTACGTCGGCCAGCCTGCGCCCGTGGGCACGCGGCATCATCCGGTCCTCCGTCGCCCACACCACGAGCGCCGGCTTGTCGAACTTCCGCAGGCCGTCCACCGCTTCGAGCAGCTCGGTCCTGCGGACGCCCCGGTTGTACCGGCGGAAGTCGGCGCGGATCGCGGGGTCGGTCAGGAGCGGCCGCAGCCAACCGTCGAGGATCTCGTCGGGTACGGGCCGCTTGGTGAGAGCGCCGAGACCGACCGGCAGCCGTCGCAGCGGACGCAGGGCGAGTGTACGGGCGAGGAGGGTGATGCCGCCGGGCACCTTGCAGGCGAGGGCGATCAACTTGCCGGGGACGCCCGGCGGGTAGTTGTCGAACGCCTCGCAGGAGGTGAGGACGAGCCGGTCGAGCCGGTCGGGGTGCTTGGCCGCGATCGTCTGGGCGCGCCCGCAGTCGTTCTCGACGAGGGTGACCCCGCTCAGGCCGAGCCGGCCGAGGAACTCCACGACGAGGTCGACGACGGAGTCCGGGGTGAGCGGCACGTCCGGGCGCATGGGGACGCGGTGCGCGCCGTACGGCAGGGTCGGGGCGATGACCCGGTGGTCCGCGCGCAGGTCGGCGACCACCTTGCGCCACACCGTCGCGTCGTGGACCAGACCGTGGAGCAGGACGACGACGGGGCCCGGCCCGCCGGTGTCCTCGTACGCGACGGCCCCGGCGGTGAGTTCGACTTCGGGCATGGCCGTACCTCCCTCTCGACAGGGGGAGGCTATCGGCACGTGGTCGCCCGGGTCACGGCAGTACGGCCACCCCGTCGAGTTCCACCAGCGCCCGCTCGTCCCACAGGCGTACCGCGCCGATGACCGCCATGGCGGGGTAGTCGCGGCCCGCCAACCGGCTCCAGATGCGGCCCAGTTCGGGGGCGTGCGCGCGGTAGTCGGCGACGTCGGTGGCGTAGACGGTCACGCGGGCGAGGTCGGAGGGGGCGCCGCCCGCCGCGTGCAGCGCGGTGAGGAGGTTGCCGAGCGCCTTCTCGAACTGGGCCGGGAGCGTGTCCCCGACGACCTTGCCCTCCGTGTCGAGCGCGGTCTGCCCCGCCAGGAAGACCAGTTGGGACCCGGTGGCGGTGACGGCGTGCGAGAAGCCGGAGGGCGGCGAGAGCTCGGCCGGGTTGAGGCGGTGGAGCTGGTGCGGGCGGTGCGCGTGGTGGGGGTGGTGCGTGGTCATCGGTACAGCTCCTTCGCGATGATCGTGCGCTGGACCTCGGTCGCGCCTTCGTAGATACGGGGTGCGCGCACCTCCCGGTAGAGGTGTTCGAGCAGGTGGCCGCGCTGGAGCGCGCGGGCGCCGTGGAGCTGGACGGCCGCGTCGACGACGTACTGGGCGGTCTCGGTGGCGAAGAGCTTGGCCATCGCGGCGCTCCGGGGGACGCCGGGGGCGCCCGCGTCGTACGCGGCCGCGGCGGCGTACACGAGCAGGCGCGCGGCCTGTGTGCGGGTCGCCATCTCGGCGACCTGGTGGGCCACCGACTGGAGGTCCTTCAGGAGGCCGCCGAAAGCGGTGCGGTTCGCGGTGTGCGCGAGGGTCGCGTCGAGGGCGGCCTGGGCCATGCCGACGGCGAAGGCGCCGACGCTGGGGCGGAAGAGGTTGAGGGTGTCCATCGCGACACGGAAACCGCGGTCCACCTCTCCGATCACATCGGCGCGGGTGACGGGAACGCCCTCGAAGGCCAGCGCGCCGATGGGGTGCGGCGAGAGCATGTCGAGCGCCGTGCCGGTCAGACCGGGGCGGCCGGCGGGGACCAGGAAGGCGGTGACGCCGCGGGCCCCCGCCCCCTCGGTGGTCAGCGCGAACACCGTGTAGAAGTCGGCCTCCGGCGCGTTGGAGATCCAGAGCTTCTCACCGAACAGGCGCCATCCGTCACCCTCCGGTACGGTCTTGAGCGAGAGCGCCGCCGCGTCCGATCCCGCGCCCGGCTCGCTGAGCGCGAAGGCGGCGATCGCCCGCCCCGCGGTCACCTCGGGCAGCCAGCGCGCCCGCTGCGCGTCCGTGCCCGCCCTGGCCACGGGACTGGCGCCGAGCCCCTGGAGGGCGAGGGCGGTCTCGGCCTCGGTGCACGCGCGGGCGAGGGATTCCCGCATCAGGCACAGGTCCAGTGCCCCCGAGTCGAACAGCCGGGCCAGCAGGCCGTGTTCGCCCAGGGCGGCGACCAACGGGCGGTTCACCCGGCCCGGTTCCCCCTTCTCGGCGAGAGGGCGCAGATGGTTCGCAGCCAGGGCGCGAAGGCGCTCGCACCACTCCTGCTGCTGAGGTTCCAGCGCGAATCCCGGCATGTCCTCGCCTCACTCTTATCGCGAACCGTTGACTGTCGTCACCCAAACGATACGCTCAAGAGGCGACAAGGGGGCGATCCCGTCATGGAGCTGAAGACCTCAGCGCACATCGATACCTTTCCCCGCGACCAGCTTCCGCCCGCGCATCAGTGGCCGCAGCTGCTCTTCGACCGTCCGGAGCTGCTCTATCCCGACCGGCTGAACTGCGGGGCGGAGCTCCTGGACCGTACGGTCGAGCGCTTCGGCCCGGACCGGCCGGTCTTCCGCACCGCCGCGGGCGAGGTCTGGACGTACGGCGAACTGCTCACGCGCGCCGACCGCATCGCGCACGTCCTCACCACCGACCTGGGCGTCGTGCCCGGCAACCGCGTGCTGCTGCGCGGGCCCACCACGCCGTGGCTGGCGGCCTGCTGGCTCGCGGTGATGAAGGCGGGTGCGGTGGCGGTGACCGTACTGGCCCAGCAGCGGGCGCACGAGCTGGCGACCATGTGCGAGATCGCGCGCGTCGGCCACGCCCTGTGCGACGTACGGGCCGTCGACGACCTGGTGAAGGCCGAGGTGCCTGGCCTGCGCGTCACGGCGTACGGCGGTGACGCGCCCGACGACCTGCTGCGGGCGGCGGCCGGCAAGCCGTCGCGGTACGCCGCCGTGGAGACGTCCGCCGACGACGTGGCGCTGATCGCCTTCACGTCGGGTACGACGGGGCGGCCGAAGGGCTGCATGCACTTCCACCGGGACGTGCTGGCCGTCGCCGACACCTTCTCGCGCCATGTCCTCAAGCCCCGGCCCGACGACGTGTTCGCGGGCAGCCCGCCGCTCGGTTTCACCTTCGGACTCGGCGGCCTGGTGATCTTCCCGATGCGGGCGGGCGCGTCGGCGCTGCTGCTGGAGCAGGCGGGGCCGAAACAGTTGCTGCCCGCCCTGGCCGCGCACCGGGTGTCGGTGCTGTTCACCGCCCCGACGGCGTACCGGTCGATGCTCGACGGTCTCGACGGGCACGACCTGAGCGCCCTGCGCCGCTGCGTGTCGGCCGGCGAGAACCTGCCCGCCGCGACCTGGCGGGCCTGGCACGAGCGCACCGGCGTGCGCATCATCAACGGCATCGGCGCGACCGAGCTGCTGCACATCTTCATCTCGGCGGCGGACGAGGCGGCCCGGCCGGGGACCACGGGCGTGCCCGTGCCCGGCTGGGAGGCGCGGGTGGTCGACGCGACGGGCGCGCCGGTGCCCGACGGCGAGTCCGGGCTGCTCGCGGTGCGCGGGCCGGTGGGCTGCCGCTACCTGGGGGACGCCCGCCAGACGGAGTACGCCAGGGACGGCTGGAACGTCACCGGCGACACCTACGTGCGCGAGCCCGACGGCTACTTCCGGTACGTCGCCCGCGCCGACGACATGATCATCTCCGCCGGGTACAACATCGCGGGCCCCGAGGTCGAGGACGCGCTGCTGCGCCATCCGGACGTGGTCGAGGCGGCCGTGGTGGGCCGCGGCGACGAGCGGCGCGGCCAGGTGGTGGTGGCGTACGCCGTGCTGCGCGACGGGGTGCCGCGCGACGGGGCGACGGCGACGCGCCTGCGCGACTTCGTGAAGGCCGAGCTGGCGCCGTACAAGTGCCCGCGCGACATCGTCTTCCTGGACGCCCTTCCCCGTACGCCGACCGGCAAGCTCCAGCGCTTCCGGCTGCGGGCCGCCGTAGAGTGATCACGTGGCCGAGCAGCACACCCCTCGTTCCCTGATCGTCTCCCTCTACGGCGCGTACGGACGCACTCCCGGCGGAGGCGGGGCGCCCATGCCGGTCGCCGAGCTAATCCGGCTGCTGGCGGCGGTCGGGGTCGACGCGCCGTCGGTGCGCTCGTCGGTCTCGCGGCTCAAGCGCCGCGGGCTGCTCGTGGCCGCCCGTACGCCGCAGGGCGCGGCCGGATACGCGCTGTCCGAGGACGCCCACCAGCTCCTCGACGACGGCGACCGGCGCATCTACGACCGCCCCGCGCCCAAGCTCGCCGAGGGCTGGGTCCTCGCGGTCTTCTCCGTGCCGGAGTCGGAGCGCGCCAAACGCCACGTCCTGCGCTCCCGCCTCGCCCGTCTCGGCTTCGGATCGGCGGCGCCGGGGGTCTGGATCGCTCCGGCGCGGCTGTACGAGGAGACCCGGCACACGATGGAGCGCCTCCAGCTGTCCCCGTACGTCGACCTGTTCCGCGGCGATCACCTCGGCTTCGCGGCGACGGAGGAGGCAGTGGCGCGCTGGTGGGACCTGACGGCGATCGCCAAGCAGCACGAGCAGTTCCTGGACCTGCACGAGCCGGTGCTGCGGGCCTGGGTGGCGCGGCAGAAGGCGGAGGACGGGACCGGTACGGGCGCGGGGGCCGGTACGGGCGCGGGGGCCGGCGGGTCGTGGTCGCCGGACCCGGAGCACGCCTACCGGGACTACCTTCTGGCGCTCGACTCCTGGCGCCGCCTCCCGTACGCCGATCCCGGCCTGCCCGCCGAGCTGCTGCCGGCGGACTGGCCGGGGGCGCGCTCGGCGGCGGTCTTCGCGCAGCTGCACGCGCGGCTGCGGGACGCGGGGGCGGAGTTCGTACGCGGGGGCGGCGGCCCGGGCGACGCCGGCTGAGGGCGAGAGCGGCGGCCGAACCGAAAAGCGCGTGACGGTGGTCGGCGCGGCCGGGCACGATGGGGCATGCCCTGGACCTTCACGGACGACCTCGACACCTACCTGGCCACCGCCGGTGCCGCCGTCGCCGCGCGGCCCGCGCGGAACACCCTGCTGCTGACCGTGGCCGACACGCTGCGGCGGCGCGGGAGCGAAGCCTACGGCGAAGGCGTCCCGCGCTTCGGCTGGTGGCGCGGCGTGGACGGCCGCGTGGCCGGGGCGCTGCTGTGGACCCCGCCGCACGCGGTGCTGGTGGGGACCCTGCCGCCGGAGGCGGTGGCGCCGCTCGCGCGGGCGTGCGCGGAGCTGGGCGGACCGGCGGTCAACGCGGAGCGGGACACGGCGCGGGCGCTGGCGGCGTGGTGGGGG
>NZ_VBVX01000223.1 GCF_005981925.1 Streptomyces albidochromogenes
GGCCGAGAGCGGGAAGAGCACGCCGCCGGGGCGGTCGAGGTTGCCGGTGAGGATGTTCAGTACGTCGACGAGCCAGTTCGCCAGGGTCCCGAACTCGACGGTGGAGCTGCCGACGCGGCCGTACACGGCGGCGGTGGGCGCGGCGGCGAGACCGCGGGCCAGCAGCCGGATCTCGTCGGCGGGCACGTCGCAGGCACCGGCCACGGCCTCCGGAGTGAAGTCCCGTACCGCTTCCCTGACGTCGCTCAGGCCGTCGAGGTGCTCCGCCAGGACGCCCGGGTCGGCCAGCTTCTCCTCGAAGAGAACCTGCGCGAGCGCTGCCAGGAGCAGCGCGTCGGTACCCGGCCTGATGGCGACGTGCCGGTCGGCCAGCTTGGCGGTACGGGTGCGGCGCGGGTCGACGACGACGAGCGTGCCGCCGCGCCGCCGCAGCGCCTTGAGCTTGCCGGGGAAGTCGGGGGCGGTGCACAGGCTGCCGTTGGACTCCAGCGGGTTGGCGCCGAGGAGCAGCAGGTGGTCCGTGCGGTCCAGGTCGGGCACCGCGATGGCCAGCGGGTCGCCGAAGAGAAGGCCGCTGGAGACGTGCTTGGGCATCTGGTCGACGGTGCTGGCGGTGAACAGGCTGCGGGTGCGCAGCAGGGAGAGCAGCACGGGCGGGTAGAGCGCGCCGGCCATGGTGTGGACGTTGGGGTTGCCGAGTACCACGCCGACGGCATGGGGTCCGTACTCCTCGATCAGCGGCCGCATCCGGGCGGCGACGAGGTCGAACGCCTCGTCCCAGGTCGCCTCGCGCAGTGCGCCGCCCTCGCGGACGAGCGGTCCGGTCAGCCGGTCGGGGTCGGCGTCCACCTCTGCGAACGACGCGCCCTTGGGGCAGATGAAGCCCTTGCTGAACACGTCGTCGCGGTCGCCGCGCGCGCCGGTGACCGTGGCGCCCTCGATGGTGAGGGTCAGCCCGCAGGTGGCTTCGCAGAGCGGACAGATGCGCAGGGCGGTGCGGGACGCGGCGGATCGGGTGGCAGTGGCTTCGTCGTGACCGGACATGGGCCCTCCAGGGCGGCGTCGACGGTGGCGCGTGGGCACAGCCGAGCATACCGACCGGTAGGCATGGCCGGGAGGGGGTCGGGGCGACGGGATCAGTCGAGGGTGCGGGCCAGGTAGGCGTGCAGTACGGCGCGGGTCTCGGTGATCAGGTCCGGGTCGCCCGCCGGGTCGGCGCGGAAGGCCAGCTGGAGCAGCGCGTCGGCGGCCTCCACGGCCACCAGGACCGTACGGCGCAGGGCCGGGTCGGGGGTGAGACCGAGGTGGGCCGGGAGGAGGCCGGTGAGGCGGTCGATGACCCGGTAGTTGATGTCGTCCTCGGCCGTCCGGTCGCCGACCGGGATCTGGACGCCGAAGTCGACGAGCCGGAAGCCCGGCACGGTGCGTTTCATGGCGATGTACTCGTCTAGCACGGCGTCGACCGCGCCGCGCCAGTCCTCGGCCGGCACCGTGGCGATCCGGGCGCTGATCCGCTCGGCGTAACGGTCGAGGTTGCGCTGGGCGAGGGCGTCGGCCATCGCCCGCTTGTTGCCGAAGAAGCGGTAGACCGACCCGATGGGCACGCCCGCACGCGCGGCGACCGCCCGGGTGCTCAGCTGCTCGTAGCCGATCTCGTCGAGGAGTTGGGCGCAGGCGTCCAGTATCCGGGCGAGCCGGTCGGCACTGCGCTGCTGCACGGGGGCTCGGCGGAGCGAGTTCGAAGAGGGCACGCACCCCATGATGCCGACCCGGCCCCCGGACGCGGCACCCGTTGACGGGCGGCCTCGCGAATCCTACTGTCAACCATAGGATTCCTTCGGCACCCCGGGAGCGGACGATGAGCGGCATCGAGCAGGCGAGGAAATTGGCCGAGCGACTGGCCCACTCCACGGGCTTCGGCAACGAACACAGCTCGGAGGCCGTTCCCGGCGCCCTGCCGCACGGCCGCAATTCACCCCAGCGCGCACCGCTGGGCCTGTACGCCGAGCAGCTGAGCGGCTCGGCCTTCACCGAGCCGCGCGCCCACAACCGGCGCTCGTGGCTGTACCGGATCAGGCCGTCGGCCGCGCACCCCCCCTTCGTCCGCACCGACAACGGCGCCCTGCGCAGCGCGCCCTTCACCGAGACCGTCCCCGACCCGAACCGGCTGCGCTGGAACCCGCTGCCCGAGCCGGCGCCCGGCACCGACTTCGTGGCCGGCCTGTGGACGGTCGGCGGCAACGGCGACGCGACCCAGCGCGCCGGCATGGCCATCCACCTGTACAACGCCAACGCCTCCATGACGGACCGGGTGTTCAGCGACGCGGACGGTGAGCTGCTGATCGTCCCCGAGCGCGGCGGTCTGCTGCTGCGCACCGAGTTCGGCCTGCTGCGCTGCGAGCCGGGCCACATCGCGCTGATCCCGCGCGGGGTGCGCTTCCGCGTCGAACTGCTGGACGAGAGCGCCCGCGGCTACGTCTGCGAGAACTACGGGCAGCCGTTCCAGCTCCCCGACCTCGGCCCCATCGGCGCCAACGGCCTCGCCAACGCCCGTGACTTCCTCGCCCCGGTGGCGGCGTACGAGGACGTCGAGGGGCCGGTGGAGGTGGTGAACAAGTTCTGCGGCAACCTCTGGTCGGCGACGTACGACCACTCGCCCCTCGACGTCGTCGCCTGGCACGGCAACCTCGTGCCGTACGTCTACGACCTGCGCCGCTTCAACGTCATGGGCACCATCAGCTACGACCACCCGGACCCGTCGATCTTCACGGTCCTCACCTCCCCGTCCGACACCCCGGGCCTGGCGGGCGTCGACTTCGTCGTCTTCGCGCCGCGCTGGCTGGTCGGCGAGGACACCTTCCGGCCGCCGTACTTCCACCGCAACGTGATGAGCGAGTACATGGGCCTGATCGAGGGCGCGTACGACGCGAAGGCCGAGGGCTTCGTCCCGGGCGGCGGCTCGCTGCACAACATGATGTCGGCGCACGGACCCGACCGTGAGACCTTCGACCGGGCGAGCGCCGCCGAGCTGAAGCCGCAGAAGATCGACGACGGTCTGGCCTTCATGTTCGAGACGCGCTGGCCGGTCACGGCCACCGCGCAGGCGGCGACGGCCGACCACCTCCAGACGGCGTACGACGACGTGTGGCAGGGTCTGCAACGCCACTTCAGGTCGTAGTACCTACGGAGAAATGAAACCGTGACCGCATTCGCCCCCGACTCCCTGGTCCTGAACCGGAAGCTGCCGCTCTGGTACCAGGTCTCGCAGTCCCTGCGCGCTTCGATACTGGGGCGCACGCCCGACGCGTCGCTGCGGCTGCCCACCGAGGAGCAGCTCGCCACGCACTACGGCGTGAGCGTGCTGACCATGCGCCAGGCCCTCAAGGAGCTGGAGGCCGAGGGCCTGATCAGCAGGCACCGGCGGCGCGGCACGTTCATCGAGCCGGGCGCCAGGCGCGGTGCGCCGCGCCGGCTGCTCGGCTCGATCGACGCGATCGTGGCCCAGCAGTCCGGGGAGCCCACGACGATCCTCGGGCACGGGACCACGCCCGTGCCCGGCGAACTCGTCGAGCACTTCCCCGGCGTCGACGAGGTCGTCACCTACCGGCGGCTGCGCCGCGACGGGGAGAGCGGCGAGCCGACCAACTGGGCGGAGAACGCAGTGCTGCCCGACGTCGCCGCCGGGATCGACCTCGCCGATCTCGAACGCTGGCCGATGACGAAGGTGCTGCGGGACGTGGTGGGCGTGCGGATCGGCAGGATCACGGACACGGTCGAGGCGCGCCTCGCCGACCCGGAGACGGCCGAACTCCTCGACGTCCCGCTGCTCAGCCCGATCCTGCACTACACGGGCGTGACCTGCGACCGCGACGGCCGGGTCGTGGACGTGGCGCGCATCCGCTACCGGGGCGACCGCTTCTCCTTCTCGGTGACGGTGGACGCGCACTGACCGGCGCGCCGCCCGCCGTGGTTACGATGCCCGCATGATTGCCCGCACGCCTGCGACGCGGTCCGACGCCCCGCTGCTCGGCGAACTCATGCCCTGGTCGGTGGCGCCCCTGCGGCTCGGCCGCCGCTGGGTCCTCGCCCCGGACCGGCGTACGCTGCGGGCCCGCTGGGACGCGCTGGTACGGGCCGAGGGCGCCGGACGCGAGGAGCTCTTCGGGGCCACCCGGGCCCGTACGACGCACACCTCGGTCGCCGCGCTGCCGGGGCAGCGCACCGGCACCGGGCGCCTCGCGCGCGAGAGCGGCCCCTGTCCGGAGCCGGTGCGCGTCACGCACGGCCCCTTCGACGAGCAGTGGCTGATCCCCGACCACCGGCTGATCGACGCCGCCCGGCCGGAGCTGTGGCGGGTCGCCGACGACTCCCATCAGCTGTTCGCCGTGGAGCCGGGCCATGTGCCCCAGGCGGCGGGACCGCCCGTGCTGGTCAGCGCGCTGCTCCCGGACGGCCGCTCCCCCGCCGGCCGCCCCGGCCGCATCCGCCCGCTGCACCGGCGCCCCGGCGGCCGCGAACCGAACCTGGCGCCGGGGCTGCTGCCGCTGCTGAGCGAGCGGTACGGGCACGAGGTCGCCGCGGCGGACGTGCTGGCGTGGGCGGTCGCCGCAGCGGAGGGTACGCCGGCCGGCGCGGTGGTGCCGCTGCCCGCCGGGGCGGAGGTGTGGGCGGCGGGCGTGGAACTGGGGCGGCGGATGACCTCGGTGCAGATGCGGGGCGCGCGGGCCGGGGAGCGTCCCCGGCTGCCGGGAGGCCGCCGGCCGTACGTGCGGTCCGCCGTGCCGGCGTGGCCCTCGGAGCTGCGGTACGACGCGCAGGAGGAGGCCCTGCACCTCGGGGAGGGCCGCGTCTCGCCCGTACCGGCGGCGGCCTGGGAGTTCCACGTGGGCGGGGCGCGGGTGCTGCAGACGTGGTTCGAGCGGCGTACGGCACCGGGCGAGCCGGGCACCCTGGAGGCGATCCGCCCCGCGGCCTGGCCGCAGGAGTGGACGTCCGACCTGCTGGAACTGATCACCGTGCTGGCGCTGCTGGCCGGTCTGGAGGCGGGCCGGGAGGAACTGCGGGGCGGTGAGCGGATCACGCGCGGTGAGCTGGCGGCGGCGGGCGTCCTGCCGGTCCCGGACGCGGCCCGGCGCCCGGCGTCGGTCCTGGACCACCAGGAGGAGGGCCCGGAGGGGCAGTTCGCGCTGCTCTAGCCCTGGGCGAAGCCCCGGTGTTGTACGAGTCGGCCGATTCCCGGCCGCTCCCGGGCCGTTCTCCGCCACCGTGTCCGGTGACAAAGGTGTGACGTACACGATAGTCAGGTCCTCATGAGCACTCAGCCGCTGCCCCTGGAGGGCATCACCGTCGTCGCCGTCGAACAGGCCGTCTCGGCGCCGTTCGCGACCCGCCAGCTCGCCGATCTCGGCGCCCGGGTCATCAAGATCGAGCGCCCGGACGGCGGCGACTTCGCCCGCGGCTACGACACCGCCGCCGGGGGCCTCGCCTCGCACTTCGTGTGGTGCAACCGGGGCAAGGAGTCACTCGCCGTGGACCTCAAGGACCCGCGCGGGCTCGACGTGGTGCGACGGCTCGTGGCCGGGGCCGACGTGTTCGTGCAGAACCTCGCCCACGGCGCGGCGGCCCGGCTCGGCCTGGACGCCGCCACCCTGTGCGCGGCGCACCCGCGCCTGGTCGCCGTGGACATCTCCGGATACGGCGCCGAGGGACCGTACGCCGACAAGCGGGCGTACGACATGCTCGTCCAGTGCGAGGCGGGGCTGGTGTCCGTCACCGGCACGCCCGAGCAGCCGGTGAAGGCCGGCATCCCGGCGGCCGACATCGCGGCGGCGATGTACGCGTTCTCGGGCATCCTGGCGGCGCTGCTGCGGCGTGCGACGACCGGACGCGGCGGGCCGGTCGAGGTGTCGATGCTGGAGGCGCTCGCCGAGTGGATGGGGCACCCGCTGCACCACGGCATGCACGGCGGCGAGGCGCCGGCGCGGACCGGGGTGGCGCACGCCGTCATCGCGCCGTACGACGCCTACCCGACGGCGGACGGCGGGCAGGTGCTGCTGTCGGTGCAGAACGACCGGGAGTGGCGGCGACTCGCCGAACTGGTGCTCCGGCGGCCGGAACTGGCGGACGATCCGGCGCTGGCGACGAACACCGCCCGTACGGGCAACCGGAAGAGGACGGACGCGGTGGTGGCCGAGGCGCTGGGAGCGATGAGCGCGCCGGAGGCGATCGCCGCGCTGGAGAGGGCCGGGATCGCCTGTGCGCGGCTGAACACGGTGGCCGATGTGGCGGCGCACCCCCAGCTGGCGGCACGCGACCGCTGGCGGGAGATCCGTACGCCGGTGGGCCCGCTGCGGGCGATGCTGCCGCCGATCACGATGCCGGGCGGGGCGGACCCGCTGATGGGTCCGGTTCCCGCACTCGGCGAGCACACCGACGCGCTGCTGCACGGCCTGGGGATGTCGGACGTGGAAACAGCAGCGCTGCGCCGGGACGGTGTGGTCGCCTGAGCGGTGTGCGACCGTGGTCCGCCCGCGTCAGTGGCGGCTGCCGAAGAGCGATCGACGCAGCCGTCGCAGCGGGGCGAAGAGCGAGACCCGCCCGCTCCTGCTCGCTCGCGAGTGCGCGACATCACGTGACGTGAGCTCGCGCATCAGCAGGGTCGCCTCGGCCGCCTCACCGCGCGGGACGGCTGGGCCGCCGAGCACCGCGAGATGACGGTCGAGGCGCGAACTGGTCGCACCGCTCCCGCATGTGATCGCAGGCACTCGTGGCCTGCTGCGCACCGTTATCTGTTCCATGTCACTCCCCACCCGTACGAGGGCACCCGGCCCGGGCAGGTTAACCCTATCGCTCCGTCGAGACACTCGTGTATCCCACCCCTGTGATTCACCACCCCTGTACGGGGGTTGACGGCTCGGTGGCGATTACTCTCCGAATACATGCGATTCCAGGGCGAGTTGGACAGCTCTCCTGACGCGGCACCTCGGGCGTGGCGGATTGACGCCCAAGGGGGCTTCAACTGGCCGGAGTTGAGCTAACTTTGAGTGGTTTGAACCGCGATGCCACTCCGCCGCTGACAGGGGGCTCGCCAGTGAACGGACAGCCGGGCAACGGGCAACGGGTGATCGCGGGCCGCTACCGCCTGCTGGCCCCGCTGGGCGAGGGCGGCATGGGCGTGGTGTGGCGCGCCCGCGACGACGTGCTGGGCCGCGAGGTCGCCGTCAAGGAGGTCAGGGCCCCGTCCGGCCTCGGCGCCACCGACGGGCAGCGGCTGTATGCACGGCTGGAGCGCGAGGCCTGGGCGGCGGCCCGCGTCGCCCACCGCAACGTGATCACCGTGTACGACGTGGCGACCGAGGAGGGCCGCCCGTGGATCGTGATGGAGCTGGTGCGCGGGCTGTCGCTCTCCGACGTACTGGAAGCGGACGGTCCGCTCCCCCCTCGGCGAGCGGCGCGGATCGGCGCCGAGGTCCTCGCGGCACTGTGCGCGGCGCACGGAGCGGGCGTCCTGCACCGCGACGTGAAGCCTGCGAACGTCCTGCTCGCCAATGACGGCCGTGTCGTACTGACGGACTTCGGCATCGCGACGGTCGAGGGCACCTCGGCGCTCACGATGACGGGCGAGCTGATCGGGTCGCCCGAGTTCCTGGCGCCGGAGCGGGCCCTGGGGCGTACACCGGGGCCCGAGTCGGACCTGTGGTCGCTCGGGGTGCTGCTGTACGCCGCCGTGGAGGGCGGCTCGCCGTTCCGCCAGGACACCCCGCTGTCCACCCTGCGGGCCGTGGTCGACGAGGAGTTGCCGCCCCCGGCGCGGGCGGGGGCCCTGGCGCCGGTGATCGAGGGGCTGCTGCGCAAGGAGCCGGCCGAGCGGATGTCCGCCGCGCAGGCGGAGCGCCTGCTGCGGGCCGTGGCCTCCGGGGAGACGCCGCGCACGGGGGCGACGGCGTTCGCGGCAGTGCCCCCCGTCCCGGCCGGTTCGCACGACCCGGCCCTGCCGGCCCCGGCGTCTTCCCCGTACGGGAGCCCGTCGGCGACGGGTCCGGCGGAGGCGGGGGCGACGACGGCGGGCCCTCCGGCGGCGGTACGGACGGCGGCGGCGGCTCCAGTACGGACGGCGGCTCGACCGGCGGGGACACCGGCTCGACCAGCACCGACACGGGAGGAAACGGCGGCGACGACGGCGGGGGCGACGGCGGCCGCAGTGGAGGCACCGGGAGTGACGGTGGCGGTGACGGCGGTACGACCGCGCCGCCGCCCCAGTCGGTGAAGGTCACCGTCACGGCCGTGCGCGGCGGTTACACCGGCGCCTGCCCGCCCCCGGAGGACGGGGCGCCGGCGTTCACCGCGACGTTCACGGTCGGGCGGGTCCCCGTCGAGGTCGGCTATCGCTGGGTGACGGGCAGCGGAGAGTCCTCGGACCCGGGCTGGAAGACGCTGGACTTCGCGGCGGGCCAGGAGAAGTCGAAGCGGGTGAACCACACGGAGACGACGTACAAGGAGGACGGGACGCACCACGACGAGATCCGCGTCGAGGTCAGGAGCCCGGTCGAGGCGACGTCCGGCCCCGTGCCGTTCTCGGTGACCTGCGAGGAGGAGACCCCGACGGGCGGGGCCTCCTCCTCGGCCGGCGGTTCGGCGGATGCGCGGACGCTCAGGCGGCGGAGGTGAAGACGGGCAGGTAGCCGCCCGACTGGCCGGCCGCGGTCGGGTGGTACGACTCGCCGATGTTGGTCCACTTCACGCTGTGCAGCCACGGCGCGGACGAGCAGATCTCGTGGCCCGTGAAGGCCGGAGTGACCTGCGCGAAGGTGTAGCCGTGGTCCGCCGCGCGCTTGGCGGTGGCCTCGTTGAGGTAGTCGGAGGCGCCGTTGATGGCGGAACGCTCGCGCTCGGTGAGCCCGGCGATGCAGCTGCCGTTCAGCTTGTAGAAGCGGGGGTAGCCGAGCACGACGACGCGCGCCGTGGTGGCCTTCGCTCTGATCGCCGCGTACACGGAGTCGAGCTTGCCGGGCAGTGTGGAATCGACGTAGGCGCGAGCCGTGGCGATCCGGGCGAGGCAGCTGGACTCGGACTGGGTGACGCACGTCGTCATGACGTCCGCGAAGCCGGCGTCGTTGCCGCCGACGGTGAGGGAGACGAGGTCGGTCGAGGCGTTGAGCGGGGCGAGCTGACCGGCGGTCACATCACCCGTACGAGCGCCCGAGCAAGCGGTGAAGGCGAACGTCGAGGGTGAATGGGACGCCGCCCAGAGGACGGGGTAGGCGCGGGTGCTGCGCTTGCAGGAGCCGCTCGCACTGTCGTAGCTGCCGGCCCCGACGCCCGAGGAGTAGGAGTCGCCGAGGGCCACATAGTCCAGGGATTCGGCCTGTTGGGCCGCCTGCGCCGCACTCGCCCCGGTGAGGGCGAGGGCCGCGGCGAGCAGGAGCGAGGATGAGAATGCCGCGATTCGGGACAGTTTCATGGAACCTCCCTTAGCAGGATTTCCGCCTCAACTGTCGTAGCAGCCCCCATACATCACGGGAAGTGTTCATGCCAAGAACTTTCGACGAGGGCTTCCGCACAACCCCTCCGCATCCTTGACGCGCCGGAGTGCGCTGCGCGACATTGAAGCCCGGCATCCGGCGCTTCAGGGGGCAAAGTCGCCAATGCAGACCATCGAAGACAAGCCATTGACACGCGTCACGGACTCGCTGCCCGCTCTCGCGGGCGCGGCGCTCGCCGTATCGGCGGTCGGCGCGGTCCTGGCGTTCGCCGATCTGGCGTCGCCGCTTCGCGCACCGTTCACTCTCTTCTTCCTGCTCGTCGCGCCGGGCTGCGCCGTGGCGTCGGGTCTCCGGGGCCTGGACCCACTGGGCCGCCTGGTGGCTTCGGCGGCGGGGGCCGTCGCGCTCAACCTGCTGGTGGCCCAGGCGATGCTGGCCACCCACGTCTGGTCGATCAGGGGCGCGGTCGCGGCGGTCGCCGTCATCAGCGTCCTGCTCTTGCTGCTGACCCTGGCACGGCGCCCCGGCGGCTCCACGGCGAGAAGGCGGACCACCTGACCATGGACATCACAGTGCACCGCCCCGGCGAGCTCAGCGCCGCCGACCGGGCGACCTGGACGGCCATGCAGTCCAAGGCGCACCTGCACGGCGCGCCGGAGCTGGCGAATCCGTTCCTCTCCCCCGAGTTCACCCTGGCGCTCGACCGGTACCGGCGCGGGGTGCGCGTCGCCGTCGTACGGGAGGACGGCGAGCCGGCGGCCTTCTTCCCGCACCAGAGGTCCGCCACCGGGGTCGGCCGGGCCGTCGGGCTCGGGGTGTCGGACAGTCAGGGTCTCGTGCACCGGCCCGGATTCACCTGGGACGCGCGGGAGCTGCTGCGGGCCTGCGGGCTCGCGGTGTGGGAGTTCGACCACCTGGCGCCGGGGCAGGAGGCGTTCGGGTCCGGCGTCACGGGGACGTTCCCCTCACCGGTGATCGACACGGCGGACGGCTACGAGGCGTACCTGGCCCATCTGCGCGCGAACGCGCCGAAGTTCCTCAGGACGACGCTCGCCAAGGAGCGCAGGCTGATCCGGTCGGTCGGCGAGCTGAGGTACGTGCACGACGAGCGCGACCCGGCGGCGCTGCGGACGCTGATGCGGTGGAAGTCCGCGCAGTACCGCAGGACCGGGCGCAGCGACCGCTTCACGCAGTCCTGGATCATCGGGCTCGTCGACCACTTGTTCCACACCAGGACGCCGTCCTTCGCCGGACTGCTCTCGGTGCTGTACGCGGACGGCCGGCCGATCGCCGCGCATTTCGGACCGCGTTCGGAAAGGATCATGTGCTGCTGGTTTCCGTCCTATGATCCGCAGTTCGCGAAATTCTCGCCCGGCCTGCTCATGCACCTGCGGATAGCGGAGGCGGCGGCCGCCGACGGTATCGCGTACATCGATCTCGGACGCGGCCAGAAGGCGTACAAGGACTCCCTCAAGACCGGGGAAATCATGGTTTCCGAGGGGTGGGTGATGCGGCGTCATCCGGTGGCTCTCGGCCACTGGGCACATCGCGCCCCGCTGCGCGCCCTGCGCAATACCGTCGTCGAACGACCGGAACTGTTCGAGCCGGCCGATAAACTGCTCAAGCGGATTGGCGAATTCCGATCGGGACACTTGCGGAAATGATCGCCCACGTAAGGCCAAAGAGGTAAAAAAGCAAGACCTCGTTCCAGGTCTTGCCATACGGTCCACATCATCAATACCGTCGTACATCCACCCGCAACGGTGCATCACGCAAAGCGACTCCAGGGGAGGGCTCAGGCGTCGCGATGGGGGCC
>NZ_VBVX01000224.1 GCF_005981925.1 Streptomyces albidochromogenes
CCTCCCTCCCGTGTCCGTCCTCGGCCTCGGCATGATGGGCAGCGCCCTGGCGGCCGCCTTCCTCAAGGCCGGCCACCCGGTCACCGTCTGGAACCGCTCCGCGGCGAAGACTGGACCGCTGGTCGCCCAGGGAGCCACCCCCGCGGAGACGGTCACCGACGCCGTGGCGGCGAGCCCGCTGGTGATCATGTGCTTCACGACGAACGACAACGTCGCCGACGCCCTGGCCACCGTCGACCTCACCGGCAGGACGCTGGTGAACCTCACCAACGGCACCCCAGCGCAGGCCCGCACCCTCTCCACCTGGGCCGAGAAGCAGGGAGCCGCGTACATCGACGGCGGGATCATGGCGGTCCCGCAAATGATCGCGACCCCGGCCGCGTACATCCTCTACAGCGGCGACGAGCAGGCGTACGAGACCCACCGCCTCACCCTCGCCGCCCTCGCCGGCACGCAGTGGGTCGGCACCGACCCGGGCCGCGCGGCCCTGCACGACTTGGCCCTGCTGACCGGCATGTACGGCATGATCATGGGCGTGGCCCAGGCGTTCGCCCTGATCGGTACGGAGAACATCGCGGCCACCGACTTCGCCGAGCCGCTGCACGCCTGGCTCTCGGCGATGCTGAGCGGGGTGGTCCCGGGGATGGCCGAGGCCGTGGATTCCGGGCAGCACCTGACGGACGTGTCGAGCCTCGGGATCAACCAGGCGGCGTTCGCGAACTTCATCGACACGTACGACGACCAGGGCGTCAGCCCCGAACTGTTCGTACCGTTCCAGAAGCTGCTCGACCGGTCGGTCGCGGAGGGACACGCGGCGGACGGCTTGTCCCGTCTGGTGGACCTGCTCAAGAAGTAACGCCGCAGGAGGGTACGCCGCCCTCCACGACGGCGAACTCGCACCACACCACCTTCCCGGGCTCCCGCTCCCCGACCCCCCACCTGTCTGCCAGCGCCGCCACGAGCAACAGCCCCCGCCCCGACTCGCCGTCCGGCTCCCGGACCCTGGGGACGCCGGTCCCGCTGTCGTGGACCTCGATGCGGAGAACGTCTCCGCCGAGCCACAACCGGAGGCGGTAGCCACGCCCGGGCGGAACACCGTGCAGCAGGGCATTGGTGGCCAGCTCGCTCACGCACAGCAGTACGTCGTCCAGGCACACTCCGAGCTGCCATTCGGCAAGGACGGTGTGCGCGAAGTCCCTGGCAGCGGCCACGGACCGACGTTCCCGGCGGTAGAACCGCTCGCGCAGCAACGGGTGTTGCATCGTCTCGTTCATGAGACGACCGTGACGCAGTGTGACTACGGTGAGGCAGTGCGCGCACCCGTACAAGAAATCCGTACGGGTCGGACAGGCGTGACGTACGGAGGGGGGTGGGGAGTTGGACAGTCATGCACCCCAGGAAGCGGCAGCGGAAGAACGCCTCGGCGATGAAGCTCGTGGGCGCGCTGGTGGCCCGGTTCCGGGAGGACGCGGGGTTCACACAACGGGAGCTGGCGGAACGGATCTGCGCGGGCGAGGAGACGGTCGCCTCCGTCGAGCAGGGCAGACGGCCGCTCAAGCCGGACCTGGCGAGGCTGCTGGACCGCCTGCTGGACACCAAGCACGCGCTGGAGACGGCGGTGGACAACATGCCGGAGATCGACCTGATCCCGGCTTGGGCTGAGCAGTACATGGACTTGGAGCGGGACGCGATCGCGTTGTCGTGGTTCGAGAACCAGGTGCTGCCGGGGTTGCTTCAGACGGAAGGCTATGCCCGAGCAGTCTTCCGTACAGACGTACCCGCGCTCAGTTCCGAGGAAATCGAGCAGCGCGTCACAGCCCGGCTGGCACGGCAGGACATCCTGCGGCGCGCGGAACCCCCGACAGCGAGCTTCATCGTCTCCGAGGCAGTCCTGATCGACCGCCTGGGCGGCAATGGCGTGCACACGGAAACGCTGCGCCACCTTCGATCATGTGCCGATCTCCCGGGCATCGCCCTCCAGGTCATGCCGCTCGGACGGCAGACTCACGCAGGGCTCTCCGGCCCCTTCATCGTGCTTGAATCACCGGACCACCAACACCTCGCGTATGCCGAGACGCAACGCGGCAGCCAGCTCATTTCTCATCCCGACGAGGTGAGCATCCTGGAGCGCAAATATGCGATGCTGCGAACGCAGGCCCTCAACCCCGACGAAACGAAGGGCCTGTTGGACCGGCTGCTAGGAGAGCAATGAGCACCGCACTTGAGTGGTTCAAGTCCAGCTACAGCAGCGAGCAAGGCGGGGCCTGCCTCGAAGTCGCCTACGCTTGGCGCAAGTCCACGTACAGCGGCAGCGAGGGTGGCGCCTGCGTCGAAATCGCCACCTGCCCCACCGCAGTCCACGTCCGGGACTCCAAGATCCCCGACGGGCCAACCCTCACCCTCACCTCCACCACCTGGTCGCACTTCGCGAGGTACGCCGCTTCGTCGCACGGGAGCTGACGCACCCCACCACCCGGGAGCGCTGTTGGGCCTGGGGCGGTGGTTGTTTCTGGTGTGGGGGCCGCCTTTTCCGGAGTGTGGCGTCGGAGGCCCGGCCGTCAAGGGCGCTCCTGCGTCGCGTCGCCTTCGGCGATTGCGCTTCGCTTTGACCCTTGACAGCCGAACCTCCGACGCATTGCTTAAGGGGGGCGGCCCCGAAAGGAAGCCCACGGGGGAGGCTCGGGAGTTGCTGGTCGCCGTTGCCGGGCGGCGGGTGTGGGGTAGGGAGGCGCGGAAGCTTTCGGGGGTAGCTCGGCCCCTGGCTCAGCGACTGCGGCGACGGATGTTGGTGCGACACCGCACTCGCGTCCCACTTGAGCATCCGGCCGGTGGGCCGTGAGCCGGACGGATCGCGAGCGTGCGAGGTGGGTGGAGGGTTGAGCGGAGGCGGTGAACCGAAACCGTCAGATGACGGGGATCGATGCCCTACTTGTGCAGCTTCTGGCTATTCGGGGAGGGTGGAGAGGTGCTTTGTGTCGGGTTGGGGGCGGGGGCGGTACGTCGGGGCGTGCCGCCCGGCGGTTGCGGCGCAGGGCGGCACGGCTTTCGCGTGTGGTCCGCGTGTTCGCTCGACGGGCTGCGGTGGAGATCACCGAGCGGGGCTCGCTCAGGCTTCGGTGACCTTGGCCACGAAAGCGTCGAGATTGCCGGACATCCGGGCCAGACGCTCGTCCAGCGTCAGGGACTCCTCGTACCGTCCGGTGCGGAGCTTCGGCTGTCGCTTGCCTCGCACGTACAGGGGGCAGGCGAGGTCCGCGCAGATGTAGATGCCGACCGTGTTGCCCTCGCGGCCCCGAGCGCCCGCCAAGGGGGCGACGAGCAGGGTGACACCGGAAGACGCGTGGCCCGTCAGGCACACCTGGCACAGGCTGGACTTCACCGCACTGGTGCGGCTCACGGAGGGGACCCGCAGCGAGATTCCGACGGGTCCGTCGGCTCGCGGCAGGACGAGGTGGGCCCGCAGCGGGGCTCCCGGGTCCACCCAGCCGATGAAGTCCAGGTCCTCCCACGGCAGTTCGGCGAAGTCGAGTGGCAGTCGCAGGCGCGTCGCCTCGCCCTTGGTGCAGTTCACGAAGGACGAGCGGATCTGTTGGTCGGTGAGGGGGTCCACGGGCGTCGACCCTACGACCGCGTCCACCGGCCCGCATCCCAATATCCGGCGGTCCCCGCCGGGGGGTCAAACGCGCTTCGGTTCGAAGTGCAGCGCCGTGATGCCGCAGTCGAAGGGCCGGGCCGTTACGAGGCGGAGTCGCTGAGGTCGCCGAACACGGGCATTCCGGCGCCGGTCGCGGTCGGGTTGGCGAAGAGGTGGAGTTCGTCCAGGAGCCCCTGGGTGATCAAGCTCGCGACGAGCGTGCCGCCCCCCATACGCGATCATGTCGGGCCGGGCCTTCAGGCCGTTCACTGTCGCGGCGAGATCGCCGGCGACCACGGCGTTCTCCCAGGTCGACTCGGTGAGGGTGCGGGAGATGACGACCTTGGGCGTGTTGTTCATCTTGTCGATGGACGCCCGGTCCTCCCCCTCGGGGCCGGCCGCCCAGGTCGGGATGAACCCCTCGGCCGGCTTGCGGCCCAGGACGATGCAGTCGACCGGGTCGGTGAGCGCGTCGATGTGGGCGTTGATGGCGCCCGTCCACTGGAATGTCAGCCAGTCCATCTCGCCGTTGGGCAGGCCATGTACCCGTCGACGGTGATCTGGGCCTGCAGCTTGAACGTACGCATGCGTGCTTCCTTTCCCGCCGGGCTCAGAGGCGAGTCGCTCGCCCAGTCTTCGCCGCCGCATCCGGCCGGGACATCGGCCGGCGGCACCGACGGTGGCCGGTGCCGTCACACGGGCGGGCTCACCGCCAGCAGACGCGGCCGCTTCGCCTCGCGGCCGTCCCCGGAGGAACGGCCGCGCAGGCGTCGCCCCAGCCAGGGGCCGAGGTGGGCTGCCAGCCAGTGCAGCTCGGCCCGCGCCGCCTGCCGGCCGGTGCTGGCGGGCAGCGCGGGCAGCGGGTCCGCCCAGGTTCCGTCGATGGCCGGCAGCCGTACGGCGTGGGCGGCGGCGGCCGCGAACCGTTCGTGGCCGAGCGGGCTCAGATGGAGCCGGTCCGCGGTCCACAGGCGCGGGTCGGTGGCGAAGGGGTGCTCGGCGATCTCCACGACCACGGCGTCGTGCCGGGCGGCCGCCGCGCGAATGCCCGCGTTGAGCGCGTGCACGCGCGAACGCAGGGGCCGGGCGAGCGGCACGACCCGCGTGATGTCGGGAAACGTGACCGTCACGACGCGGGTCCCGGAGTCGGTCAGGGCGGCGAACATCGCCTCCAGGTGACCCACCACCCGGGCGGCGTCGAACGAGGGCCGCATCAGGTCGTTGACTCCCGCGACGACCGTCGCGAGGTCGGGCCGCAGCTCCAGGGCCGGCGCGAGCTGCTCGGCGCGGACCTGACTGGCCAGGCGTCCCCGTACGGCCAGATTGGCGTACTGGAGAAGGGGGTTGGCGGCTGCGAGGTGTTCGGCGAGGCGGTCCGCCCAGCCCCGCAGGCCGGTGGTGTCGTCGCCGTCGCCGAGTCCTTCGGTCTGGCTGTCCCCCAGGGCGACGTAGCGCCCGTACGGCTCATCGCGCTTCATCGGTCCGCCTCTCGCGCAGTACGGCCGCCACGCGCAGCCCCCAGTCCCGGTTCTCCCGCTCATGCGCCAGGCCGCGCAGGCAGGTGAGGTACGGGCCGATCCGGTCGCCCCGGCGCAGGAACTCCTCCTCGTCGAGTTCGCCGCGCATCTTGCGGAGCACCTTGCCGAAGAGCTCGATCTTGGCCTCGGCCAGTGCCGCCTGCTCCTCCAGCTGCTCGATCACCGGGCCCGTGTCGACGCTGTCGGCGGCCTGGACCTTGACCATGAGGTCGTCGCGGATGAACGAGGCCTTCGGCGCCGCGGCGGCGAAGGCCTCGAACTCGGCGAGCCCGGCCCGCGTGACGCGGAACATGCGCTTGTTGGGCCGGGTCTCCTGCACGACGTGCCGGCCGGCGACCAAACCCTCCTTCTCCAGCTTGGCCAGTTCGGCGTACAGCTGCTGGGGCAGGGCGTGCCAGAAGTTCGCGACGCCGATGTCGAACGCCTTGGCCAGCTGGTAGCCGCTGTACTCGCCGCTGTCGTCCCCGTCGCTGCTGTCGCCCGCCAGCAGCGCGGCCAGGACCGCATGTCGCAAGGCCATCGACGGCCCCCTTCCCTTTCGTCGCGCCTGACCACATCATCATAGTCAAGAAACTGAGTAATCAGAATGATGACTATGGAGGCCGTCCCATGAGCACCGACACCGCCGCCCGCTTCCGCGCCGCCGTCGAGAAGGAGGACGTCGCCGCCCTGGAGGGGCTGTTCACGGAGGACACCCGCCTCTACAGCCCGGTGAAGTTCCAGCCGTTCGAGGGCAAACCGATGGTGATGGGGCTGTTCGGCGTACTGCTGCGGACCTTCGAGGACTTCCGGTACGTGGGCGCGTACGAGGGCGCGGCGGAGACGAGCGCGGACGGGGAGGAGGCTCCCTCGGCGGTGCTGATCTTCCGTGCCGTCGTCAACGGCAAGGAGATCCACGGCATGGACCTGCTCCACTTCGACGACCAGGGCCTGATCAAGGAGTTCACGGTGATGGTCCGCCCGCAGTCGGCGGTGCAGGCCCTGGGGCAGGCGGTACTCGCGGGCCTGGTGGCCGACGGCCTCGCGCCCGCGTAGCCCGGTTTACGCCGTCGACCTCGCGCACCGGCGGCAGGCGCGGGCGGAGGCCGCCACCACGGCGTGCGACACGGCGGCGAGGGAGCCGGCGAGCGCGATCAGCGGCCAGTTCGTGGCCAGGAGCGCGGCGACGGTGAGGGCCAGGGCGGCGACCGCCATGGCCACGCTGGCCGTCGTACCGGCCCACGCGACCGCGAGGGGCAGGCGGTGCGGCGTGGGCAGCCGGCGCGCGAGGGTGCCGGTGACCGCCGTCATGGCGGCGGCCAGCAGCGCGGCCGTGCCCGCGACCCCGGCCAGATGGGCCGCCAACTGCTGGGCCGTGCGCGGCAGCAGCCAGTCCTGGCCGGGGTCGGCGCTCCACACCAGGTACCAGCAGGCGATCAGGAACGGGGCTGCCAGTCCGACGGCCCGGGCGGTGTGCCGGGCCTGGGCGATGGTCAGTTCCCGCTGGCAGCTCGGCGCGATCTCCTCGGGGCTCCCGAACTCCAGCACCGCCTGCCGGGCCGCCTCGTCACGGGGCAGGCCCTCGTCGGCGTACGCCGCCACCGTCTCCGCGAGGCCGTCGCGCACCTCTTCGACCAGCCGGGCCTTGTCCCGGGCCGGTCCGTACAGGGCCCCCGCCAGGGTCGCGGCGTACTCCTCGACGGGGTCGGCCGTCCGGCCTGCGGTGTTCACGTTGCGGGGCTGGGCGGGGCCGCCGGGTTCAGGACCGAGCCGATGGCCGTCGTGAACTCGTCCCACGCCGTTCGCTCACCGGCCAGGCTGCCTCGGCCCGCCTCGGTGAGCGCGTAGCAGCGCCGTCGCCGTTCGCCGACGGACTCCCACGTGCTGCTGAGCAGCCCGAGTCGCTCCAGCCGGTTCAGGGCCGGATAGATCGTGCCTGTGCGCAGGTCGAGTACGCCGCCGGAGCGCTGCTGGACGGCGGCGATGATCGCGTACCCGTGCAGCGGCCCCGGTTCGAGCACGGCCAGCAGGAGCCCGTCCAGGTGTCCTCGTACCGCGTCTGCCCTCATGAGTAGGCAGCCTACACAAGTGAGGTGTAGGCGTGGTACCTATTGGCAGCCAACATATAGGTTTCCCGCCCCGAGGAGTCCGCGGTGACGAAGCTGCTGCTGTCCATACATGTGCTCGCGGCGATCCTGGCGATCGGGCCGATCGCCGTGGCCGCGTCACTCTTCCCCCGGTACGCCCGCTTCCCTGGGCGCGACGGCGGGGAGGCGGCGGGCGGGGAGCCTGGCGGCCGGGCCGTCGGGATCGCCGCTCTGCTGCACCGGGTCTGCCGCGTCTACGCCGTCGCCGGCATCGCCGTCCCGGTCTTCGGGATCGCCACCGGCGCCCAGCTCGGCGTACTCACCGACGCGTGGCTGACCGTCTCGCTCGCCCTGACGGCGATCGCCGCGGCCCTGCTGGCGCTGGCGATCCTGCCCCGGCAGAAGCGGCTGCTGGCCTCGCTCCACGGCGCCGGCGACCAGGCGCCGCACGCCGCGACGGCGTCCCGCCTGGCCATGCTCACCGGCGTCTTCAACCTGCTGTGGGCGGCCGTCGTCGTCCTCATGATCGTCCGCCCCGGCTCGACGACGGGAACGTGACGTCGTGCGTACGCTGCGGATCGCGGCCGGCGTCGAAGCCGCGTCGCTGGTCGTCCTGCTGGGCAACCTGCTCACCACGCACACGCCGGCGGTCAGCAGCCTCGCCGGCCCGCTCCACGGCACCGCCTACCTCGTCGTCATCGCGACCACCTGGCCGCTCCCGGCCGCCGCCCCGTCGGGTACCCGGTGGCTCGCCGTCATCCCCGGAGTCGGCGGCCTGCTCGCCCTGCGCCGTATCCGCGACCGCACACTGGGGAGGACCTGATGCGCCCTGCCGCTTCCAGGTGGTGACCGGTCCCTCAGTTCTCGGTGGCGGACGCCGGCGCCTCACCGCGCGGGAAGGAGACCTCTACACGTCGGTTCTTCTTGCGGCCTTCCTCCGAGTCGTTGTCGGCGATCGGGTAGTCCTCGCTGTACCCGCGGATCTCGAACGTGACGGACGAGTCCAGGGACTTGTTCAGCTCCTGCTGCACGGCGTCCGCCCGCTTCTTGGACAGCACCTTGCCGTGCTCGTACGAGCCGAGGTCGTCGGTGAAACCGAAGACCCGGATCTTGGTCGCCTTCTGGGCGAGGATCTCGTCGGCGATGGCCTTGATCCGGGACGCGGCCTCCGCGTTGAGCTTCGCGCTGTCCTTGCCGAACAACACCTCGGCCTGGAGGGCGAACTTCACGTCCGAGTTGGTGTCCTCCCGACGCTCCTCACCACCGAGGTCCTCGACGACGGACTTGATGTCGATGACGCGGGCGGGGGCGAGGGTGGCCCCGTCACCCAACTTGAGCCCCGGCGAGTTGGAGTCGACATTGGGGGGCGGGGACGTGGTGGTGCTGCCGGGCGGAGCGCTGGGCGAGGGGTCGGCGTGCGCATGCGACACGGTTAGACCGGCGACAAGCGCTGCTGCAAGAAGGGTGACCGCGGTGAGATGCGTTGGGCGACTTACCAAGGTAACGGCAGGCATGGCTTCACTCACCGTCGGAGATCTCGATAGTCGCCACCGGCATGTCGGCGATCTGAAAGTCCACCTCGGTGGTTTCTGCCGGCGGAGCGGGGAACTGGGCGAACCACGTTTGCTCTTCCTCGGCCTTGAAGGCACCGCTGAATTGAGTGCAGAGGCAGCGCCCACCGGTGTCGCGCAGAATCAGGTACTTCTTCTTCCCTGAGCGATCCACAAGAGAGGCACCTGCCATTGAGGCGGAGTTTCCAGACAACTCCTTCTCCTGCCCTCGCCAGGGAGTGGGGTTCCAGCTCCCGCCCTTTCCGTTCTTCACCTTGCCGCTAACAGTGAGAAACCCGCCTTCGTCCCGTACAGCGGTGTTGATCGTTAGGGTGGTGTTGTCAGCACCTCCCCGCACCTCAGCCAAGACCTGTTCTTCCGGCACCTTGGGTTCCTCGCCCTTCGGCTTGTCCTCCGCCTCGTTGCCCTCGGCAGGACTCGAGGATGAGACAGCCTCAGGCTTCTCACCGCCATCCCCGCCGCAACCAGCCACGGTGAGGACCAAACCAGTAGCGAGTGCTACTGCGGTGAGCGTCCTCCGTGCCTTCATGGTCTGCCGCACGTTCATCAGCAACTCTTCCTTGTCTTTGCATTCACTCGGCCAAGTGGACAGAGAACAGGTCGTTCGGATACGGCAAGTCGGCTTTGACGATGTCCTTTGGGTCGATCTCCCAACGCACACCGCCCTCGCAGTCAATCTCGATCAGCTTCAACGGATCACTACCTGACCTGATCTGGCAGCGAGGCTCAATCACTGCCGTGGCATTGGCCTTGGAATGTTTGTTCTCCGTACCGGGAATGATCGAGTCACCCACCGTGTAGTTCGTCCGGATCTCAGCCGTGAAGGCCGGGTTGCCGTCGATGAGGATCGGGGAAACGTTCAGCAGCGTCGAGTCGTTCTCGCCTGCCAACTGCGTCGCAGCAGCTTCCCCGCTCCCCACCGCTCCTCTGCCATCGAGCCAATCGATCAGCATCTCCGGCGAGCTGAGGTCGCGGATGAAACCGTCGGTCAATTCATCCCGCACCTCTTGAGCAGCGGCAATCGCGGCTGCATCGGCCGCCGACTGGCCCCCGTTGCGGGCGGCAGCGGCCTGAGCGAAGGCAAAGTAGGCAAACGCAAGAAAGAGCAGACCCCCCACCACCACGACGTACATGGGGAGGGTCTGCCCTCGGTCCTGCCGAAGCGAAGAAGTCATCAGCCGCCAGTGATGTCGTCCACGGCGTCGCTGATCGCTTCTGAGATCGTCTGGTCCAGATCCAACTCCCGTACCGCCACCACGATCAGCGCGATCACGACCACCAGGCCCGCGTACTCCACCACGCTCGCGCCCTCGTCCGCTCGCTTCTGCATGCGGGTGACGACCGTGTCGCGCCAGGTGTTGATCGCGAGCTGGGCCTTCGTGGCGGTCTTGAGCGTGAGGTTCTTCGACATGGGGTGCCCCTCCGAGGTCGGCCGACGTGTGCGTTTCCGCGATGGTGGAAACGTACGGCGGGGCAGAGGGCCCGGCGGAGGGTCCGTGGGCCCAAGTCTGGGCCCAAAGGCCGGCTTGGGCCTGCCGGAGGGCCGTCGTGCTCGCGCGTTCAGCCATGACTCGTCGTCCCCCTCGCCGATCCCAGCCACAGCGCGATCGCCTCGCTCCTGCTCGCGCTGTGGAGTTTCGCGAAGATGCGGTTGATGTGGTTCTTCACCGTCTTCTCGCTGATGAAGCAGGTGGCGGCGATCTGCTGATTGCTCATGCCGGACGCGATCAGATCCATGACCTCCACCTCCCTCGCACTCAGTCCGAAGTCCTGTACGTTCCGCGCCCGCCGGGCCTGCTGCCGGTCCGTTGAATACTGTGCCATGTCAGATTGCAGGTGCGAAGTACTTTCGCTCAGTCGTCCCGAATTCGAGACATCTGGACCGGCATTGCCCTGCCACCCGGTGTGTGCAGTCGCATCGTGCGCCGCCGCGTGGACAGGGATCCGGCTCGCACCCGTGTACGGGCGGCCGGTCGCGTAGACCTCGCCGAGCCCCTCCGGGAGCTCCGGCCCGGCGTCGGCCGGACCGGCGCCGCCGCCGCGCATGTGGGCCAGCAGCGCGTCCTGGGCCGACGGCGAGAAGTGGGCGCGGCCCGCCTTGATGTCCCGTACGGCGGCCACCAGTTGCTCCGCGCTGAACTCGCCGTGCACCAGATAGCCGCCCGCACCGAGCCGCAGCGCCTCCCGCACGATCTCGCTCTCGCGGCTGTACGTCAGCATCATCACCGGCGCCACCCGCACCAGGTACGGCAGCGCCGAGATGCCGTCGACGCCCGGCATCCGCACGTCCAGCAGCACCACGTCCGGCCGGTGGCGCTGGGCCGCCGCGAGCGCCTCGCGGCCGTCGGTCGCCTCGGCGACGACTTCCACGTCGTCGCGGCCGCCGAGCAGGACGGTGAGGCCGGCCCGTACGACCGGATTGTCGTCGGCGACGACCACGCGCAGGAGGGGCGGCGGGCCGAAGGGGTCGGGGGAAGGATCGGGG
>NZ_VBVX01000225.1 GCF_005981925.1 Streptomyces albidochromogenes
GTCCTGGAAGAACTCCGCCTGGGTGGGCGCGGGGTTGGGCACGGGCTCGCCGACTCCGCGCAGGTCAAGCACGGTGTCGGCGTAGCGCGCACCGGCGGGCCCGATGGAGTAGAGGCGGACCCGGGACAACTCGTACATGGCGGCGGACTCTCGTCGTAAGTCGTGAAGCGGCAGGGGTGCGAAGGCCGGTCGGCCGGTCAGGCGTGGAAGGGCAGGCCGGCCTCGGCGGTCAGTTCGAGGTCCTCGGCGTCCGACGGCGGCACGAGCGTCGCGCTGCCGTCGGTGACCGGGACCACGCCCAGTTCGAGCAGCTCGGCCATGGCGGCGCTGCCCGCCATGTCGCGCACCTGCAGCTGGTAGCGGGCGGTGGTGCGGTACGCCCCTCCGGCGTCGTCACCCGTGCGGTGCAGGAAGCCGGAGTCGGTGAGGAAGGCGACGGCCTTGCCGACGATGCCCGTGGTGGAACCGGCCAGCCGGCGCGCGTCCTTGGTGGCTCCGGTCGCGCTGCGGCGCGCGTAGATCCGCCAGGCCGCTTCGAGGCCCGGGGCCTCGGTGGCCGGGTCGGTGTTCTCGCCCTGCTCGTCGGCGCGCTCCTCCAAGCGGCGGCAGGCCTGCCGTACGAAGGCGTCGACGCCGTTGACCGTGATGCGGCCGATGTAGCCGTCGTCGGCGAGGTCTTCGGGGCGGGGGAAGGCCAGCGCGGCGACGGCGAGGTGGGCGAGGCCGTGCAGAAACCGGTCGGCGGAGTCGGCCGAGGCGCGCCGCGCGTAGTCGCCCATGCGTACGGCGAAGACGGAGTCCTCCGCCGCGCAGACCGCCATGCCGGCGCGCGGGGACACTTCGAGGACGACGAGCCCGAGTCCGGTGGCGACGGCGTCGGCGAGCCGGGCGAAGGCGGGTTCCTCGCGGTAGCGGCGCAGGAGGTCGGCGTACTCCATGTCACGGGCGGGCAGCAGCTTGGGCTGGAGGCCGAAGGACACGAGCCGGGCGGCGTCGGCCGCGTCGGCGGGCGTCACAGCGCCGTGCCCGGCGGAGGGGGCCGGCGCGGCCGCCTCGCCGGGCACGGCCGCCGGGCCGGGGTCCGCGGTGTCGGTCGCGCCGGCGACCGCCCGCTCGCTCCACGCGTCGGCGTGCTCTGCGCGGTGGTCGCTCACGACTGGTGCTCCTCGGTGCGGAAGTTCTCGGTTCTCGGTACGGGTGGGGCGAGGCGCCCGGGAGCGCCTGGCGTGCCGGCGCAGGCGTGACGGGCTCCTACCCGGGCCCCGAGGTGCGGCACGGCGTGGCCGGACCGCGCCCCGCCGGGCAGCCTTCGTGTGGTCATGCCGCCTCCGTCCGGTCCGCGGCCATGCCGGCGGCGTCGAGCAGCGCCGTACCCACTATCAGGTCGGCGCCGCCGAACTCCGGGTCGTCGAGCTGCGTGCCGTCGTCCACGGCGAACAGGAGCCGCTTCTCGCCCTGCCGGTACGCGGTGCCGACGGGCGGGCTCGCCGCGTGGACGGCGAGCAGCGCGACGAGGTACGGCAGATCGGGGTCGGCGCGCCTGGCTTCGGCGAGCAGTCCGGACAGCCGGCGCGGCGCGTCGTGCGGCAGGTCGAGCAGCTCCATCGCGCTCGCCAGCTGCTCCTCGCTAAAGCGGCTGTCGTCGGGGGTGGCGATCAGGTCCGGCTCGGGCATCTCGGCGCCGAGGTGTTCGCGCTCCACCGGCGGCGTCAGCAGTATGTCGACCAGGTCCCCGACGCGTACGGACACGGGGGTGCGCAGGCCGGTGCCGTGCGCGAAGAAGGCGTCGGTGACCCGGATCGCCTGCTCGACGGGGAGCGGCAGCAGTGGGGCGAGGAGCTGGCCGTACAGATCGAGTCCGGCTCCCGCCGTGGGGGTGGCGAAGGCCTGGCGGTCCTGCTCGGCGCGGAACAGCGGACCGGCGTCCAGCAGCCGCGACTGGAGCTGGGTGTGCCTGCGGATGCAGTCCTTGACGATGTCGACGAGCTCGGCCGCGCGCCGCTTGTTCTCGGGCTCCTCGGCCTCGTCCCGCGCTTTGCGGATGTTGGTGAGGATCGCGTTCTCGTGCCGGTAGCGGTCGGCTACGTGGTCGAGCGCCTCGGCGATCATGTCGGGCACCGCGTTGAGCCAGTCGACGGCGCGTACGTTGCGCCGGGTCGCCTCCAGGGTCCTGCGGAGCGTCTCGGCGTACTGCACGGTCCGGTAACGGGCCTGCTCGGCGGCGAGCTGGGCGTCGGCGAGCCGGCCCCGGCTGATCAGGACCTCGAGCTTGACCTCGGCGGCGATCTGCGCGCTGGTGACGTCCGTGTCGAGGGCGCCGACGAGCACGTTGACCGCCTCGTCGGTGGTGCGCAGGTAGACGCCGCCGCCGTACCCGGGGACCTCCTCGATGAGCTTGAAGTCGTAGTCTCTGCGGACATAGGCCCCGTCGGGGCCGAAAGTGCCGTACACCGCGCGAAAGCCGCGATCCACGCTCCCGACGTTGATCAGGTTCTCCAGGACCCAGCGGGCGACGCGCTCGTGCTCGGCGAGCGGGCGGTGCGGGGCCTGGGCGGCGACGCGCGGGAGCAGCCTGGCCACTATCTGCTCGTGGTCCGCGCCGGTGTCGAAGTCCATGTTGAGCGTGACGAGGTCGATCGCGGCGAGGGCCACCTCGGCCATCGCGTAGACCGAGTACTCGCCCGCGAGATTCGCCTTGCGTACGTCGAGATCGTGCAGCGGCGCCGTGCAGGCGAGCGCGCGGAGCCGCCGCGCGAGCCCCTCGTCGGCGGCCGGGCCCTGCGCGGGCCGCGGCCCCGCGCTGAGCTGGGGCGGAACGAATTCCGTCGATGCTGGCGAAGTCACGTGGCACAGATTAGGTCCTCGCACCGACAACGGTCGAAACGGCGCAGAAGCGACCCGTCGCGCGGGACCGGATCAGCGGCGCCCGGGGGCTCTCAAGTGCCGGGCGTCCCGGCCTCGATGTGGCGTGCGTAGACCTCGACGAGCTGGCCGCGGGAGTCGTCGAGGTAGGCGGCGAGCAGCTGCTCGGCCCCCGCGCCGTCGCCGGCGCGCAGCCGTTCCAGAATCTGCCGGTTTCGTACGAGATACGGCTCGTGCAGCCGGCGGGGATCGGCCACCACGTGGAAGGCGAGGCGCAGTTCGGCCAGGACGCCGCGCATCAGTTCGTCGGTGCGAGGGCTGGCGGCGAGGGCGACGAGCTCGCGGTGGAAGTGGATGTTGGCGGTCGACACCCCCGCCCATTCCTGCCCGCCGGCCGCCCGCTCACCGTCGCCGACGGCTTTGTCCAGGCCGTCGAGGGCGAAGGGCGGCGCGCCGAGGCCGCGGACGACGGCGCACTCGACCAGACGCCTGATGCGGTAGATGTCCTCTACGTCCTCAATAGCCAGGATTCGTACGAATACGCCCCGGTTGAGCTGGTGAACCAGGAGCCGTTCGTGGGTCAGCAGCCGGAAGGCCTCACGCAGGGTGTTGCGGGAGACGCCGAGCGCCTTGCCGATGGCGTCCTCCGAAAGGCGCTCCCCCGGCGGGAAGTACCCCTCGGCGATCCGGGTGCGCAGGATGTCCGCGACGCGCTCCGCCGTGCTGGTGCGGCCCAGCAGCGGGCGGTCGTCGGCCAGTCCGCCGGTTGTGGGCTCGGTCGTCCTCACAGCACGCGTCTCCCTCGGCTCTCCCGCGCCGGCCGCTCTCGCCCGTCGCGCGCTCCTCATCGTAGAAGCAGCGACGAGCCGACATGACTCTTGTCGGATCGTTCAACAATCCCCTACCTTGGCGTCACCGCACGGTCTCCAGCGCACTCCTCCCCTTCGCGAGGTGCAGATGAGTACCACCCAGGAACAGCCGAAGCAGGACGAACGCCCCGACGACAGCGGCGCGTTCGCCTGGTTGCGCGCCCTCGGCCCACGCGGCCGCCGGGCCTTCGGCGGGGCGTTCGGCGGATACGCCCTCGACTCCTACGACTTCTTCACGCTGCCGCTGAGCATGGTCGCCGTCTCCGCGTACTTCAGCCTCAGCACCGGGCAGACCGGACTGCTCACGACCGTCACCCTGGTCGTCTCCGCGATCGGCGGCGCCATCGCCGGCATGGCCGCCGACCGGATAGGCCGGGTCAAGGCGCTGATGATCACGGTGATCACGTACGCGCTGTTCACCGTCCTGTGCGGCTTCGCGCCCAACTACGAGACTCTGCTGGTCTTCCGGGCGCTCCAGGGCCTCGGTTTCGGCGGCGAGTGGGCGGTCGGCGCGATCCTGGTCGCGGAGTACTCCTCCGCCCGGCACCGCGGCCGAACGCTCGGGGCGATCCAGAGCGCGTGGGCGGTCGGCTGGGCGCTCGCGGTCGTCGTCTACACCGTGGTCTTCCAGTACTTCGACCCGGACACGGCGTGGCGCGTGATGTTCTGGACCGGCGCCCTGCCGGCGCTTCTGGTGATCTACGTACGCCGCCATGTCAGCGACGCCCCGGAAGCGACCCGGCGGCGTCTGGCGAGCAGCGACAAGGGTTCGTTCGCGGCGATCTTCAGGAAGGACCTGCTGCGCACCACGCTCTTCGGCGTGCTGCTCTCCACCGGTGTCCAGGGCGGCTACTACACGCTCGCCACCTGGGTGCCCACCTACCTCAAGACGGAGCGCGGCCTCACCGTCGTCGGCACCGGCGGCTACCTGGCGTTCCTGATCTCCGGTGCTTTCATCGGCTACCTGACCGGCGGATACCTCACGGACAGGCTGGGCCGCAAGAAGAACATCGCGCTCTTCGCGTTCCTCTCCGCCGCCTGCGTCGTGGCATACACGAACATCCCCTCCGGGGCGAACGACGTGGTGCTCGTCCTCGGCTTCCCCCTGGGGTTCTGCATGTCGGCGATCTTCAGCGGGTTCGGCTCGTTCCTGAGTGAGCTCTATCCGACGGCCGTTCGCGGGACCGGGCAGGGATTCACGTACAACACGGGGCGTGCCGTGGGTGCCTTCTTCCCGACGCTCGTGGGCTTCCTGGCCGGCAGCTGGGGAGTGGGCGGCGCTCTGATCTTCGGAGCGGTCGGTTACGGACTCGCCGTACTGGCGCTGCTCGGGCTTCCCGAGACGCGCGGAAAGGAACTCTTGTGACGCTCGTGAACGGCGCGGCACCGGACAGGGGAACGGACCTTGCCCCGGCTGCGATCGATCTCAACGCCGACCTCGGGGAGGGCTTCGGACGGTGGCGGCTGACCGACGACGAACAGCTGCTTTCCGTGGTGACCAGTGCCAACGTCGCGTGCGGCTTCCACGCCGGCGACGCGGCGACCATGCGGCGGGTCTGCGAGCTCGCGGCCGAGCGCGGGGTGCGGATCGGCGCCCAGGTGTCGTACCGCGATCTGGCGGGCTTCGGGCGGCGCTCGATGGACGTCCCTTCCGCGGAACTGACCGCCGAAGTCGCCTACCAGATAGGGGCGCTCGAAGTGTTCGCGCGAGCGGCCGGTTCACGGGTGTCGTACGTCAAGCCGCACGGAGCGCTCTACAACCGCGTGGTGCGCGACGAGGAACAGGCCGCCGCGGTCGTCGACGGTGTGCTGCTCGCGGGCGGCGGCCGGCCGGTCCTCGGACTGCCCGGCTCGCGGTTCCTCGACATCGCCGCGAAGGCCGGGCTGCCCGTCGTCGCGGAGGCGTTCGCGGACCGCGCGTACACGGCGGAAGGGACGCTCGTTCCGCGCGCTCAGGAGAACGCCGTCGTCACCGACCCGGGAACGGTCGTCGAGCGCTCCCTCTCCATGGCCCGTTCCGGTGTCGTCACCTCACTGTGCGGACGGCGGGTCGCCGTACGGGCACGTTCACTGTGCCTGCACGGCGACACCCCGGGCGCCGTCGACCTGGCCCGCCGCGTACGGGAACGCCTGGAGGACGCCGGCGTACGCGTGGAGGCGTTCGCATGAGCACCATGAGGGTGCTGCCGGCCGGTGACCGCGCCCTGCTGGTCGAGCTCGGCAGCGGCGAGGAGGCCGAGGCGTTCCACGCCGAGCTGCTGAGGCGCCGCGCGCGGGGCACGCTCCCCGCCGTGCGGGAGATCGTTCCGGCGGCGCGCACCGTGCTGCTCGACGGCCTCGACGATCCCGCGCGCTTCGCGAAGGGGCTCGCCGACTGGGAGATCCCGGCCCTCGTGTCCGGCGCCGGGAGCACCGTCGAGCTCCCGGTGCGGTACGACGGTCCCGACCTGGCGGCGGTGGCCGAATTGTGGGGCGTACCGGCCGGGGAAGTGGGGCGGATCCACGCGAGAACGCCCTTCCGGGTGGCCTTCTGCGGGTTCGCGCCCGGGTTCGGTTATCTGACCGGCCTCGCCGAGCGGTACGCCGTGCCGCGCAGGAGCACGCCGCGCACCGCTGTGCCGGCGGGAGCCGTCGCCCTGGCCGGCGCGTACACCGGCGTGTATCCGCGTTCGTCACCCGGCGGCTGGCAGCTGATCGGATCGACCGACGCCGTGCTGTGGGACCACGCGCGCGTGCCCGCCGCGTTGCTGACCCCGGGCACACGGGTGCGCTTCGTACCGGAGGAAGGGTGACGGACCGGGCTTTCGCCGTGGTGCGGGCGGGTGCGCTCACGTCCGTGCAGGACCGGGGGCGGCCCGGTCACGCCCACCTCGGGGTGCCGCGCTCGGGTGCGCTGGACGAGCCCGCGCGCGATCTCGCGAACCGGCTCGTCGGCAATCCGCTCGGCGCGGCCGTTCTGGAGACTACGCTCAGCGGCTGCGCCGTACGGCCGCGTTGCGCGGTCACCGTCGCGGTGACCGGTGCGCCGTGCCGGGTCACCGTGGACGGCCGTCCCGCGGCCTGGGGCGCGCCGGTGCGTGTGGCGGCGGGAGCGGTACTCGACGTGGGAAGCGCCGCGGACGGCGTGCGGAGCTACCTCGCGTTCGCCGGAGGCGTCGCGTGCGAACCCGTACTGGGCAGCCGCTCGACCGACCTCCTGTCGGGCCTCGGGCCCGCTCCCCTGACCCACGGCACGGTGCTGCCGCTGGGCCCGGTGGCGGGGCCGCCGGTGTACGCTGATGCCGTGCCCTGGCAGGGTCCGCCGCGCGAACTGGTGCTGCGGGCCGGTCCGGGGCCGCGTACGGACTGGTTCACCGCACGGGCGCTGCGCACGCTCGTCACGGCGGTCTACCGGGTCTCCCCCGCCGGCAACCGCATCGGACTGCGCACCGAGGGCCCCCCTCTGGAGCGCGCCGTGGACGGCGAGCTGCCCAGCGAGGGCATGGTCCTCGGGGCTGTGCAAGTGCCCCCGGACGGGCGGCCCGTGGTGTTCCTGGCGGACCACCCCACCACGGGCGGGTATCCGGTGATCGCCGTCGTGAAGGAGCGGGACCTCGCGGCGGCGGCCCAGGCCGCACCCGGCACGCCCCTCCGCTTCGTCCTCACGGAGAGGCGCTGAGAGGCGGCGGGTGAGGCCACCGACGGCCCCCATAGGCTCCCAAAGGCCCTCAGCGGCCCTCTCAGGCGCTCACGAACCGCCCGGTGCGCCGTACCCGCCCCCGCCCGGCGTGCGGATCTCCAGGACGTCCCCGGGGCCGACGTCGGCCGTGTCGCAGCCCGCCAGCCGTGTGACGGTGCCGTCGGCGCGCTCGACGAGGTTGCCGCCGGTCTCTCCCGGGGCGCCGCCCGCCATGCCGTACGGAGGGACGCGGCGGTGGCCGGAGAGCAGGGCCACGGTCATCGGCTCCAGGAACCGGATCCTGCGCACCACGCCGCGGCCGCCCCGCCACCGGCCGTCTCCGCCGCTGCCCTCCCGCACGGCGAAGCTCTCCAGGCGCACCGGGAAGCGCCACTCCAGCACCTCGGGATCGGTGAGGCGCGAGTTCGTCATGTGGGTCTGCACGGCGTCGGCTCCGTGGAAGCCGTCGCCCGCCCCCGAGCCGCTCGCCACGGTCTCGTAGTACTGCACGCGGTCGTTGCCGAAGGTGACGTTGTTCATCGTCCCGGAGCCCTCGGCCTGCACGCCCAGGGCGGCGTACAGGGCGCCGGTGACCGCCTGGGACGTCTCGACGTTGCCCGCCACGGTCGCCGCCGGAGGGACGGGCGCGAGCATCGACCCTTCGGGGATGCGCACGTCCAGGGGTTTCAGGCAGCCGCTGTTGAGCGGGATGTCGTCAGCGACCAGGGTCCTGAAGACGTACAGGACGGCCGCCATGACCACCGACTTGGGGGCGTTGAAGTTGCCCGGCTGCTGGGGCGCCGTACCGGTGAAGTCGAGGACCGCGCTCCTCGCGTCGCGGTCCACCCGCAGGGCGACACGGATGACCGCTCCGCTGTCGGTCTCGTAGGCGTACGCGCCGTCCCGCAGCCCGGCCACGATGCGGCGCACCGACTCCTCGGCGTTGTCCTGGACGTGCCGCATGTACGCCTGGACCACCGTGAGGCCGAACTCGTCGACCATGCGGCGCAGTTCGGCGACGCCCTTCTCGTTGGCCGCGATCTGCGCGCGCAGGTCGGCGAGATTGGCGTCCGGGTCGCGCGAGGGGTACGCGGCGGTGGTCAGCAGCTCCCGCGTCCGGGCCTCGCGCAACACGCCGTCCCTCACGAGGAGCCAGTTGTCGAACAGGACGCCCTCTTCGTGCACGGTGCGGCTGAAGGCGGGCATCGAGCCGGGCGTGATGCCCCCGATCTCGGCATGGTGTCCGCGCGAGGCCACCAGGAAGCGCAGCGGCCCCCCGTCGGCGTCGAAGACGGGTGTCACCACCGTGACGTCGGGCAGGTGCGTGCCGCCGTGGTACGGGTCGTTGACGGCGTACACGTCGCCGGGGCGCATGGCGCCCTCGTTGCGCCGCAGCACCTCCTTGATCGACTCGCCCATCGAGCCGAGGTGCACGGGAATGTGCGGGGCGTTCGCGATCAGGTTCCCGTGCGCGTCGAACAGGGCACAGGAGAAGTCCAGGCGTTCCTTGATGTTGACGGAGTGGGCGGTGTTCTCCAGGCGCACGCCCATCTGCTCGGCGACGGCCATGAAGAGGTTGTTGAACACCTCCAGCATGACGGGGTCCACGTCCGTTCCGACCGCCGTCGTGGCGGGGCGCGGGTGCACGCGGGTGAGCAGCAGATGCCCGTGCTCTCCGGCGGACGCGCGCCAGCCGGGATCGACCACGGTGGTGGCGTCGTCCTCGGCGACGATCGCGGGTCCTTCTACGGTGCCGGCGGGCAGCAGGTCGTCGCGCCGGTACAGCGGGGTGTCCCGGGGCCGTCCCTCGGTGAACATCCGGACCGTGGCACGGGGCCGCGCCGTTCCCGCGCGCGGCCGCTCCCGCGTGACGTTCCCGGGAACGTTCGCTCCCGCCGTCCCGACTGCCTCGACCGACACGGCTTCGACGACCAGCGGCTTGTCCATGGTGAAGGCGTACCGCGCGCGGTGTTCCGCTTCGAAGGCCGCCGTCATGTCCGTCACGCCGCCCAGCGGCACCGGCAGGCTCGCGTCCGTACCGGCGTAACGGAGCAGCACGCGCGCGTGCGTGGTGATCGCCGCGTCCTCGACGCCGTCGGCGCGCAGTTCCCCGCGGGTACGGCGGGCCAGCCGGTCGCACAGTTCGCGTACGCGCCCCAGTGAGGCCCCGTCGAGCTCCGCCTCGACCGACTGCTCGCGCATGGCGGTGGCGTCGGCCAGTCCCATGCCGTAGGCGCAGAGCACTCCGGCCAGCGGCGGCACGATCACCGTGCCGATGCCCAGCGCGTCGGCCACCGCGCAGGCGTGCTGTCCGCCGGCGCCGCCGAAGCTGGTGAGGGCGTACCGGGTGACGTCGTGCCCGCGCTGTACGGAGATCTTCTTGACGGCGTTCGCCATGTTGAGCACCGCGATGTCGAGGAAGCCGGACGCGACCTCCTCGGGGCCGCGCCGTACGCCGGTGGCCCGCGCGATGTCGTCGGCGAGGTCCGCGAACCGGCGGCGCACCGTCTCCACGTCGAGGGGCTGGTCGCCGCGCGGCCCGAAGACGGCGGGGAAGTGGTCCGGCTGGACGCGCCCCAGCATCAGGTTGGCGTCGGTGACGGTGAGGGGGCCGCCGCGCCGGTAGCACGCGGGCCCGGGAACAGCGCCGGCCGAGTCGGGCCCGACACGGTAGCGGCTGCCGTCGAAGTGCAGCACGGAGCCGCCGCCCGCCGCGACGGTGTGGATGTCCATCATCGGAGCGCGCATGCGTACGCCCGCCACCCGCGTACCGAAGTCCCTTTCGAAGGCGCCGGCGTAGTGCGACACGTCGGTGGACGTGCCGCCCATGTCGAACCCGATGACGCGCCCGAACCCGGCCTGCTCCGAGGTACGGGCCATGGCGACGACGCCGCCCGCCGGCCCCGAGAGGACGGCGTCCTTGCCGCGGAAGTGCGCCGCCTCCCGCAGACCGCCGTTGGACTGCATGAACATCAGGCGCACGCCCCGCAGTTCCTCGGCGACCTCGTCGACGTACCGGCGCAGGATCGGTGAGAGGTAGGCGTCGACCGCGGTCGTGTCGCCGCGCGGCACCAGCTTGATCAGGGGGCTGACCTCGTGCGAGCAACTGACCTGGGTGAACCCCGCCTCGCGCGCCGCGGCGGCGACGGCCCGCTCGTGCGCCGGATGGCGGTAGCCGTGCATCAGCACGACGGCCGCGCTGCGCAGACCGTCGCCGCGTGCGGCGCGCAGCCGGGCGGTGACGACCGCCAGGTCCAGCGGCCGTACGGTCGTCCCGTGCGCGTCGATCCGCTCGGGGACCTCGACGACGCGCTCGTACACCGCCTCGGGCAGGACGATGTGGCGGTCGAAGAGCCGGGGGCGGTTCTGGTACGCGATGCGCAGCGCGTCCCGGAAGCCTTCGGTGACGACCAGTACGGTCGGCTCGCCCCGCCGTTCGAGGAGCGCGTTGGTGGCCACCGTCGTGCCCATCCGGACGGCGTCGATCCGGTCGGCCGGGACCGGCTCGCCGGGAGCGAGGCCCAGCAGCAGGCGGATCCCGGCGACGGCCGCGTCCCGGTAGTGCTCGGGGTGGTGCGAGAGCAGCTTGCGGGTCACGAGCCGTCCGTCGGGCCGTCGGCCGACCACGTCGGTGAAGGTGCCGCCGCGGTCGACCCAGAATTCCCAGCGCCCGCTCATTCCCCCATTCTGGCGCGCGGCGGCGCCGGCAGGGCGGCCAGCGCGGCCGACAGGGCCTGGGAGGCGCGCAGGTCGAGCCGCCCCCCGGTGCCGCGCGCCCCGTGGCGCACTTCCGTCGCCGCCAGGGCCAGGAGCTGCGGCAGCAGGTCGGTGGAGCGGCGCGCCAGCCAGCCGGTGCCGGCGGTCAGGAGCCACCGGAGGGCGGCCGCGCGGG
>NZ_VBVX01000226.1 GCF_005981925.1 Streptomyces albidochromogenes
CCTTCCTTCCCCCTCCCCCGGCGAGAACTGCTGGGCGGCGTCGAACGCTGGCTGCGGCTGGCGGGAGACGCGATCGACCCGGCCGACGCGGCGTACCTGCGCGAGCGGCGCGACGGTTTCGCGGCGGCGTCGGCCGCGCTCACCCCGCGTCTGCCGCAGGGCCCGATCCACGGTGACGCGCTCCCCCGCAACGTCCACGTCGGTCCCGACGGTCCGGTCCTGGTGGACCTGGAGACCTTCGCGGCCGATTTCCGCGAGCACGACCTGGTGGTCATGGCCCTGTCGCGCGACCGGTACGGCCTGGACCCCGACGCGTACGACGCGTTCACGGCGGCGTACGGCTGGGACGTGCGCGAATGGTCCGGCTGCGCGGTGCTGCGCGGCGCGCGCGAGACGGCCAGCTGCGCCTGGGTGGCGCAGCACGCCCCGGCCAATGCGGCGGCCGCGGCCGAGTTCCGCAGGCGGGTGGCGTCCCTGCGCGACGGCGACCCGGAGGTCCGCTGGCATCCGTTCTGAGCGTCGGAGCCGGCGTCCCGGCGTGAGCGTCGGAGAGCGGGCGCAGGGGGCTGGAGCGTCCGTTTCCGCGCCTCGGAATCCCGGGCCGCAGCCCCGGCGGTCGCAGTCCCGGCGTCAGCGTCCGGGCGTCACAGGACGACGGGGGACAGTTCGCGCAGCGGCCACCGGGGATCGATGACCGCGTCCGGGGTGCCCTTCTTGCGGAGGAACTCCTGGAAGCCCGCGGCCCAGTCGGCGTACCACTCGATCTGACGCTCGTGCAGTTCGGCCGGGGCCAGCGCGGCGACCGACGGATGGCGCTCGGCTATCGCGCGGGCCACCCCGACGGCGGCCAGGGCGTCCGCCGAGGCCTCGTGGGCTCCGTCGAGCACCACGCCGTACTCGACGCAGACCGCTTCCAGGGTGCGCTTGCCCTTGCGGTAGCGGTCGACGGCGCGGTCGATCGTGTACGGGTCGATGACCGGGCCGATACCGGTCCCGCCGCGCCGCTCACTGAGCGACGGCAGCCCGTGGCGGCGCAACTCGGCGGCGAGCAGGGTCAGATCGAACGCCGCGTTGTAGGCGACGACGGGCACCCCCTGGGCCCAGTACCCCGTCAGCGTCTCGGCGATCTGGTCGGCCACCTCACGGGCCGGCCTGCCCTCCGCGCCGGCCCGCTCGCTGCTGATCCCGTGGATCGCGGACGCCTGCGCCGGGATGCGGATGCCCGGGTCGGCGAGCCACTCGCGCCGCCGGGACACCCTGCCGTCTTTCACGCCGACGATCGCGGCCGTGACGATGCGGGCCTCCAGCGGCTCCGTGCCGGTCGTCTCCAGGTCGAAGCCGACCAGCGGTTCCCCGTGCCATCCCATCGTGGGACCTCCTTCGTGATGCTCCCCCCGGAAGATCCCCGGTGGAGAACCACCCTCGCACGCACCACTGACAACGCCCCGGGCCCGGTCGCGGACCGCCGCGCTCCGCTCAGGACACCGGCCGTGAATCCGCCCACACGGCTTCGAATTCCTCCCGGTACGTCTCGAAAAGCCCGCCTTCGGGCTCGTGACCGTCGCGGCCGTCCGGCGCGTGCCTGACCACCCCGCGCCCGGCGCCCCGCAGCACCAGGACCGGCGCCTCCATGCCGCGCGCCTTGCGCAGGTACGTCTGGACGACGGCGAGCCCGTCCGCGCCGTCACCGTCCACGAGGTACGCCGTGAAGCGCGGCGTCTCGTCGAACACGTGGATCTCGAACGCCCCCGGGTCCCGGAGTTTGGAGCGCACCCGCCGCATGTGGAGGATGTTCATCTCCACCGAGCGGCTCAATTCGCTCTTTTTCAGGCCGAGTTCGCGCTCACGCCGCTTGACCGCGCTGCTCGCCGGATTGAGGAACAGCAGGCGTATGCGACAGCCCGACTCGGCCAGCCGCACCAGCCGCCTGCCCGAGAAGTTCTGGACGAGGAGGTTCAGCCCTATGCCGATCGCGTCGAGCCGCCGCGCGCCGCCGAACAGGTCCTCGGCGGGCAGCTGGCGCTGGAGGCGCACCCGGTCCGGATGGACGCTGACCACATCGGCGTACCGGTCCCCCACCAGCTCCTCGACGGCGTCCACCCTGAGCCGGCCGGAGGAGTGCGCGCCGGTCCCGCTGCCCAGCATCTCCAGGAGCCGCGCGGACGCCCGTTCCGCCTGGGCGAGTACGGCCTCGGACAGCGCCCGGTTGCGTGAGACGACGTTGCGGGTGACTTCCAGCTCGTCCAGGGCGAGTTCGACGTCGCGGCGGTCGTCGAAGTACGGCTCGAAGCACGGCCAGTGCTGCACCATGAGCTCCCGCAGCTGGGGCAGGGTGAGGAAGCTGATGACGTTGTCGTCGGCCGGGTCGAGCAGGTAGCCCTTCCTGCGCGAGACCTCCCGCACCGCGACCGCGCGCTGCACCCATTCCTGGCCCGCCGGTCCGGCGGCCGCCACCACCCAGTCGTCCTCGCCGTGCACCGGCTCGTAGATGGGCCGCAGCACGGCGGCGACGACGGCGCGCAGTCGCTGCTCCACGAGGTTCAGCCAGATGTAGGCCCGGCCGGCCCGCTGCGCGCGCGTCCGCACCTCGCTCCAGGCGTCCGCGCCCCAGTCCAGTTCCGCCCCGATCTCCATCGGACGCGCAAGCGAGACCGCTCCGGGCGGGACGCCTGCGGAACCCCCCTCGTGACCTGCGTCACCGGGGGGCAGTTCCAGCCCTCCCGAGCTCACCCACGCACCGCCTTCAGCTCCTGGAAGCCCCGTCTCCAACGATCAAGGAAGGGTACTCCGGGAGCGGGAGGCGGTGCAGCCGGATCGGCAGGCTCCTTTCCCAACTCCCTTATTCGTAATGCCCGTTCTGTCCAGCGAGATCGGCCGGAGTGAGCGGATTCATAGCGGTTACGTCCCTCGGCGCGAGCTGGAAACCCTGCCAGTGGACCGGCATCGGCTGCTGGTCCTCGTCCCGGGCGATGTGGTGGAACCCGATGTTGACCCAGGTGATCGGATTCTTGAGGGTCTCGCCGTTCACCCACTCGTCCACGCTGTCCGGCGCGTTCGCGCCGCCGCAGTCGCGGATGTTGTTGCTGGCGAACTGCTCACACTTGCGGTAGTTCGTGAAGTACACGTCGTGCCGGGTGAAGCTGCGCCCCGGGTGCTTGTTGGAGCTGCCGGGCACGATCTCGTACGAGCGCGCGTGGCCGTCCTTGTTCTTGCCGGTCGCGCTGACGATCCGCCACCACCGCATGCTCTTGGCGTCGCCCGCGAGCTCCTTGGTGATGGGGGTGCGGGTGGTCCTGGTGGTGGGCTTGGCGTTGCCCTGCGGCGGGGTGACCTTCGAGTCGTACTGCTCGACGCGGTTCTTCGAGCTGCCGTCGAGGCCGAAGTTCAGCCGCCAGAAGACGTTGTGGCTGTGACTGGTGGCGTAGTCGCGCGCCCCCTTGCCGATGGGCCAGCCCCGGCCGTCGGTGGCGTCGTAGTCGTCGGGCGCGAGGCTGCCGGTGGCGCCGACGTTGGCGGAGACGGTGCCGTCGGAGGAGAAGCGCCATTCGGTGATGTACTCGTACCAGGAGACCTTGTTCACGGTGTAGACCAGCAGGTCCTTGCCCTGGGCCTGCCAGACCTTGGTGCTCTCGTCGCTGGCGAGGCGGTACGCGTGCCCGCGCGCACGCGTGGTCGTGCAGATGCCCTTGACGTCGCCCATGTCGGGGACCCTGACGGTGCGGATCGTGCCACCGGGGCACTCGGCGGGCTTCAGGTCCTGCAGGCCGGTGCCGAAGCCGTAGCTCGTGAGGTCGTCGTACTCCTCCTTGCCGTTGTCGTACGGCACGTGGACCTGCGCCAGCTTGCCGCTCGTCAGGACGCGGATCGGTTTGGGTTCGCCCTTGGGCTGGTACGTCACTTTCTCCAGGACCAGGCCGGCGTCGCTGTCGTAGTTCCAGCACATGCGCCAGGTGGTGCCGCCGTCGAGCTTCTGCTCGATGCGGTACGCCGCGCTGCAGTCGGCCGGAGCCGGCGCGGGGGCCGCCGGCGCGGCCTTGGGGGTGTTCCCGGCCGCCGCCCTGGGCGTCGCGGAGGCCGCGGAGCCGCCGGCGGCGGCCAGGCTGCCGAGCAGGGCGGCGGCGGCGAGGGTTGCCGCGGCCCGCTTGCGGGCACCAGAAGCTCTGTTGACGTGCATGAGGATGAACTCCCTCGTACGGAAGTGCGGGAAGGGACTGAAGAGGATGAGTCGGTCGAGAGGGTCCGGAGGGCCGGAAGGGTCAGCCGATTCGGCCGACCGTCCTCGCACTCAGGTCGACCACGAGATCGCGCGTGTCGATCCACGGCCCGTTCCTGACCTTGGACGTGACGCGGACGCAGCGGTGCGTGCCGCACTTCGCGAGCGCCGCCGGCACGTTCTCCTCCCGGTCCGCCCGGTAGATCCCGCCGTTCACCCACAGCTGGTCCACCGAGGTCAGCGGCTTGCCCATGGCGTCCTGGTAGTCCTGCTTCAGGCCCGCGCCGAGCGGGCTCGCCAGGATCAGCTCGGTGGCCTCGCGGTTCTCCGCACGGGTCGGCGACGGCTGTACGCCCTTGAGCACGCCGGTCCGCTCCACCTTGCCGGTGGCGAGGTTGACGGTCCTCGTCACCAGCTCGTCGCGCTTGTAGTCGTAGTACGACACCTCGGCGCGGCGCGGCGGCGCCGCGTCGTCCACCTCGGACGGCTGCATCTCGCCGAGGTTGGTGGCCAGGTGCTGCGGCCCCCGGTCCCCGTCGACGTCCCGCCCGGCGGCGAACTGCGACGGCGTCAGCGCCAGCTTCTCGACCCGCTCCAGCTCGGCGTCGGTCAGGGGGTCCCGGCCGATGCCCTGCTCGCCCTCGGCCGGGGCGGCCTCCACCACGCCCGGCTCGGGCGCCTGCCCCGCCGCCGCGCTCCCACCGGCCCGGTCCCCCTGGTCGCCGCGCTCGCCCTGGGCCGTACCGGTGACGGCAGCGGTCCCGGTCCGCCCGCCGCGCGTGTCGTCGGCGGCGCCGGCCGGACCCGGCAGCGTCACCCCGATCATCACCGCCGTCCCGGTCACCGCTATCGCGGTCCCCGCCAGCATCTTCCCCAGATGCCGGCGCACTGTCCTGTGCACGATGCCCCCCTACTCCTCCCGGAGCCCCCCGTCGCCCCGCGCGTCACGCGCGACGGCAACTGGCGAACCGGGTATGCGTGGTCACCCGGTAGGACGGACCGAAGTCCTAGGAGGTTGCCCCACTTTCGGGGAAGATCTGTGCGAAGTGCCCCGCAGCACCCGGATCAGAAGTGGAAGAGTCGATCGCATGCAGGTCTGGCCGGGAGAGGCTTACCCACTCGGCGCCACGTACGACGGCGCCGGAACCAATTTCGCTGTCTATTCGGAGGCCGCCGACCGGATCGAGTTGTGCCTGTTGCACGACGACGGTTCGGAGACGGCGGTGGAACTGCGCGAGTCCGACGCGTTCGTACGTCACGCCTTCCTGCCCGGCATCATGCCGGGCCAGCGCTACGGCTACCGGGTCCACGGCCCGTACGCCCCGCAGGAGGGCAAGCGGTGCAACTCCGCGAAGCTGCTGCTCGACCCGTACGCGCGGGCCATCAGCGGCAAGATCGACTGGGGCGAGGCGGTGTACGGCTACCACTTCGGGAAGCCGGACTCGCGCAACGACCTGGACTCGGCGCCGCACACCATGGCGTCGGTGGTGGTGAACCCGTACTTCGACTGGGGTGACGACCGTCCGCCGCGCACGGACTACCACCGCACGATCCTCTACGAGGCCCATGTGAAGGGCCTCACGATGATGCACCCGGACCTCCCGGACGAGCTCCGGGGGACGTACGCGGCGCTCGCGCATCCGGCGATCATCTCGCACCTGACGGAACTGGGGGTGACCGCTCTCGAGTTGATGCCCGTGCACCAGTTCGTCAACGACCACCGGCTGGCCGACGCGAACCTGAGCAACTACTGGGGCTACAACACCATCGGTTTCTTCGCCCCGCACAACGCGTACGCCTCCTGGGGCGACCGGGGTCAGCAGGTGCTGGAGTTCAAGTCGGCCGTACGGGCGCTGCACCGGGCGGGCATCGAGGTCATCCTCGACGTCGTCTACAACCACACGGCGGAGGGCAACCACCTGGGCCCCACGCTCTCCTTCCGGGGTCTGGACAACGCCTCGTACTACCGTCTCGCCGACGATCCCCGGTATTACATGGACACCACGGGCACCGGGAACTCCCTGCTCATGCGGTCGCCGCACGTCCTCCAGCTGATCATGGACTCGCTGCGGTACTGGGTGACCGAGATGCACGTCGACGGGTTCCGCTTCGACCTGGCGGCGACGCTGGCCCGGCAGTTCCACGAGGTGGACCGGCTGTCGTCGTTCTTCGACCTGGTGCAGCAGGACCCGGTGGTCAGCCAGGTGAAGCTGATCGCCGAGCCGTGGGACGTGGGCGAGGGCGGCTACCAGGTGGGGAACTTCCCGCCGCTGTGGACCGAGTGGAACGGCAAGTACCGGGACACCGTCCGCGACCTGTGGCGGGGCGAGCCGAGGACGATCGCCGAGTTCGCCGGGCGGCTCACGGGGTCGTCCGACCTGTACCAGGACGACGGGCGCAGGCCGCTCGCGTCCATCAACTTCACCACCTGCCACGACGGCTTCACCCTGGCCGACCTGGTCTCGTACAACGACAAGCACAACGAGGCCAACGGCGAGGGTAACCGGGACGGCGAGAGCCACAACCGGTCCTGGAACTGCGGGGCGGAAGGCGATACGGACGATCCCGCGATCCTGGAGCTGCGCGCCCGCCAGATGCGCAACTTCATCGCGACGCTGATGCTGTCGCAGGGCGTGCCGATGCTGTCGCACGGGGACGAGTTCGCACGCACCCAGGGCGGCAACAACAACGCGTACTGCCAGGACAACGAACTGTCGTGGGTGCACTGGCCGGACAAGGACGAGGAGGAGGGGTCGCTCCACGCGTTCACCCGCTCGATGGTGTGGCTGCGGCGGGACCATCCGGTCTTCCGGCGCAGGCGCTTCTTCCACGGGCGTCCGGTGGAGGGCACGCACGACGACCTGTCGGACATCGCGTGGTTCACGCCGGACGGCAAGGAGATGGCCCAGCGGGACTGGCAGGCGGCGCACGCGAAGGCGCTGACGGTCTTCCTCAACGGGCACGCGATCTCCGAGCCGGGGCCGCGCGGCGAGCGGATCTCGGACGACTCCTTCCTGCTGATGTTCAACGCGAGCGCCCAGGAGCTCGATTTCACCATTCCGGTGAACCACGGGAAGCAGTGGCAGGTCGTGGTCGACACGGCACGGCCCGACGGGGTGCCGCCCGGGAGCGGTCCCAAGGTGGGAGCGGGCGAGCACGTCACGCTGATCGGGCGCAGTCTGGTGGTGTTGCAGCGGCCGGCCTAGGAGCCGCCGCGGGAGCGGGGCGGACGGTCCACGCGAGTACGGCGCACAGCGTGGCCGCCGCCACCGCGACGGCGAACGCGGCGTGCGCGCCGCCGCCCTCCGCGAGACGCCCGGAGACGGCCAGGGCGAGCGCCTGGCCGCCGACGACGCCGCTCGTGAGGAAGGCCATCGACTCGGCGAGCCTGTTCTCGGGAACGATCCGGGTCGTCAGGGCGAAGATGGTGATCAGGTGGGGTGCGTACGCGACCCCGAGGACGATCACGACGGCGTACAGCGCCCCCAGGGACGTCACGAAGAGCAGCGGCACGGACAGCACGACCAGAGCGGCTGTCGCGACGCGCCAGCGGGCCGACAGGGTGACCTTCTCCGGTACGGCGGCCGTCGCGAGCCCGGCGGCCGCGCTCATGACGCCCATGGCCGCGTACACGAGACCGGCCTGCTCCGGCCGCCCGAGCCGGTCGGTGAGCGCCGTGATGCCCGCCTGAGACGCGCCGAACATGGCTCCCTGGAGCACCATCGCGGTGCGCAGCGCGTACACCGCGCCGGGCAGGCTGGTCGTCGTGGATGACGCCGCGCGGGACGCCGGGCGTACCCGGGACGCCGTCGGATGCAGGGCGAACCAGGTGCCGCAGACGGCCAGCAGACCCGCTGCCGCGAGCAGGGCGGCGGCGGGGTGCGCGACGGCCGCGGCGAGGCCGACGAGGGCGGGGCCGAGGACGAAGGACACCTCGTCGAGCGTTCCCTCGAACGACAGGACGGCCCCGACGAGCCGTTCGTCGGCTCCGTTCCTGCGAGCGATCGCGACCGATCTCGTACGTGCCAGGGGGCCGATCTGGGGAACGCTCGCTCCGGCGAGCGCGCCGACGAGCGCGAGCGGGAGCGTACCGACGCGCTCCAGGGACGCGAGCACGAGAGCGGCGACGGCGACCGCGTTGACGAGGGCGGCGACCAGGACGACGGTGCGCTGCCCGTGACGGTCCGCCGCACGGCCGAGCAGCGGCCCGCCGGCCGTCTGGCCCGCCGCGAGGGCGCCGCCGACCAGTCCCGCCGTGGCGAGGCTGCCGCTGGTCTCGGCGACCAGCAGGAGGCTGCCGACCTGGCACATCGCGGTCGGCAGCCTGCCGAGGAACGACACGACGGGCAGCACCGGCCCGGTGAGGGCGACGACGCTGCGATAGGTGTGAAGGGTGCCGGGCATCACGTGAACGTAATAGCGGGTCATCACACGGACGCATGGGCCGATGACACAGAAGGTCCCAATGCGGGTACGTACGTTCGCATGACGCCCACCGCCACCTATCGTCTGCAGCTCCATTCCGACTTCCCCTTCTCGGCCGCCGAGGAGGCGGTGCCCCATCTGGCCGCCCTCGGGGTCTCGCACCTGCACCTGTCACCCGTGCTCGACGCCGTGCCGGGCTCGCAGCACGGGTACGACGTCGTCGACCACGCGCGCGTGCGGGCCGAACTCGGCGGCGAGGAGGGACTGCGCGCGCTGTCCCGCACGGCCCGCGCGCACGGCCTCGGTCTGATCCTGGACATCGTCCCGAACCACATGGCCGTACCGGCGCCCGAGAGCCTGAACCGGCCCCTGTGGGAGGTGCTGAGGGAGGGGCCCGATTCGCCGTACGCCCGGTGGTTCGACATCGACTGGGAGGGCGGCGGCGGCCGGGTGCTGCTGCCCGTGCTGGCGCACCGGATCGGTGACGAGCTGGACGACCTGACGGTCGACGGCGAGACCCTTCGCTACTACGACCACGCGTTCCCGCTGCGCGCGGGCACGGCGCACCTGCCGATGCCCGAGCTCCTGGACGCCCAGTGGTACCGGCTCACCTGGTGGCGGCTGGCGCGCACCGAGCTGAACTACCGGCGCTTCTTCACCATCTCGGAGCTCATCGGGGTGCGGGTGGAGGACCCGGAGGTCTTCGCCGCCTCGCACGCGAAGATCCTGGAGCTCGTACGGGACGGGGTCGTGGAGGGGCTGCGGATCGACCACCCCGACGGTCTCGCCGACCCGGAGGCGTACCTGCGGCGCCTCCAGGATGCCGTCGGGGGCTGCTGGACGGTCGTGGAGAAGATCCTCACCGGCCCCGAACGGCTGCCCGCCGAATGGCCGGTCTCGGGAACGACGGGGTACGACGCGCTGTACCGGATCGACGGCCTGTTCACCGATCCGTCCGGTGTCGCGGAACTGACCGCTCATTACCGCGATTTCGCGGGTCCCGCCGGGGACCGCGGCGGTTACTGGGAAGCGACGGTACGACGGTCGGCGTACAAGGTGCTGACGCACGAGCTGGCGGCGGAGACCCGCTACCTGGTCCGTACGGCCGAGCGGATCTGCGCGGCCGATCCCGCGCTGCGCGACTACGCCCCCTGGGCGTTGCGCGAAGCCGTACGGGAACTGCTGGTGCGCGTTCCCGTGTACCGCCCGTACGTGACGGCGGGCGGGCCGTGTCCCGAGAGCGCCGCGGCGGCCGTTCCGGTGGAGGCGGCGCGTCAGGTGAAGGCCGGGTTCGCGGTGCGGGAGGAGGCGGCGGTCGTCGATCTCGTGCGCGACCTGGCGCTGGGCAGGCTGGGCGACGGGCCGGACCGGGCGGCGTTCTGCGCCCGGTTCGCGCAGACGGCGTCGGCGCTGCGGGCCAAGTCGGTGGAGGACACGGCGTTCTACCGCTACACGCCGTTGATCTCGGCCAACGAGGTGGGCGGCGACCCGGGGGCGCCCGGGGTGAGCCCGGCGGACTTCCACGCCTTCTGCACCCGGCTGGCACGCGACTGGCCGGCCACCGGCACCGTACTGTCCACGCACGACACCAAGCGCAGCGCGGACGTGCGGGCGCGGATCGCGGTGCTGTCCGAGTGCCCCGGGCGGTGGGCCCGGCTCCTCGCGGGGCTGGCCCAGGTGCCCGGGCCGGACGCCCACCTGGCCTGGACGGCCTGGCAGACGGCCCTCGGCTTCGCGGAGCCCGACGCGGAGCGGCTGACGGCCGCGCTGCTGAAGGCGGTGCGGGAGGCGGGGCTGCACACCAGCTGGACCGAGCAGGACGAGGTGTACGAGCGGGCCGTGGCCGAATTCGTCGCGGCGGGGCCGGCCGGAGCGCCGTTCGAGACGGTGGCGAAGTTCGCGCGGGACCTGGATCCGCACGTACGGGCCAATGTGCTCGGGGCGACGCTGCTGCACCTGACGATGCCCGGCGTGCCGGACCTCTACCAGGGCACCGAGCGGGAGTTCCGCGCGCTGGTCGACCCGGACAACCGGCGCCCGGTCGCCTTCGCGGCGCCGGCCGCGGGCGACGACGACCTGTCCGCGCAGAAGTACGCCGTCACGGTGGCGGCGCTCACTCTGCGGCGGGCCCACCCCGAGGTCTTCGGCGAGTCGGGAACGTACACCCCCCTCACCGCCGAGGGCCCGGCCGCCGACCACTGCGTGGCCTTCTGCCGCTCGGGCCGTGCGGTCACCGCCGTCACGCGCCTGTCGCTGCGCCTCGCGGACGCGGGCGGCTGGCGCGACACGCGGCTGCCGCTGCCCGAGGGCCGCTGGACGGACACCCTCTCCCCGTCCCGCGCCTTCACCGGTTCGGTGCCCGTCGCCGACCTCTTCGGCGACCGCCCGGTGTCCCTGCTCACCCGCGCCCCCGAGGAGGCGTAGGAGCGCGACGGCCTGGTTCTCCCCCGGCCGTCGGATGACTCACGGCCCGGAGAGGGCCTGCCACCGTCGTGCCCCCGGCATCGTGGCCGGGGGCACGACGGGTGCTCAGGTCGTCGTGGTGACGGGAGGGATTGGTCATCCTCGTCCGGGGAGGCGGTGCGGCGCGGCGCGGCGACCCGCGAGGCCGTGGTGGACGGCATCACCG
>NZ_VBVX01000227.1 GCF_005981925.1 Streptomyces albidochromogenes
GAGCCGTGCGGAGCAAGGTGGAGCGCGGAACGGGGGAAGAGTGGCAGGAGTGGGGACCTCCTGTCAGGAGCGCGTCAAGAAGTTGGCCGGAAATCGTCCGTTGCCCGAATAGTCATGTTCGTTAAGCGGACGTTTCACGGGCTGTTACCGAGCCCCTGTAATGGCGTCCGGCTGCCCGCGGCCGTCGGGCGGGGCCCGACGGCCGCGGGCGCCGTCAGGCCAGACTGTCCCGCCAGGCCCGGTGCAGGTGGGCGAAGCGCCCCGTACCGCCGACGAGTTCGGCGGGGGAGCCGTCCTCGACGATGCGGCCCTGCTCCATGACCAGCACCCGGTCGGCGATCTCCACCGTCGACAGCCGGTGCGCGATCACCACCGCCGTACGTCCCCGCAGCACGGTGTCCATCGCGCGCTGCACCGCCCGCTCGCCGGGGACGTCCAGGGACGAGGTCGCCTCGTCGAGGATCAGCACCGCAGGGTCGGCGAGCAGCGCCCGGGCGAACGCGACCAGTTGCCGCTGCCCGGCCGAGATGCGGCCGCCCCGCTTGCGCACGTCCGTGTCGTACCCCTCGGGCAGACCGGCGACGAAATCGTGCGCGCCGATCGCCTTCGCGGCCCGCTCGATGTCCTCCCGGGTGGCGTCGGGGCGGCCGATGGCGATGTTCTCGGCGACCGTGCCGGAGAACAGGAACGCCTCCTGGGTCACCATCACCACCGCGCGCCGCAGCTCGGGCACGGCCAGGTCGCGCAGGTCGGTGCCGTCGATCAGGACGCGGCCCTCGGTCGGGTCGTAGAAGCGCGCCAGGAGCTTGGCGAGCGTCGACTTGCCCGCACCCGTCGAGCCGACCACGGCGACGGTCTGGCCGGCCGGCAGGGTCAGGCTGAAGCGCGGCAGCACCTCGCCGCCCGTGCGGTAGGCGAAACCGACGCCGTCGAAGACGACCTCCCGGCCCGGCCCGCCGCCGGCCGGGGCGGGCAGCGCACGCGGTGCGGCCGGCTCGCGGACGGAGGGGACCTGGGCGAGCAGGCCCGCGATCTTCTCCAGCGAAGCGGCCGCCGACTGGTAGGAGTTGAGGAACATCCCGAGCCGGTCGATCGGGTCGTAGAGCCGCCGGAGATAGAGCACGGACGCGGCGAGGACGCCGAGCGCCAGCGCGCCCTCGGCGACCTGGTAGGCCCCCCAGAGCACGATCCCGGCGACCGTCGTGTTGGCGACCAGCCGCGACCCGACGACGTACCGCGCCATCTCCAGCAGGCCGTCGCCGTTGGTCCGCTCGTGGCGGTGGTTGAGCGCCCGGAACTCCACGTCGTTCGCCCGCTCGCGGCGGAAGGCCCGTACTGGCCGGATCCCGTTCATCGTCTCCGCGAACTTCACGATGACGGCCGCGATCGCCGTCGACCGCTGGGCGAACACGACGGAGACCCGGCTCCGGTAGCGCCGGACCAGGAGGTACAGCGGCGCGAACGACAGCACCGCGAGCCCGCCGATGCCCGGGTCGAGCCAGAGCAGCAGGGCGCAGATGTAGACGCAGGAGAGGATGACGCCGATCAGCTCCTGGAGGCCCTCGCCGAGCAGTTGCCGCAGGGACTCCACGTCGGTCGTCGACCGCGAGATCAGCCGCCCGGAGGTGTACCGCTCGTGGAAGTCGACGCTCAGCGCCTGCGCGTGCCGGAAGATCCGGCCGCGCAGATCGAGCAGGACGTCCTGGTTGACGCGGGCGGAGACCCGGATGAAGGCGTAGTGGAACAGGCCCGCTCCGACCGAGCACACCAGGTACCCGGCCCCGACGACGACCAGTGGCCCGAAGTCGTCCCGGCGCAGCGCCGGTACGCCCCGGTCAATGGCGTACGCGACAAGCAGCGGACCGGCCTGCACGGCGGCCTGCTGCAGCAGCAGGAGCAGCGTGGCGACGGCCACCCTGGCCCGCCGGGGCCGCAGCAGCGAGCGCAGCAGCGCCCCCGTCGCCCCCTTCGGCGCGGGCAGCGCGTCCCGGTCGAACGGGTCCCCGTCCCCCGCCGGCCGGGCCTGCGGCGGGGGTGCCGGCCGCGCCCCCGGCTCGTGGGGCGGCGGCCCGGTGTCCGGGGGCCTCTGGTCGTTCGGGCGGTCGTCCGCGGTGGTGGTCATGCCGTGTCCCCCTTCCCGGCGGCGGCCCGGCCGTCGCCCGCCCCGCCGTCGCCCGCCCCGGACATCAGCCAGGCGTACTCGTCACTGGTGCGCAGCAGCTCCTGGTGGGTGCCGACCGCCGTGACCCGGCCGCCGGAGAGGAGTGCCACCCGGTCCGCGAGCAGCACCGTGGACGGGCGGTGCGCGACGACCAGCGCGGTGGTGTCCGCCAGGACGCGCCGCAGCGCGGCCTCCACCAGCGCCTCGGTGTGCACGTCCAGCGCCGACAGCGGATCGTCGAGCACCAGGAAACGCGGTCTGCCCACCACCGCCCTGGCCAGCGCGAGCCGCTGCCGCTGCCCGCCGGACAGGCTCAGCCCCTGCTCACCGACCTGAGTGGCCGCGCCCTCGGGCAGCCGGTGCACGAAGTGGGCCTGGGCGGTGTCCAGCGCCCGCTCCAGATCCGCCTCGCCCGGGCCGCCGCCCGCGCCCATCAGCACGTTCTCGCCGACGCTCGCCGAGAACAGCGTGGGCTCCTCGAAGGCCACGGACACCAGCTCCCGCAGCCGCTCGCGCGGCATCGCGGTGATGTCCTGCCCGTCGAGCGTGATCCGCCCGCCCGTCACCTCGTGCAGCCGGGGGACGAGCGCGGTGAGCGTCGTCTTGCCGCTGCCGGTGGCCCCGACGAGGGCCATGGTCTCGCCCGGCCGTACGTGCAGATCGACCCGGGCCAGTACGGGCGGCGTCCCCTCGGGCGCGTCGGGGTAGCGGAACTCGACGGCGTCGAACACCATCCCGCCCCGGCCGGCAGCCACCGGGGACGACGGTGGAGCGACCCCTTCCGTCTCCTGTGGCGCGTCCATCACCTCGAAGTACCGCTCGGTCGCCGTCGCCGCGTCCTGGCTGATCGCGAGCAGGAAGCCGATCGACTCCACCGGCCACCGCAGGGCCAGCGCCGTAGAAAGAAACGCCACCAGCGTGCCCGCCGACAGCCCTCCGTCGGCGACCTGGACCGTGCCGAGGACCAGCGCCGCCCCGATCGCCAGCTCCGGCAGGGCGGTGATCGTCGCCCAGATGCCCGCCAGCAGCCGGGCCTTGACCAGCTCGGTTCCCCGCAGGGTCAGCGACAGCTCCCGGAACGCCCGGGCCTGGCTGCGGTGGCGGCCGAATCCCTTGATGACGCGGATGCCGAGCACGCTCTCCTCGACGACCGTGGTCAGATCACCCACCTGGTCCTGGGAACGCCGGGCGACCAGCGCGTACTTCGACTCGAAGAGGGAGCACAGCACTACCAGCGGCACCGCCGGCGCCAGCAGCACCAGTCCCAGCGACCACTGCTGCTGCAACAGGATGACGAATCCGACGAGGATCGTCACCCCGTTGACCAGCAGGAACGTCAGCGGAAACGCCAGGAACATCCGCAGCAGCATCAGATCCGTGGTCCCGCGCGACAACAACTGCCCCGAAGGCCACCGGTCGTGGAAGGCCACCGGCAGCCGCTGGAGGTGCCGGTACAGGTCGTCCCGCATGGCCGCCTCCACCCCGGCCAGCGGCCGGGCCACCAGCCACCGCCGGAGCCCGAAGAGCGCGGCCTCCGCGAGTCCGAGCAGCAGCAGGTACAGCGCCCCCAGCCACACCCCGCCCGGGTCCCGCTCCGCGACCGGACCGTCCACGAGCCACTTCAGGACGAGCGGGATGACCAGGCTCAGGCAGGAGGCCAGCACCGCGACGACGGCCGCCCAGGCCAGCCGCCGGCGCACCGGGCGCACGTACGGCCACAGGCGCAGCAGGGAACGTACGGCCGATCGCTTCCTGGTGGGTGCATCCGCTCCGGTCATCAGGATCGAGCGTACGGTTCACCACTGACAGTGCTCACCCGTTTTTGGCCGTGCCCGCCTTCAGCAGCAGCACCGACCGGGCCGGCACGGTGATGACCCCGCCCGCCCGGTGCACCGTCCCCGGCCCGTCCTCCTGGGTCTCCCGCGAGGTGTCGACGACCAGTTCGTACGTCCGCGCCCACGGCGGCCCGGGCAGGATGAAATCGACCGGGGAGTCCGCCGCGTGGAGTACGGCCAGGAAGCTGTCGTCCGTGATCTTCTCGCCGCGCGCGTCCCGCCCCGGGATGTCGCGGCCCGACAGGTAGAGCCCCACGGTCGAGGCCGGCGCGTACCAGTCCCGCTGTGTCATCTCCTCCCCGTGCGGGGTGAACCACGCCAGGTCGCGCAGTCCGTCCGCCGCCTGCGGCCGCCCCGAGAAGAAGGCGCGCCGGCGCAGCACCGGATGCGCGTGGCGCAGCGCCAGCAACCGGGACGTGAGCCGGAACAGCTCCCGCCAGCCGGGGTCCTCGAGCAGCGACCAGTCCACCCAGCTGACCTCGTTGTCCTGGCAGTACGCGTTGTTGTTGCCGCCCTGCGTACGCCCCATCTCGTCGCCCGCGACCAGCATCGGCACGCCCGTCGACAGCAGCAGTGTCGTCACCAGATTGCGCAGCTGCCGCCGGCGCAGCGCGTTCACCCCGGCGTCCTCGGTCTCGCCCTCGGCGCCGCAGTTCCACGACCGGTTGTCGTTCGTCCCGTCCCGGTTGCCCTCGCCGTTCGCCGCGTTGTGCTTCTGGTGGTACGACACCAGGTCCCGCAGCGTGAAGCCGTCGTGCGCGGTGACGAAGTTGACCGACGCGTACGGGCGGCGGCCGCCCCACGCGTACAGGTCGCTCGACCCCGAGAGCCGGTAGCCCAGGTCCCGCACGTCCGGCAGCGCCCCGCGCCAGAAGTCCCGCACGGCGTCCCGGTAGCGGTCGTTCCACTCCGTCCACAGCGGCGGGAACGCGCCGACCTGGTAGCCGCCGCTGCCCACGTCCCACGGCTCGGCGATGAGCTTCACCCGCCGCAGCACCGGGTCCTGCGCGATGACCGCGAGGAACGGCGACAGCATGTCGACGTCGTGCATCGAGCGCGCGAGCGCCGCCGCCAGGTCGAAGCGGAAGCCGTCCACGCCCATCTCGGTCACCCAGTACCGGAGCGAGTCCGTGATCAGTCGCAGCACGTTCGGCTGGACGACGTGCAGGGTGTTCCCGCAGCCCGTGTAGTCGGCGTACCGTCTGGCGTCGTTCTGGAGGCGGTAGTAGCCGCGGTTGTCGATGCCGCGCAGCGACAGCGTGGGCCCGAGCTCGCCCGCCTCGGCGGTGTGGTTGTAGACGACGTCGAGGATCACCTCGATGCCGGCCGCGTGCAGGGCGCGCACCATCGCCTTGAACTCGCCGACCTGCTGCCCCGCCGTCCCCGACGCCGCGTACCCCGCGTGCGGCGCGAAGTAGCCGATGGAGTTGTAGCCCCAGTAGTTGCGCAGGCCGCGCCGCAGCAGGTGGTCCTCGTGGGCGAACTGGTGCACCGGCAGCAGCTCCACGGCCGTCACCCCGAGCCGCTGGAGGTGCTCGATCGCCGCCGGGTGGCCGAGTCCGGCGTACGTGCCGCGGAGCTCCTCCGGGATGCCCGGGTGCAGCTTGGTGAAGCCGCGTACGTGCAGCTCGTAGATGACGGTGTCCGCCCACGGCGTCTTGGGCCGCCGGTCCTCGACCCACTCGTCGTCCGGCGCCTCGTCGTGCACCACCACGCCCTTGGGGACGAACGGCGCCGAGTCGCGGTCGTCGCGCACGGTGTCCGCGACGCTCTGCTGCGGCCAGTCCCTGACGTGCCCGTACACCTCGCCGGGCAGCGTGAAGTCGCCGTCGACGGCCCGCGCGTACGGGTCGAGGAGCAGCTTCGCGTGGTTCCAGCGGGCGCCGGTCCACGGGTCCCAGCGGCCGTGCACCCGGAAGCCGTAGCGCTGTCCCGCCCGTACGCCGGGTACGAAGCCGTGCCAGATCTCGTGGGTGAGCTCGGTCAGCGGGCAGCGCCGCTCGGCGCCGTCCTCGTCGAAGAGGCACACCTCCACGGCCTCGGCCCCACCCGCCCACAGCGCGAAATTGGTGCCCGCGACGCCGTCGGGTCCGACGCGGAAGCGCGCCCCCAGGGGGGTCGGCGCGCCGGGCCACACGGGCGGTCCGCCCCGGCCGTGGTCCGGGCGCCGCCCGTTGACCGCCGCCGGGACGGGCGCGGACGCGGGGCGGTCGCCCACCGCCTCGGGCACCGCTGCCCGCACCGCCTCCTGTACTGCCTCCTGCTCGGGTGCGCTGGACACCTGTAAGCCTCCCGCGGCTCGTTGGGACCGGCGGATCCTGAGACCGTACGGCGTCCCGGCCGTGGCCCCCCTCGCGCGTTCCTCCCACCTGTTCTTCCCGGAACAGCGGTCGTACTCACGTTTCCCCTGGAGGGGCGCGGTCGTTGGGCCCGGCGTGAGAGACGCAGTGAGACGCGCACGGGCGGTCCTGGCCGCCGTACTGGCAGGAGCGGGCCTGATCACCGGGCTGGCGGGCTGCACGGCCGACGGCGAAGCGCTGTTCGGCGGGAAGCCGCGCTCCCCCCGGGACGCCATCCGGATCGTTCCCGCCGACGGGGCGAAGGGGATCAGGGCCGACGGCCGCATCGAGGTGAGGGTCCCCGACGGGCGCCTCGAACGGGTCCGGGTCGTCCGGGTCGAGGACGCCGACCAGCACGAGGTCACCGGCCGGATCGCGGACGACGGGCTGAGCTGGCGGCCGGACGCGGGGCCGCTGCGGCTGGCCGCCAAGTACCGGGTGCACGCGGTCGCCGTCGACGGCCGCGGCCACCGCTCCGCCCGGCACACCTCGTTCACCACGGTCGTTCCCGAGCACCGCTTCATCGGCTACTTCAAGCCGGAGAACCGCTCCACCGTGGGCACCGGCATGATCGTCTCCTTCTCCTTCAACCGCCCCGTCGTCAACCGGGCGGCCGTCGAACGCGCCATCGAGGTCACCTCCCAGCCGCCGGTGGAGGTGTCCGGCCACTGGTTCGGCGCCCAGCGCCTTGACTTCCGGCCGCGCGCGTACTGGAAGCCGGGCACCCGCGTCGGCGTCGACCTGAGGCTGCGCGACGTCGAGGCCGCGCCCGGCGTCTTCGGCATCCAGCACAAGGCTGTCGGCTTCACGGTCGGCCGCTCCCAGGTCTCCACGGTCGACGCGGCCGCGCACACCATGGTGGTACGGCGCGACGGCGAGGAGCCGGTGGAGGTGCCGGTCAGCGCGGGCGCGCCGAAGACCACGACGTACAACGGGAAGATGGTCGTCACCGAGCTGTACGACGTCACGCGGATGGACGGGCGGACCGTCGGCTTCGGCGGTGAGTACGACATTCCGGATGTTCCGCACGCGATGCGGCTGACGGCGTCGGGGACCTTCCTGCACGGCAACTACTGGGCTCCGGCCGACACCTTCGGATCGGTCAACACGAGCCACGGCTGCGTCGGGCTGCGCGACGTGAAGGGCGGCAGCCCGGACACCCCGGCCGGCTGGTTCTTCGACCGCACGCTCGTGGGGGATGTGGTGGAAGTGGTGAACTCGCGCGACCGGAAGGTGGCTCCCGACAACGGCCTCGGCGGCTGGAACATGGAGTGGGACCGATGGAAGGCCGGTTCCGCGCTCCGATAACCCCTCCCTGACCTGCAGGGCCCCCGACCCGTTCGCCTCGCACTTGGGACCGAACGGTGACATACACGCGCAGTCGGCGACACGCCCGGTGTGATTACCATTCACCAGACGCGCGGTTGCTGCGCGTGGGGGTGCGGGCCATGGCTGGGGCCAGGCCGTGCGAGGGGAGAACAACACGTGAAAAGGCAGCCGATATCGGGGACGTCGGCCGGGACGCGCCGGGCGCGCGGATCCCGCCGCGGGGGCCCGGGACTGCTGGCTCTGCTGCTGGGGGCGATGCTGCTGTTCGTCACGGCGTGCGCGGGAAGCGATTCCGGTGACGGCGACGGCAAGGGCACGAAGGGCGGGGCGGGGAAGGCCGGCGACACCCAGGCGTCGCAGGCGGTGGTGACGATCGCGCCGAAGGACGACGCGAAGAACGTGGCCACCAGCGGGGCTCTGAAGATCGGCGCGGACAAGGGCAGGCTGACGTCCGTCAAGGTCGAGGACACCAAGGGCAACGAGATCGAGGGGAAGATCTCGGCGGACGGCACCTCCTGGGAGCCGGCTCACCACCTCGGCGCGGCCACCCAGTACAAGGTCCACGCGATCGCGAAGGACTCCGAGGGCCGCGAGTCCGCGAAGGACACCACCTTCACGACGCTCGTGCCGACGAACACGTTCGTCAGCTACTTCACGCCCGAGGACGGCTCCACCGTCGGTGTCGGCATGCCGGTCTCGCTGCGCTTCAGCCGTGGCATCACCGCGCCCGAGGACGTCGAGAAGGCCGTCAAGGTGACGGCCGAGCCGTCGGTGCCGATCGAGGGCCACTGGTTCGGCAACGACCGCCTCGACTTCCGTCCCGAGAAGTACTGGGCCGCGGGCACCAAGGTGACGCTGAAGCTGAACCTCGACGGCGTCGAGGGCCGGCCCGGCGTGTACGGCAAGCAGTCGAAGACGGTGAAGTTCACGGTCGGCCGCAGCCAGGTCAGCGTCGTGGACGCCAAGGCCCACACGATGACCGTCAAGCGCGACGGCAAGGTCTTCAAGACGATCCCGATCACCGCGGGCGCCCCGTCGACGACGACGTACAACGGCCAGATGGTCATCAGCGAGAAGTACAAGGTCACCCGCATGAACGGCGCCACCGTCGGCTTCGGCGGCGAGTACGACATCAAGGACGTGCCGCACGCGATGCGTCTGTCCACCTCGGGCACCTTCATCCACGGCAACTACTGGGCGGGCGCCGGAACCTTCGGGTCGGCGAACGTCAGCCACGGATGCGTGGGTCTGCGGGACGTACGGGGCGGATGGGACAAGAAGGCCCCGGCCGCCTGGTTCTTCGACAACTCGATCCTCGGTGACGTGGTTGTCGTGAAGAACTCCAACGACAAGCAGATCCAGCCCGACAACGGCCTCAACGGCTGGAACATGTCCTGGGCGGAGTGGAAGAAGTAACACGCGCCGTACAGATGTGCGGACCCGGTGCACTGTGATCGAGCGCACCGGGTCCGTTGTCGTTAACGCGGGCTAACCTCGCTCGTATGACTGTGAATCTCGAAGTCTCCGAGGGCGTCGGCACCATCCGGCTGGACCGCCCCCCGATGAACGCACTGGACATCGCCACCCAGGACCGGCTGCGCGAGCTCGCCGAGGAGGCGACGCGGCGCGACGACGTGCGCGCCGTGGTCCTCTACGGCGGCGAGAAGGTGTTCGCGGCCGGCGCGGACATCAAGGAGATGCAGGCGATGGACCACGCGGCGATGGTCGTGCGCTCCCGGGCCCTCCAGGACTCCTTCACCGCCGTCGCCCGCATCCCCAAGCCCGTCGTCGCGGCGGTCACCGGGTACGCCCTGGGCGGCGGCTGCGAGCTCGCCCTGTGCGCCGACTTCCGCATCGCCGGCGACAACGCCAAGCTCGGCCAGCCCGAGATCCTCCTCGGCCTGATCCCCGGCGCGGGCGGCACGCAGCGGCTCGCGCGGCTGGTCGGCCCGTCCAGGGCCAAGGACCTCATCTTCACCGGACGCCATGTGCGCGCCGACGAGGCGCTGACGATCGGACTCGTCGACCGGGTCGTGCCGGCCGCCGAGGTGTACGAGCAGGCGCACGCCTGGGCCGCGAAGCTCGCCCAGGGGCCCGCGACGGCGCTGCGCGCGGCGAAGGAGTGCGTCGACGCGGGCCTCGAAACGGACCTGGACACCGGGCTCACCATCGAACGCAGCTGGTTCGCCGGGCTGTTCGCCACCGAGGACCGCGAGCGCGGCATGCGCAGTTTCGTCGACGAGGGCCCCGGCAAGGCCAAGTTCCTCTGAGGAAAGGCAAGTTGGTGTGAATGCCGGGGGTCATCCTCTCGGGCGGATTAACGCGGCCTTAAGCCCGCCTGAAGCGAGCCTTGCTCCGGGCGCCGGGTGATCAGGCGTAAGCGGCACGTCACCGCAGGTGGCAGGGGGTGTGGAGGGGCCAGTGCTGCCTCTGGCATATGTCAATCCGCACCCCTGAACGGGGTGGTCGCGAGGGACTGAATCCCCCGGAACGGCCCCGGGCGGCCTCCCGGGCGGCCATGATGGGGGGCATGGCGGGGCTGGAGGGTATGGAGCAACCGCGGCCGCGCGGCAGCGCGACGGCTGCGCGGTGGACGCCGGCGGTCGAGGACGAACAGGCGTTCAAAGCAGTGGAGTTGTACGGGAACCCGGCGGACGAGGAAGTGCGTCTGCCGTCCCGTCCGGAGTCGGCGGCGACAGCGCGGCGGCTCACGCACTGCGTGGTGTTCCGCCAGTGGCAGCTCTCCCCGCAGACCGCGGAGCACGCGGTGCTGCTGGTCTCGGAGCTGGTGGGCAACGCGGTGCGGCACACCGGGGCTCGCGTCTTCGGGCTGCGCATGCTGCGCCGCAGGGGCTGGATACGGATCGAGGTGCGCGACCCGTCGCGCGGTCTGCCCTGCCTGATGCCCGTGCACGAGCTCGACACCAGTGGCCGGGGGCTCTTCCTCGTGGACAAGCTCTCCGACCGGTGGGGCGTGGACCTCCTGCCGCGCGGCAAGACCACCTGGTTCGAGATGCGGGTCAGCGACCGCACCTCCGAGCGCTAGGCGCCGTACCGGCGCGGCGGCAAGCACAGAAGCCCCCTGTGGCCGGGGTGCGGCACGTCGGGGGCTTCTGTGGAGCGCCGTGGAACGGGGGGGTGTGATCCACGGCCGCTTTGATGACGACCTGGCCCGGGTCAATGGGGGTCGTGGCACCGACTATGGCAGACAGGTGAGCACGGTGCCAAACGACCACAACGGGACAATCCGTCGCAGAGTCTGCTAATTCCTCGATGAATCACAGGTGAACTATGCCACCTGCCTGGTAATGAGTGCATAGATATGAAGTGAGGTGCGTGTTTCATTAGCGGGGCTCCCTGGGCGACCTCACGTGTCGGGCGACCCGCTCGGCCGTGAATTGGCTCAATCATTACCTTTTGCTCGCATTGCCCCTTAAATGGGGCGCGTGACTCAGACATGCCGCCGCAGCGTGCTGCGGGCCGGAGCCGCGGTGGCCGGGGCGGCCGTCGCGGGAGCCCTCACCACCGGCTGCGACGCCGGCTCCGGGTCACCCGCCGCCGCCTCGTCCGCGCCGCCCCGCCC
>NZ_VBVX01000228.1 GCF_005981925.1 Streptomyces albidochromogenes
GTCCGAGCGGCAGCGTTGCTTTTCAGCTGCGGTCATGGGGCCGGTGCGTTGGTAGATGCGGTCGGGTACCAGGGGTGAGGGGCCGTCGGCGACGACGTGCAGGCGGATCTGCTTGTCGGGGTCGTCGGTGTCGCTGGTGAACCAGCCGTCGGTGCGTTGGCGGCCTGGCTGGGCTTCGATCCAGCTGGCTTCGCCGGCCTCGATGGTCTCGTGGATCTTCCTGTCCGAGGTGGTTGTCCAGCGCCACGGCTCGGGAGAGCTCGCGGCGACGCCGGCCTCGAACTGCTGGTTCACATTGTCCGTGAGGGTGGTCAGGCGGTTGATGCCCGCCTGCTGGCTCAGGCTGTCGTAGGAGCGTCCGGTGAACCGCACCGGCCGATCGTGGCTGATGGTGTTGCGGGTGCAGTTGAAGTAGGTCTCGCCGATGATGCGCGCCTTGTCGTAGTAGGTGTAGGAGTACGCCGTGTCGACGGTGTAGGTGCAGTTGGTGCGGGTGCTGGCGCAGTGGTCTGCCGCTGTGCGCACGGTGATGCTCTCGTTGCCCTCGAAGGCTTCGGGGGCGGGCAGCCGGTTCTTGGCGACCTTCATGTCCACCGGGGGTGGTACGTAGGTGGCGCGGACTTTGGCGATGAGCGGGCCGCAGTCCCAGGTGCCGGTGGTCTGCGCGGAGGCGAAGGTGAGCAGCGGCTCGTTCTCGCTTGCGGTGAAGGTGTAGGTGCGCTCCCGGTGCCAGGCGGTGCTGCCCGGATCGGTAGTGAACCTTTGCTGCGGGCCGCCGGAGCCCTGGAGGGTGTAGGGCTGTCCGCCTGCGAGCTGGGCGTTGGTGCATGCGCGGCTGCGGCCGCCGGCGTTGTCGTCGAAGGTGACGGTGACCTGGGCGCCGGTGCGTACGCCGCGCAGGCGCTGGCTGATGCTCTGGTCGGTGGCGCGCTTGTTGCGCAGGAGCAGGGCGGGCAGGTTGTCGGGGTGGGCGGCGTCCGAGGGCAGCAGCCGGTAGGGGTACTGGACGCTCCAGCCTGCCAGTTTGTCCCCGCTGCCGCTGGAGGTGAAGGACGGCTCGGTGAAGTCGCCGTTGATGACGGTGACGTTGCGGGGTTCGGGTTCCGCCGCGTCGGCCGTCGGCACAGCGGTGACCGTGGCGGCCAGTACGGTGGCGGTCAGGGCGGCAAGAGCCGTAGCGGTGAGGGCAGGGCGGTGCCGTGCGGGCGCCCGCCCCGCTCGGTGCTGTGGCGCTGGGGGGCGGGTCACTGCTGTGCCTTTCGTGCGAGTTCGGCCGGCAGCGGCGTCAGGCCGTCCGCGGTGTCCGGTGCGGACTGGCCATCGCCCGCACCCGCATCCGCATCCGCATCCGCGGGGGAGCGTTGTGCCTGGGGGGCAGGCAGGGAGCGGTCGGTGGCCTCGGAGGGCAGGGAGCGGTCGCCGCCGGCCGCGGTGCTGCCTGCGGGGCGCAGCCGGTCGCACGTGTCGCCGGGTGCGGTGTTGGTGCGGGCGATGAACGAGCTGCTGTTGACGGTGGAGGGGCCGTCGACGATGACCTTTCTTACGAGCTCGCCGCGGTTGGTCGTCAGCGTTCCGGAGATCCGCTCCATGGCCGCGCTGGCGCCGAACACCAGGATGTCTCCGCGTTTGACGGTCATCTGGTACTTCGTGGTCTCGGTGTGCTTGGTGGTCCATGTCTTGGCGTAGTGCGCCTTGAACGCAGCGGAGAAGGTGGCCTGCAGGCCCATCTGGGCGCCCACCTTGCCGCCGGCGTTGGCGCCGGCCTTGGCGCCGACCTCGGCGTAGGGCCCTTCCTTCAGGTTGGGTGTCTTGGCGTTGGCATGGCCCTCGCCGTTCACCCCCGCCGAGACCTCTCCGGAGACGTTGATGTGGCCCTGGACGGCGACGGAGCCGGTGATCTCACCGCCGAGGTTGTCCTGGCTGCCGGTCTCCATCTGGATCGTGCGGTCGACGGTGATGTCGTTCTTGGTGCAGTTGATGACCGCGTTGCCCAGGGACCTCACGGTGCTGAAGAACTGCTGCGGTTCTGCTGCACGGTCCATCTGGAAGCTGCAGCCCGAAGGGGTGCTGGCGCAGTACTTCACGACCGGCTCGGCTGAGGCCATCGGCTTGTTGTTCTTGTCGAACGCCTGCGCCACGGGGATGGCCGGGCGAGCCTGGTCGGCGGTGGCGTGCTCGGCGGCTACGGCCCCGGACGCGGGCACCAGCGCGGCCAGCACCAGCGCGGTGACGGGCAACCGGCCGGCACGCCGGATGCGGCCTCGGGAGGTGTGTGAGGTGTGCGGGTTGTTCACTTCGCCATCAGCTCGCAGATGTCGGTGAGGGATTCGTCCTGGGCGGCGGAGGGCGGAAGGGTGGCGGCGAAGCCCTTGCAGGCGTCGTCCACCGCGGCATCAGCGTTGTTCTGCGGCTCGGGGCGGAAGTTCTCCAGCTTCTGCTGGGTGTCCTCGATGCCCTGACGCTGCTCCTCCCCCGCGCCGACGAGGTTGTTCATGCACTCCTTGGACTGCGGCGGGCAGGAATCGACCTGGTCCTGCGCCTTGGCGATGTCCTTCTTGGCAGCCTTGGAGTCCTTGTCCACCTGCTCCCGCCCCGAGTCGGCATCCTTCTCCCCCTTCTCGCGCTTGGCCTCCTGCTCCCTTTGCTTCTGCTCCTCCTGGCACTTCTTGTCGTCCTGGGCGCACTCAGCGGGCGGCGGCGGGGCGACGGCCCCGGCCGTGGGGGCCGCGTAGAGGGCTCCGGCACACACGGCGGCCGCGAGGGCCAGGACCCGACGGGTCCATACGGTACGAACAGTCACGGTGAGTTCCTTATCGCGGGGGACGGGGGTCAGTACGCGAAGGTGTTGTTCGCGTTGCGGCCGGCGGTGAGGTGGTTCACGCCACTGCCGGCGGGAAGTGCGGTGACCGGCTTGTTCGCGGTGGTCGTCGTGCCGTCGCCCAGCTGGCCGGCGGAGTTGTATCCCCAGGCGACGACGGACTGGTCCTCACGCAGGGCCACCGTGTGAAACTGCCCTGCGGCAATGTCCCGGACATGGGTGAGGCTGTCGATGAGAACGGGAGTGGTGCGGTTGACCTGCGTGCCGTCGCCCAGTTGGGATTCGGTGTTGCGGCCCCAACCCTTGACGCTGCCGTCGGACAGAAGCGCAAAGTCGGAGTAGGCGCCGCTGAAGAGCTTCTCAACACCTTCCAGGTGCTTCGCATCGACCGGTGCGCTGCTGTCGACGGTGATGCTGCTGTCATTGCCGAGCTGACCGACGCTGTTGTCGCCCCACGTCTTGACGGTGTGGCCGGCGGTAAGCACAGCGGCATGAAAGGCCCCCGGTGCGAGCGCGACCACCCCGTCCAGGCCGGGCACCTGCTGCGGGGTATTGCGGTTCACTGTGCCGCCGATGCCCAGCTGGCCGTTGTCGTTGCTGCCCCAGGCCCATACCGTGCCGTCCTGCCGCAGCGCCATGCTGAAGTTGCACCCGGCCGCGATGGCTTTCACCTTGTCCAGGCCCTGCACGGCGACGGGCTTGCCCGAGCCGGTGTCCTTGGTGCTGGTGGTGCCGTCGCCCAGCTGGCCGCTGTCGTTACGGCCCCAAGCCCACACCCGCCCGTCCTTCAGCGCCAGCGCGTGATTGCAGCCGACAGCGAGGGACTTGACTGCGTTCAGGCCCGTGACCGTGGCGGGGAAGGAGCGGGCCTTGACGGTGCCGTCGCCGAGCTGTCCGTAGGTGTTGTCGCCCCAGGACTTGAGCGTGCCGTTCTTCAGCAGCGCCACCGCGAACGGCCCGGTGGCTCCGTTTCCGCCGGCCTCCAGTTGCTTCACGTCCTGGCGCGCCAGCCCTTGGACGGGGCCTGGGGTGTGGAGTTCGACGGTCGAGCCGTTGCCCAGCTCACCCGAGGCGTTCTGCCCCCAGCTGTATACCCAGGGGTCGGGCGAGCCGGTGTCGGCTGCTGCGGGCACGGCGGCGCCCGCGAGTGTCGCGAGGAGTACGGCAGCAGTGGCCGTGCCGCCGGTGCCGCGCAGTCCACGCCGGGCGCGAAGATTCTTCTGGTTCAGCTTCATTACGGGTGTGCCTTTCGTGAGCGCTCAGTAGGCGTAGCTGGAGTTGCCCGCCAGTGACGCGGCGACGTGGTGGAAGTCGCCGCGCACCGCTGTCACCGGTGTGAAGCGGTCGACGTTCGTGCCGTTGCCGAGCTGGCCCTCGCCGTTGGCTCCCCAGGTGACGACCTTGTTGTCGAGGACGGCGAGGTTGTGGTTGCGGCCGGCGGCCAGTTCGCTGGCGCCCTCGAGCGCATCGATCGGTACGGGTGTGTTGCGGTTGGTGCGGGTGGCGTCGGGCTCGCTGGTCGCGTCGGATTCCAGGAACTGCCCGTAGCGGTTGTTTCCCCATCCGTAGACCGTCTTGTCGTTACGGATCGCGAAGGTGTGATCCGCGCCGGCGGTGATGCGGTTGATGTCCCGCAGGCCTCTGGTCTTTACCGGTTCGGTGCTGCTGGTCTTGGCGGTGCCGTCGCCCAGCTGGCCCTGAAGGTTTTCGCCCCAGGCCCATACGGTGCCACCCTCGGTGCGGGCGACGCCGTGGTGGCAGCCCGCCGCGACCTCGGCGATGTCGCTCAGGCCCCTGACCTCCTGGGGCACGTCCTGGGAGGAGCGGTCACCGGTGCCGAGCTGCCCGCGCTCACCGCCGCCCCACGACCACACGGTGCCGTCCTCCATCAGCGCCAGGCTGAAATCGCAACCTGCGGCCACCTGTCGGGCCTGGGAGATGTTCGGCACCCGCACCGGGACGGTGCTGTCGTCACCGGAGCGGTTGTTGCCCAGCTGGCCGTCCCCGTTCTCACCCCAGGACCACACCCGGCCCTTGCTGACCGCCAGCGCGTGTGCGCCGCCCGCCGCCACGTCATCGACGTCCTGCAGAGTGGCCACCCCATCGGGTGTGGCCCGGTCGTGCCGGGAGCCGTTGCCCAACTGCCCGGCGGAGTCGTGGCCCCAGGCGCGTACCGTCTTGTCCTCCAGCCGGGCCACCGCGAACGAGGTGTCGCTTCCCATACCGCCCGCGGAGATCTCCTCCACCTCGGCCCGGTTCAGCCCGGTCACCGGCCCCGGCGACCAGCGGTCCCCGCTGCCCGCGTCGCCCAACTGGCCCGCGTCACCCGCCCCCCACGTCATGATCTCGGGCCCCGAAGCGGCCTGTACTGCTCCCGCGGCCGCCGGTCCGGCCAGCACGGCCAGCCCCACGACGGCCGCCAGCGCCGCCCACCGCGCCCTGTGCCGTTTACCTGCCCCTGTACGCAATGCACTCGCCCTCTCCCTGGAAAACGGCATGCCGGACAACGCCATCTCGGCAGCACACAACGCGGCTTGAGCCGCGTATGCGCTCGGCACAGGCAGGAGTCTTGGACCGTTTCACCCACAACATGCGCACTACGGCGAAAGGACCACCCCGGGCGGTGGATCACTCACTCCTGTGAGTTACTTGCTGTATCCATAAAGCTACTTTTGGTGATACAGCGACGTCAGTCCGCCCCACGACGGACCACGCACCGGCCCTCCCCCACCCCAAGCGGGCACGCCAGGAACTCCACGACGACGGTGGGTTCGGCGGTTTCCAGTGGCCCTCGTTCAACTTCGTACGCGCTCGGTGCACCAGGCCGACAGACCTCGCGTTCGCGTCCTTCTGTTCAACCAAACACTGCCGCTCGCCCCGGCAGCAGCTGCAGCGGGGGCCCTGCGGCGATCCGAGATCCGGGCGAACGCCTCCCCCCAGTGAACGCAGCTCACGCTCCCCTCACTACCGGGCGAGGGGGATCAGCATTAATCGGCTCGAACATCTCGATGAGAAACAACCTGGGCAATGGAGTGAGAGTCAGCAGGTCCCGAGGAAGCACCTCGAGTGGGTCGTCGGCGAGGACCAGGAGGAGCCCTTGATGTCCTTCGTGCCGAGCTGGAGGTCGGGCGATCGACGAAGACCGACTTGACCACTCGGGCTGCATGGCTGGCCTTTATGCGGATTGCGCGGCAGCGCTTTGCCACGAGTGTGACCTCAGCGCGGCGGCAGAGCTGGTGAGGCCACGGGGAGGTACAGCGAAGCGGGCACCGGAGGGGGATTCCGGTGCCCGCTGGAGGTCAGGTTCGGTGGGGTGGTCAGGCGTGGTGTCGCTTGCCCGTGACGGCTCGGTAGATGACGAGCAGGATGAGCGAGCCGATGATCGCCGACAGCCAGGAGGAGACCTCGAAGAAGCCGTCCATCGGGTCGACGTCGAAGAGAGCCTGGGCGAGGAAGCCGCCCAGCAACGCGCCCAGGACACCGAGGATCATGGTGACGAGGATGCCACCCGGGTCACGGCCAGGCAGCAGGAACTTGGCGATCGCACCGGCCAGCAGCCCCAGGATGATCCAGGCAATGATTCCCATGCGTACGCACTCCAGAAGTAGTCAGGGCCACGGCGCCGGTTGTGGCCGCGGCATCAGGCTGTGAACCGCCACTTGCCCCCGTCCGACGGCCGTAAACGACGATTCGGAAGCGCCGGTTCCACCAAAGTTCAGCGCCGGCAGCCCTGGCCCCTTCGGATACCGCACGCGGCATAGCGGGTCTGATCTGGGGCAGCAGACGGTCAGAACCGCAACGTGAGGAGAGCGTGATGGGTGCTGCTGACAAGGCTGAGAACACCGCCGACAAGCTCAAGGGCCAGGCGAAGGAGACCGCGGGCAAGGCCACCGGCAACAAGCGCCTCCAAGCCGAGGGGAAAGCGGACCAGGCCAAGGGTGATGTGAAGCAGGCCGGCGAGCATGCCAAGGACGCCATGAAGCACTGAGCCTTCTCTTGTCATTGCAGGGGTGTGGGCCGCAACCACCGGTTGCGGCCCACACGCCTGACCGCTTCCGGACAGAACGGGAATCCAATCACGCTCCGAGCAGGCGGCTGTCCCGCTGTTCACCGCCGACACGTTCGGACCCCAGCGTGCTGGGTGGCCCATCTCAGTCGGCGAAACCAGTGCAGGTGGGCGAACGAGGGCTTCATGACCCAGCGTTGGGTCCCGAGCTCCGGATCCGTACTCGGTGCCCCGTCAGGCGAATCAGCGGCTTCACACCGAGCGCGCACCAGACGGCGGTACTTGTCGTGGTCGTAACTGCGTGGGGACGAACGTCGTTAGGTGCAGACGCCGGTGAGCGTGCCGGTGCGCAGCTTGTCCAGAGTGCGGGACAGGAGCCGGGATACCTGCATCTGGGACACGCCGAGCACCTCGCCGATCTGGGACTGGGTCATTTCCTGGCCGAAGCGCATCTCGATAATGCTGCGCTCCCGCTCAGGCAGCTTCTCCAGGAGCGGGGCAAGGGCGTGGAGATTCTCCACAAGGTCCATGGCCGGGTCGCACTCACCGAGGCTCTCGGCGTAGCTGAGGCCAGGGTCGGATCCGTCGTTGTTCCCGCTGGTGGGGGTGTCGAGGGAGCCGGCCATGTAGCCGTTGGAGGCCACCAGGCCCTCGATGACCTCTTCGTCGCTCAACTGGAGGTGCTCGGCGAGTTCGTGCACGGTCGGCTGGCGGTTCAGGGCGAGCGCGAGGTGTTCCTTGGCCTTGGCCAGGTCGACGCGGAGTTCCTGCAGGCGCCGTGGGACGTGAACGGCCCAGCTGGTGTCACGGAAGAACCGCTTGATCTCCCCCACGATGTAAGGGATGGCGAAGGAGGTGAACTCGACCTCACGCGAGAGGTCGAAGCGGTCAATGGCTTTGATCAGCCCGATCGTGCCGACCTGGATCACGTCGTCCATCTCGCCACTGCCCCGGTTGCGGAACCGGCCCGCAGCGAAACGCACCAGACTCTGGTTCATCTCGATCAACGTGTTACGGGCGTACTGGTACTCGCGCGTGCCCTCCTCGAGGACCTGGAGCTGGTCGAAGAACAGCTTCGACAACGCGCGCGCATCCTTCGGCGCCACCTTGCCCGCGTCCTCGATCCACGGCAGATCACCCACAAGCCGCTCAGCAGGGAGCGCTGGCGTGACCCCGTGCTTCGGCGCTACGGACGCCCCCTCGGCCTGTATGGATATCGTCACGTCGCCACCAATGCTCGTCGGACTGCCAGAGGGCACCTGCCCAAGAAGTCACCGACAAACCCTCGCCGGACCAAGCAGTAAGCTCCCGGCCCGGCACCGGCAAAGCGCCGCAATCAGTCCGCACAGACCAACCGGCCGGATACACGTTCGTCCCGGTTGGAGTACGTGGGGCTGAGGGCGGCCATGAGCCGGCGGCCAGGACAGCTGTACACGCACAGAGGTGCCCAGACCCACCTGTGCCGCCCGGCCCACCGGGCGACCGGCTGCGCTGGGCTCGAGGGGATGCGGTGGCGGCAAGGTCCCGATCAGCGCGTGTAGACAAAAATCAAGATGCCGGTCGCTGCCCCGCTGATCAGCAGGGAGCCGAGACAGCCGATCCGGTTACTGAAGAAGAACATGACGCACGGCTACCCCGCTTTTCGCCCGCTCCACTCGTGGACGCGCCCCGTAACGCCCGTAGGACAGGCGGCGGCCTTCTCCCGCGGGAATCACCAGGGCAGGCGTGCGCGGACCGTCTTTCCGTCACCCGGGCCGGGCACTGTATGGAGTTCACCGGCCAGCCGGTTGACCATCTGCAAGCCCCAGCCGCCGAACCTGCCCGTAGTGTCCGGGGCCCGTAGGCGCGGAGAGACAGGGCTGGTATCACTGACCTCAACCAGCACACCCTTATCGTGCAAGGTCAGGCACAGGGAGCAGGGTCCCGGGGCGTGGCGGACGGCGTTGGAGACCAGTTCGCTGGCGACGAGCAGCATCGCGTGCAGGGTGTTCTGGCTGGCTGGGCGGCCGCGAAGGCGTTCGGCTTCGGCGAGGAAGCTTGTGGTGGTCTCGCGGGCGTGGGCGGGCGCTTGTGTGGTGCCGTCCAGGTCGATGCGGCGCTGCATGTTCGCGGTCATGAACGGGGTTCCCCCAGAGGGCAGGCGGTCGGCGGCGCGTGGTGCTGGTGATACGCCTGCCCGGCACCGGACTCGATATAGGGGAACGGACCGGATTGAGGTGAATCCGCAGGGCCCTTCCTGCCTGACCGCAGACCTCTCGCAGCGGGATTGCTTACGCGGGTCCCGCCTTGCTGTCCGCGGCGCAAGCGGCAAGCAAGAGGCGTGCCTGCTCAACGGTGGAGGCGATGGTGAAGATCTTGGCCGCGCCGAACAGGGTCAGCAGGTACTGAAGCTGCTCCGGGATCGCGGCAAGCACCAGAGCCCCATCCGCGTCCCGGGCCTGCTGGCGGGCCTCGAGCAGCGCGCTGAACCCTCGCGAGTCACAGAACGAGATGTCGGCGCAGTCCAGCACGATCCGCCTGCGGCCCGCCTCGATCTGCTCGCGCACCGCCCGGGCAAACAGGGTTTCGCTGCCCATGTCCAGCTCACCGGCCAGCGTCAGCACCGCGTCCCGCCCGACCACCGCCGGTGTAATCACCAGCCTGCTCACCGGCACCCCACGCCCCCTCATCCGCGAAGTAACCCTGAGGCAACCCGACCAGCGCCGCCCCCCGGGACCCTCCCCAGAGACCGGACCCATCATGTCAGCCACCACACAGCGCCAGGCCCTCACCACACCCTCGAATGGAACACCCGAACGGGCCGGGGGCCAGGTCGGTACACCGACAAGAGCCACGTGAACAATGCCCAGCACCCAACTGGCGCGGGCAAATGCCCCACCCTCCGCACGCGAGGGCATGAGCCCCCGGGAGAGACTGGCCCCCTCCCGGCGGCCGGCCGCCGTCCCGCCGATGCTGCCGCCGCCGGGACCCCCGCTCCCCCGCAAGCCCGATATGCGCCTCGCGTGCCTGCAGCACTCCGTCCCGCCAGTAACTGGCGGGACGGTGAAGGGGAGGCAGCGTGGGCAGGCTGCCCGTGCCTACTCGTCCGGGAGCGGCTCAGTGGGAGTCGTCGTAGGGGTCGCGGCTGCCGGACTTGGCTAGCCCACGGCTGATCGTGTAGCCGACGGTCAGGATCACGATGTACCACCACGCCCGATCGGCGCGGAAGTAGTCACGGTGCCCCTCTTCGGTGCCCACGACCATAGAGGCGATCAGGACCCCCACCACGGCGGCGAGGTAGATGAAGAACTCAGTCGTCTTCAGAGCCGACTTCGTCTCGGTCGACAGCCGGCGGGGCCGATGCGCGGCCGGGTCGGTGCCTGCGTGGTGGGCCGGGTTACCAGCCGGGTTCACACTGCTCATGGCGTATGCATGCGTTTCCGTTGTGCGAAGCAGCACGGAAGCATCGTCACGTTCGGTGTCGGGCAGGGTGTCCAGCAGCGCCACGGTGTCCTCGATGAGGGCGGCCGCGCTGATCGGCCGCCGGCGCTTGGCCAGGAAGGCCGCCAAACCGTCTTCGGCGAGCATTCGCCGTCTGCGGTGCGCGCCTCGGTCACACCACCGCCCCGAAAGCAAGAGATCGCAACCCTCTCCGGGGCGATCACTCCGGCCGCTTCAAGGAAGACGACCAGGTCGTGATCGGAATGCGCCTGCCCCAGGATCTCGTCCCGGCCGTGCCGGTGCATGGTGCCCGACGGCCGCCGGACTCCGACGGCCGGTGCACGACGACCGGCGCACTGCCCACTCCCCCAAGCTCGCCCACACCACTGCACCCAGCCAGCCAGCCGCGTAGACCTCTCCCCCAGTGGAGAAGAGGTGTGGCCGTCCCTGACCGGCTTATCCACACCTGCGGGAACGGGCGGTGTCGGTTTACTTTGGGGGCTCGCGCCTCCGGTCACACCCTCGGTCCCCCGCTGGAGGCAAACCGTCCAGCCAACCGTTCAGCCACCTGTCGGTGCAACCCTCTGCCCGGCCGTCGCAGGGTCCCGGAGGACGCGGGGCGGGCCAGGCAGCGCTCCACCGCCAGGCAGACCATGCGGCGGCATCGGCGAACGGGCCGGGGCGTTCCTCGAGCACCGCGAGTGGTCGCGGGCGGCGTCCACGGCCAGGTGCTGGTGTCGGTGAAGATGCCGGGCCGCCGCACGTGCGCGTACTGCCAAGGCGCGGCGTAGGGCGCTCGAAGTTCACGTCTGCCTGGCGGCCAGCCTTCCGTCGGCACTACTCCGTCCTACGGCGGCTTAGAGGCCCTAACAGAAGTTGTTGATCAAGTGACTTTCGACTTGGGTGGTCGTTGGTCCGGTCGTGGGGAAACGTCAGTCGCGGCCGTGGATCGTGTCGGACGAACTGTGGTCGCTCATCGAGCCG
>NZ_VBVX01000229.1 GCF_005981925.1 Streptomyces albidochromogenes
GTTCGGGGGCTGGGGAGCGGCCCCGGCTTCGGACTTCTGCCAGGGGTCGTTCGACGGCTGGTGGTGAGGCGGCGTCAGAGGAGCGGTCACCCTGCCATCGTGCCAGGCCCCGGGGGCCGGTGCCGCACCGGACCGCGCTCGGGCCCGCCGGCCGGACGGCGCGGACCGGCTAGCGGACCGCGGCCCTGCGGTACGCCCAGGTGGCGACCGCCAGCGAGACGACGCCCACGGCGGCGCACACCCCCAGGTCCAGGACCACCGACGGCCAGTGCGGACGCGTGTCGAAGGTCCGGGCGAAGGCCTCGACGCCGTACGTCGACGGCAGCAGGTCCCGGGCGTACGAGATGGGCACGGGCAGCCGTTCGGCGGGCAGCACCCCGAGCAGCAGAGCCGCCGACATGCCGAGCTGGCCCAGCAGGGTGGCCAGCTCCTGGCGCGGCGCGAGCAGGCCGAGCGCCGCGCCGAGCCCGGCGAGCGCCGCCCCGGCCAGCGGCACGACGGCCGCCAGCACCCACAGGTGGGTGAGCGGCAGCTGGAACAGGACGCACCCGACGACGGCCGTGACGAGGGTGCCCGGCACGGTGAAGGAGGCGTACGCCGCCGCCGCGCCGAGTACCACCGCGGCGGGCGGCACCGGCAGCGTGGCGTAGTGGTCGAGGCCGCCGCTGGCACGCAGCTGTCCGAAGTACTGGGCGAGCAGGTTGAGCGCGACGAACGCGACGACCAGCACGCTCGACCCGGCGACCACGGCCCGCGCCTCGTCGCCCCCGTCGACGACCCCGCGCATCAGGACCATGATCCCGACGGACTGGAACGTGGCGACGAAGAGCAGCGGGATGCGGGCCACCCGCGCCCGGGACAGCTGCGCCCGGTAGACGGCGGTGAGCGACGGCAGCAGCCGCGCGCGGGGGGCGAGCGGCGCGGGCACGTCACCGGCCGCACCGGCGTCGTCGTCCCGGCCCCTCGCCACCCGGATCCGCGTGGAGCCGGTCTCCGCCTCCGCAGGCACGACACTCACGCCTTGACCAGCCCCTTCGTACCGTTCGTGCTTCCGCCGAGTGCCAGGTAGACGTCTTCCAGGCTCGGCGTCGCGAGGGTGAAGTCGTCGAGCGCCGCGAACGCCTTGCCCCCGGTGACGGCGGCCACGGCCGCGCGCGCCTCGTCGGGGGACAGCCGCAGCACCCAGCGGCGCCCGGACTCCTGCGCCGATTCGCGCAGCGCGGCGACCTCGGGCACGTCCAGCGGCGCCCGCTCCCGCCAGACGAGGTCGAGCCGCACCTCGCCGGCGACGCGCGACTTGAGCCCCGCCGGGCTGTCGCACGCGATGACCCGGCCGCTCTCCAGCACCGCGACGCGGTCCAGGACCGTCTCGGCCTCGATGACATTGTGCGTGACGAGCAGCACGGTCGCGCCGTTCTCCGCCCGCCGGCGGTCGACGGCCGCCCACACCGCGCGGCGCGCGACGGGGTCCATGCCGGTGGTCGGTTCGTCCAGGATCAGGACGGGCCGCTCGCCCACCAGTACGGCGGCGAAGCAGGCGAGCCGGCGCTGACCGCCGGACAGCTTCTTGAGCGGCCGCCCGGCGATGTCGCCGAGGCCGAGCTCGTCGAGTACGTCGTCCCGCTCGGCCCGTGCGGCCTTCGCGGTGAGCCCGCGCAGGCGTCCGGTCGTCTCGGCGGCGAGCGACACGGTCAGCTCGTCGAGCGCGGTCGATTCCTGTCCGAGGTACGCCACCAGCCGCGAGGCCCGCTCGGGATGCCGGACGAGGTCGTGCCCGAGCAGTTCGACGCCGCCGGAGTCCGGGCGCATGAGCCCGGTGAGCTGCCGTACGAGAGTCGACTTGCCCGCGCCGTTGGGGCCGAGCAGCCCGAAGATCTCGCCCCGGTGGACATCGAGGGAGATCCCGTCGGTGGCCCGCACGGCCGGCGTCGCGGGCACGCCTCGGCGGCCGCGTGCGGCGGGATATGTCTTGACCAGGTCCCGCACGGCACACACGACTCCCGTGCCGCGTCGCGCCTGCGCTGTACCCGTACTCACGAGGGACGAGCCTACGGGGTTGTGGGCCGGTCGCCTTCCCCGGGGCGGTGTCGGCTCCGGAAACGGGGGTGCCCCCTGACACCCCGGGGTGCTGCCGCCGCTTCGGCCCCTACTCCCCCGTCGTCGCGTGTTCCGCCGCCGCCCGTACGTCGATCTCGCGCCAGAAGCCCGCCCTGATCGCGTACCGGTCGTGCTCGTCGATCTGGTCGTCCTTGTGCGCGAGCAGGCCGAATCTCGCCGCGTAGCGCAGCAGTTCACCGTCGATGCGGTGCGGAATCCTCGGGTACATCGTCGACAGCTTCTGCGTGTGGCCGGGGTCGGGGAGCCGTTCCATCCACCGCCGGGCGAAGACCTGGCCGACCTCGAAGGGGTCGCCGCCGACCGTGGTGATGTCCTCCTCGCGGTCCGCCCAGCGCTGCTCGGCGCTGGTGAGTTGCGCCAGGGTCGGGAGCGAGGCGGTCTCGGGCGGCTCGCCGAGGTGGCCGCCGCCCGGGCGTTCGGCCCAGCCCTTGTCGGACGACCAGCGCAGCGTCACCCCGGCGGCGATCGCCGGCGCAGACTGCGCGGTCCCGTTCGGATGCGGATGCTGCGCCGCCTGCGCGCCGGGGCCGCGCAGACCGGCGAGGTCCTTGGGGGTCGGCACGCCGCGCGTGCCGTGCGCCGGGTGCGGCTCCTCGCAGCCGTCGGCGGCGGCGGGGGCGGGAGCCGGTGCGGGGGCCTCAGTGGCCGCCGTCCCGGGGGTGCCGTTCGGCGCGGTGGTGCCCGGGGCGTCCGCGCCGCCGCGCGCCTGTTCCCGGGCCGCGCGCTCCGCGCGTTCCGCCGAGGCGGCCAGCGCCGACTCCGGCAGGGGCGCCGACAGGATCGCGGCGATTTCCGGCCGCGGGACGGGCGGCGGCGCGCAGACCCCGGTGAGGTCCTTGGGCCGTACGGCCCGGGTGATCCAGGCGCGGTCGAGGACGCGCCGCTCGTCGGCCTCGGCGACCAGGTCCTCGGACTGGTTGTAGTCCCCGTCGGCGGCCTGGACCGCCCACAGGTGCACCGCCACTCCGTGTTCCTTGGCGGACATGAGCCCCGGTAGCAGATCCCCGTCCCCGGTCACCAGCACGATGTCCGAGCAGGCGCGATTTCTGGCCAGCTCCGTCAGCTCGGCGTGCATCGCCGCGTCGACGCCTTTCTGCGCCCACCGCCCGTCGCTGCGGGTCAGGGCGCCCAGCCGGACCGTCACCCGCGGCATGACGCGCAGCCGCCGGTGCTCGGGCTGGGGGACGCGGTCGGGTGCGCCGTCGAACCAGTAGATGCGCAACAGCGGTTGCTGTGTGTCCGCCTCGGCCCGTTCGCGCAGGCCCTGGATGAGAGCCGCGTGATCCACCGTGATGCGGGAGCGGGCCGGTTCTCCGGCGAGCAGGCTCGCGGCGGCGCCCAGCAAGTAGCCGGCGTCCACCAGGACGACGCAGCGGTCCACGCGTTCCACCCTCTTTCGGGAACCTCGGGATCGAAAGGTGCTTCGGGGATTCGGGAGTGCTTCGGGCTTCCTTGGAGTCTGCCCGACTGCGTGAGGGTTAACGGCCGGAACTCGATCATCGGCGTGGCGGACGCCGAAGTTGCCACGCCACGACCCCAATTACGCACGGTAATGATCCAAAATGCGAGCTATGTCCTCCTGTGTGAATCTGGTCCCGGCCCTGGCCCCCAGAACCCCCACAGGAGGCAGCACCATGGCCAAGAACAAGAATCGCAAGCAGGGCGCCACTCAGGACCGCGCGTCCTCGGCGGCCCGTGGAACCGAGCAGGCCAAGGACAGCGCCTTCGAGTCCCACGCCCAGCCGCAGACGCACGCCCAGGGCAGCCCCACTGACGTGGCCCGCAAGCACCAGCGGCGCTTCGGCCACAACTGATCACACGGTGTGATGAGTAGCTGAGCACGTAATGATGGCGAGAGGGGGCGTACCCGTGACGACGGGTACGCCCCCTCTCGCATGCGCGCCTGCGCTCAGCCCGCCAGACAGGACGGGCCGAGCAGCACCTTCAGGTCGCCGAAGAGCGCGGGGTCCGGCTGCACGCGGTGCCGGTCGAGCCGCAGGACGGTGGTCTTGCGCGCCCCCTGGAGTTTGATCCGCACCTCCGTGTTGCCCCGGTGGTGCTTGAGGATCTCGCCGAGCTTGGTCACCATCGGCGGCGTCACCTTGACCGTGGGGATCGTCAGGACCACGGGCGCGTTGGTGCCCGCGGACGAGACGTCAGGGACCATCAGCTCCATCGCGACCAGACGCGGCACGTCCTCGCGCTTGTCGAGCCGCCCCTTGACGAAGACCACCGTGTCCTCGACGAGCTGGGTCGACACGAGCTGGTACGTCGCCGGGAAGAACATGCACTCGATGGAGCCGGCCAGGTCCTCGACGGTCGCGATCGCCCAGGCGTTGCCCTGCTTGGTCATCTTGCGCTGGAGGCCCGAGATGATGCCGCCGACGGTGACGATCGCGCCGTCGGAGTGCTCGCCGCCGGTGAGCTGCGAGATCGAGGCGTCGGCCTTGTCCGACAGGACGTGCTCAAGACCGAAGAGCGGGTGGTCGGAGACGTACAGGCCGAGCATCTCGCGCTCCTGCGCGAGCAGGTACGACTTCTCCCACTCGATGTCGGAGAACTCGACGTCGAGCCCGAAGCCCGGCTCGTCGCTCTCCTCCTCCCCCATGCCGCCGAAGAGGTCGAACTGCCCCTCGGCCTCCTTGCGCTTGACCTGCACCACGTTGTCGATCATCGGCTCGTGGTGCGCGACGAGGCCCTTGCGGGTGTGGCCCATCTCGTCGAACGCGCCGGCCTTGATGAGGGATTCGACGGTCCGCTTGTTGCACACGACCGCCTCGACCTTGTCGAGGAAGTCGGGGAACGAGCTGTACTTCCCCTTCGCCTTGCGGCACCGGATGATCGAGTCCACGACGTTCTGGCCGACGTTGCGGATGGCGGTCAGGCCGAAGAGGATCACGTCGTCGCCCTGCGCGGCGAAGTTCGACTCGGACTCGTTCACGTTCGGCGGGAGCACCTTGATGCCCATGCGCCGGCACTCGTTCAGGTAGACGGCCGACTTGTCCTTGTCGTCCTTGACCGAGGTCAGCAGCGCCGCCATGTACTCGGCGGGGTAGTTCGCCTTGAGGTACGCCGTCCAGTAGGTGACCAGGCCGTACGCCGAGGAGTGCGCCTTGTTGAACGCGTATCCGGCGAAGGGGACCAGCACGTCCCACAGCGCCTGGATCGCCGCGTCGGAGTACCCCTTCTTCTTCGCGCCCGCCTGGAAGAGGACGAAGTTCTTCTGGAGCTCGTCGGGCTTCTTCTTGCCCATGACGCGGCGCAGGATGTCGGCCTCGCCGAGCGAGTAGCCCGCGATGATCTGCGCGGCCTTCTGCACCTGCTCCTGGTACACGATCAGGCCGTACGTCAGGCCGAGGACCTCCTTGAGGGGCTCCTCCAGCTCCGGGTGGATCGGCGTGATCTCCTGCTGGCCGTTCTTGCGCAGCGCGTAGTTCGTGTGCGAGTTCATGCCCATCGGGCCCGGCCGGTACAGGGCCGAGACGGCGGAAATGTCCTCGAAGTTGTCGGGCTTCATCAGCCGCAGCAGGGACCGCATCGGGCCGCCGTCGAACTGGAAGACGCCGAGCGTGTCACCGCGGCAGAGCAGTTCGTACGTCGCCGGGTCGTCGAGCGGGAGGCTGAGCAGCTCCAGGTCGATGCCCTTGTTGGACTTCACCATCTTGACGGCGTCGTCCATGATCGTGAGGTTGCGCAGGCCTAGGAAGTCCATCTTCAGTAGGCCGAGCGACTCGCAGCTCGGGTAGTCCCACTGCGTGATCGTCACGCCGTCGGTGTGCCGCACCCAAACGGGCACGTGGTCGGTGATCGTCTCGCTGGACATGATCACGCCGGCCGCGTGCACACCCATCTGCCGGACCAGGCCCTCGACGCCCTTCGCGGTGTCGATGACCTTCTTCACGTCCGGCTCGTTCTCGTACATCCCCCGGATCTCGCCCGCCTCGCTGTAGCGCGGGTGCTTGGGGTCGGTGATGCCGTTGAGGTCGATGCCCTTGCCGAGCACGTCGGCGGGCATGGCCTTGGTGAGCCGGTCGCCCATCGCGTACGGGTAGCCGAGGACGCGCGCGGAGTCCTTGATCGCGTTCTTGGCCTTGATCTTTCCGTATGTGCCGATCATGGCGACCTTGTCGGCGCCGTACTTCTCGGTGACATACCTGATCACCTCACCGCGCCTGCGCTCGTCGAAGTCGATGTCGACATCGGGCATCGAGATGCGCTCGGGGTTGAGGAACCGCTCGAAGATCAGTCCGTGCTCGATCGGGTCGAGGTCGGTGATGCCCATGGCGTACGCGACGATCGAGCCGGCCGCCGAGCCGCGGCCGGGGCCGACCGCGATGCCGTTGTTCTTGGCCCACATGATGAAGTCGGCGACCACCAGGAAGTATCCCGGAAAGCCCATGTCGATGATGATCTTCATCTCGTACTCGACCTGCTTGAGCCGGTCGTCCGGGATGCCGTTCGGGAAGCGGCGGGCCATGCCGCGCATGGTCTCCTCGCGGAACCACGTCACCTCGGTGTACCCCTCGGGCACATCGAACTTGGGCATCAGGTTCCGCTCCTTGAACCAGCCCTCCGTGTCGATCTGCTGCGCGACCAGGAGCGTGTTGGCGCAGCCCTCCTGCCAGGCGTCCGAGGAGTCGACGGCGTACATCTCGTCGGTCGACTTCAGGTAGTAGCCGGTGCCGTCGAAGCGGAAGCGGTCCGGGTCGGAGAGGTTCTTGCCGGTCTGGATGCACAGGAGGGCGTCGTGCGCGCTCGCCTCGTGGGAGTAGGTGTAGTGCGAGTCGTTGGTGACCAGCGGCGGGATGCCCAGCTTCTTGCCGATCTCGAGGAGCCCGTCGCGGACCCTGCGCTCGATCTCGATGCCGTGGTCCATCAGCTCCAGGAAGTACCGGCCCTCGCCGAAGATGTCCTTGTAGTCCGACGCGGCCTGGACCGCCTCGTCGAACTGGCCGAGCCGCAGCCGCGTCTGGACCTCGCCCGACGGGCACCCGGTGGAGGCGATCAGCCCCTCCGACCACTGGGAGATGGTCTCCTTGTCCATGCGCGGCCACTTCGTGAGCCAGCCCTCGGCGTACGCGTCCGAGGACAGCCGGAAGAGGTTGTGCAGGCCGGTCTTGTTCGCCGCCCAGATCGTCTTGTGCGTGTAGCCGCCGGAACCGGACACGTCGTCGCGCTTCTGGTGGGGCTGGCCCCACTGGATGCGCCGCTTGTTGCGCCGCGACTCGGGGGCGACGTACGCCTCGATGCCGATGATCGGCGTCACGCCCGCCTTCTGCGCGGAGTGGAAGAAGTCGTACGCCCCGTGCAGGTTGCCGTGGTCGGTCATCGCGATGTGCGACATGCCCATCTCGTTGCAGGCCTCGAACATGTCCTTGAGCCGCGCGGCACCGTCCAGCAGCGAGTACTGGGTGTGTACGTGAAGGTGCGTGAAGGGCGGCTTGGTCACGGCGAAGGCCTCCGGCAGAGCGGTCGACGGGTTGGGTGGACAGCTCGGAAGTCTACGTCGGCCGACTGACAGCGAAGGGGCACTCACGAGTACGGTCAGGCGTTGGACACAGGGAAAGGCCCTGTCCACTTTGTCGAAAACGTCATGCACCAGGAGGCAACCGGCGATGTCGGTCCAGCAGACAGACGCCGCTCAGCGCGGCGAGCAGATCCTCGCCGTGTTCGAGACCGCGTTCGGCAGGCTCCTGGCCGCCGACCCCGCCGCCTTCCGGGTGAAGTTCCGCAAGATGGCCGCCTCCTCCTTCGCCTTCTACCGGGGCGCCGCCTCCCTCTTCTACGCCGACCTGGAGCGCGAGCAGCACGGCGGCCCGTACCTCGACGAGCGGACCGGGCGGGTGTGGATCCACGGCGACCTGCACGCGGAGAACTTCGGCACGTACATGGACTCCCAGGGCCGGCTGATCTTCAACGTCAACGACTTCGACGAGGCGTACGTCGGCCCCTTCACCTGGGACCTCAAGCGCTTCGTCGCGTCCGTGGCCCTGATCGGCTACACCAAGGCGCTCAGCGACGAGCAGATCACCGAGCTGGTGCTGACGTACGCCGCCGCCTACCGCGAGCGCATCCGCTCGCTGGCCACCGGCGCCAAGAACGACGAGGTGCCCCCCTTCACCCTGGACACGGCCGAGGGCCCGCTGCTGGGCGCCCTGCGCTCCGCCCGCTCGCTGACCCGCTTCGGGCTGCTCGACTCGATGACCGAGATCCGTGACTTCGAGCGCCGCTTCGCCCCCGGCGGCGGCTCCATCGACCTCGACGCCGCCACCCGCTACAAGGTGCTCGCGGCCTTCGACGGCTACCTGGAGACGCTGCCCGAGGCGAGCCTGACCCGGCCCGACTCGTACCGGGTGAAGGACGTCGTCGGGCGGCGCGGCATCGGGATCGGGTCCGCCGGCCTGCCGTCGTACAACATCCTGCTCGAAGGCAACAGCGACGCCCTGGAGAACGATGTCGTCATCTACATGAAGCAGGCGCAGACCCCGGCCGTCTCCCGGCACATCACCGACGGCGCCGTCCGCGACTACTTCCAGCACGAGGGCCACCGTACGGTCATCTCGCAGCGCGCTCTGCAGGCGCACGCCGACCCGTGGCTCGGCTGGACGGAGCTGGACGGGTCGGGGCAGCTGGTCGCGGAGGTCTCGCCGTACGCCGTGGACCTCGACTGGTCGGACATCGACGACCTGGACGAGATCGCGGCGGTCGTCGCCGACCTCGGCCGGGCGACGGCGACGATGCACTCGGCGGCCGACGACGAGAGCGGCCACTCGCTGGTGCCGTTCTCCACCGAGCGGGCCATCGACGCGGCGATCGCGGGCGACGAGGAGAGCTTCGGGGACCTGCTGGTGGACTTCGCGCACTCCTACGGGGCGCGGGCGCGGGCCGACCACCAGATCTTCGTGGACCTGTTCAGGAACGGCCGGATCCCGGGCCTCTGAGCGGCCTCGCGTGCGGCCGGGCGGCGGCGGCTTTAGGGCTCCCTTACAGCGAGCCGTGGCACACTCACGTTCCATGGACGTTTCGGGGACGCAGCTGAGGGTGGTGCGCGCGGCGCTTTTCACCGCGCTCGTCGTCACGCTCTCCGCCGCCTCCCACGTGCTGCTCTCCCGGGTCCCGCTGCCGCTGACCGTGGTGGCCGGGATCGCGGCGGCCGTGTTCGCCGTCGCGTACGCGCTGGCGGGGCGCGAGCGGGGCTTCGGCGCCATCGCCGGACTGCTCGTGCCGCTGGAGCTGGCGGCCGACACGGTCTTCACCACCGGGCAGCACCTCTGTTACGGCGCCGCGGGCGGGCCGGTGGCCGGCTCCCTGCGCTCGGTCGGGTTCGACGTGCTGTGCGGCGGGGACGGCAGCGGGCTCGGCGCTCCGCTCGTCGCGGCCACCGGGCCCGAGGAGAGCGTCGCCGCCCTCCTCGGCTCCCCCGATCCGGCGCTGCCCTGGATCCTCCTCGCCGCCCATGTCGCGGTGGGGCTGCTCGCCGCCGCCTGGCTGCGGCGGGGCGAGGCCGCGCTCGCCCGCCTGGTGCGCAGCGTCGCCGCGTTCACCTTCCGGCCGCTGCTGATCGCCGTCGCCGCGGCCGGCGCGGCCCGCCTGCCGGTACGCCGCGCCGTGCCGCCCGCGCGCCGGGTCCGCGCCGCCGGCGCGGACCGCCTGTTCGTGCACTCCGTAGGACGCAGGGGACCACCACGCCCGGCTCGCGCCTTCGCCTGAGCCCGGCCCAGTCCCCCTCATCCCTTTCTTTCCCGTACGGAGAACACGACCATGAGCGCACGCAACAACCAGGCCAACAAGGCGGCTGCCCGCGAGCGGCTGCGCGTCGAGCGCGAACGCCAGGCCAAGAAGGACAGGACGCGCCGCCAGTTGATCGTCGCCCTGTCGATCGTCGGCGTCCTCGCGGTGGCCGGCGGCGTCGGCTACGGCGTCATGCAGGCGAACCAGCCCTCGGCCTGGGAAGCCGCCAAGAACGAGAAGCAGGTCGTCACGCCCGCCCACAGCGAGGGCGAGAACGGCACCACCGTCGTCGTCGGCAAGAAGGACGCGAAGAAGACGCTGGAGCTGTACGAGGACTCGCGCTGCCCCGTCTGCGCCACCTTCGAGCAGGCGAACGGCGGGACGATCAAGAAGGACGTCGACGCCGGCAAGTACAGGGTCAAGTACATCGGCGCGACCTTCATCGACACGACCATCCCCGGCGAGGGATCCCGCAACGCGCTGAGCGCGCTGGGCGCCGCGCTCGACGTCAGCCCCGAGGCGTTCCTGGAGTACAAGGGCGCGCTGTACGCGCAGAAGAACCACCCGGCCGAGCAGGACGACAAGTTCGCCGAGGACGACTACCTGATCAAGGTGGCGGACGAGGTGGCGGCCCTCAAGGGCAACAAGAAGTTCCAGAAGAACGTGCAGGACGGCACGTTCGACGCCTGGGCGCTGAAGATGTCGGCCGTCTTCGACAAGAGCGGCGTGAAGGGTACGCCGGCGCTCAGGATGGACGGCAAGGTCGTCGCCGGATCGGACGGCAAGAACCCGCCGATGACGCCCGCCGAGTTCAAGACGGCGATCGACAAGGCCCTCAAGGGCTAGGCCCCGCACGGCACTTCACCCAAGGGTGGGCGAACGTTCTTGCGTTTGCCCACCCTTGAGCCGTACTGATCAGTAATGTACGGCCGTGACCAGTCGATTCAATTCCTCTCCCAGCCGCCGCACGGTCGTCAAGGCCGCTGCCGCCACCGCTGTTTCCGTCCCCGTCGTCGTCGGTACGGGGACGAGTGCCGCCGCCACCGCCGCGCAGGCTCCCGCGTTCCTCCACGGCGTCGCCTCCGGCGACCCGCTGCCCGACGGCGTCCTGCTGTGGACCCGGATAACCCCGACCCCCGACGCCGTGCCCGGCTCCGGCAAGGGACCCGATGTCCCGGTGGGCTGGGAGGTCGCCGCCGACAAGGGGTTCTCGCAGACCGTCGCCCGGGGCACCACGACCGCGCGGGCCGCCACCGACCACACCGTCAAGGTCGACGTGCGCGGCCTCGACCAGGCGACCACCTACTACTTCCGCTTCACCGCGGGCGAAGCGGTGTCTCCCGCCGCCCGCGGTGAAGCGGAAGTAGTAGGT
>NZ_VBVX01000022.1 GCF_005981925.1 Streptomyces albidochromogenes
ACACCCGCCCGGTCGCCCCCGGCGTCCGCCTCACCTCGTACGACCGCCTCGAATCCGACAAGTGGCTTCGCGTGGACGCCCTCTCCGTCGACCTCGGCGGCAGCGCCGTACAGGCCGACTACCTCCACTCGGGAAGGGTCTCCGACCGCCGCCCGGTGTCCGCGCTCGCCGCCGCGCACGACCCGGGGGCGGGCCGCCGTACCGTCGCCGCCTTCAACGCCGACTTCTTCGACATCAACGAGACCGGCGCCCCCCAGGGACCCGGAGTCAAGGACGGCGAGCCCGTCCACTCCCCGGCCCCCGGCGTCCACCGCGCCGTCGGCATCGGCCCCGGCGGCGCCGGCCGCGTGCTCCAGCTGTACTTCGACGGCACACTCACCCTCCCCACCGGTACGCACCCCCTACAGGCGTACAACGCGGCCAACGTGCCGGCCGGGGGAGTGGGGGCGTACACCTCCGGCTGGGGCGCGGCCGACCGCGCCCTGACCGTCGACGCCGCGAGCCCCGTGGCCGAGGCGACCGTACGGGACGGAAAGGTCGTCGCCGTCGACGACCGGCCCGGCACCGGTCCGATCCCCGAGGGCACCACGGTCCTCGTCGGCAGGGAGGCCGGGGCGGCGGCCCTGCGCAGTCTGAGACCCGGCGATCCGGTGGCGCTGGAGTACGACGCGCGCACCGACGGCGGACCCGTGCCGCGCACCGCGGTCGGCGGGCGCGAACTGCTCGTCGTGGACGGCGTGCCGCGGAACCACGACGGCCAGGGCAACAACGCCGCCGCACCGCGCACCGCCGTCGGCTTCTCCCGGGACGGCAGCCGCATGCAGGTGATCACCGTCGACGGCCGCCAGGCCGACAGCGGCGGCGTCACGCTCACCGAACTCGCCGTGATGATGAAGCGCGCCGGATCGCACAGCGCGCTGAACCTCGACGGCGGCGGCTCCTCGACCCTGCTCGCCCGCGCACCGGGCAGCGACACCCTGCGGGTGGAGAACAGCCCGTCCGACGGCAGCGAACGGACCGTGCCCAACGGCCTCGCCCTCACCGCCCCCGACGGCAGCGGACACCTGCGCGGCTACTGGGTCGCCACGCGTACGCCCGCCGACGGCGCGCCGACCGCCGACCCCGTCGCCGGCGGCCACCCCGAACGGGTCTTCCCCGGGCTCACCCGGCAGCTCACCGCCGCCGGACACGACGAGACGTACGGCCCGGCGCGGGGCGACCCGCGCTGGCACAGCTCCCGCCCGTCCGTGGGCCGGGTCGACGGCGACGGGCTGTTCACCGCCCGCCGCGGCGGCGCCACACAGGTGCGCGCGCACCGCGGCCCCGCCGACGGCCACCTGCGGATGACCGTCCTGGACGACCTCGCCCGCATCGAACCGACCACCCGCCGCGTCGGTCTCGCGGACGCGGCGGCGAGCGGCACGTTCGGCATCGTCGGGTACGACGCCCACGGCGCCAGCGCCCCCGTCGAACCGCGCGACGTGCGGCTGGACTACGACCGCGCGCTCTTCGAGGTGCGCGACGACGGGCGGGGCGGCTTCACCGTCGCCGCCCGCGCGGACGGCGGGGCCGGGCGCATCACGGCCACCGTGGGCGGCGCCGTCACCACGCTCGCCGTCAGCGTCGGGCTCACCGAACAGGCGGTGTCCTCGCTGGACGACGCGGCGTCCTGGACCTTCGCCCAGGCCCGGGCCGGCGGCTCGGTCGCGGCGACCCCCGACGGCCACACCGGCACCGGCCTGAAGCTCAGCTACGACTTCACACGGTCGACCGCGACCCGCGCCGCCTACGCCAGCCCGCCCCGGCCGCCGGTCCCCGTCGCCGGCCGGCCCCAGTCCTTCACCCTCTGGGTCAAGGGCGACGGCAAGGGCGCCTGGCCCACCCTGCACCTGAAGGACGCGGCCGGCTCCGACCAGCTCCTGCGCGGCCCCTACCTCACCTGGACCGGCTGGCGGAAGGTCATCTTCGCCGTACCGCCGGGCGCGGCGGCGCCGCTGGCGGTCCACCGCTTCTACCTGGCGGAGACGGCGGCCGCCAAGCAGTACACCGGCGAAATCGTCATCGACACCCTGACCGCCCAGGTTCCGCCCTCCGTCGACCTGCCCGAACGGCCGGCGCCCGTCGATCCGCTCGTCGACCCGGCCGCCGTGACGGAGCGCAGGGACTGGCGGTTCGCGGTGATGTCCGACGCGCAGTTCGTGGCCCGCGACCCCGACAGCGCGATCGTGGCGCAGACGCGCCGCACCCTGCGCGAGATCAGGGCGGCGAAGCCGGACTTCCTGGTCGTCAACGGCGACCTCGTCGACGAGGGCTCACCGGCCGACCTCGCCTTCGCCCGCCGCGTCCTGACGGAGGAACTCGGCGACGTCCTGCCCTGGTACTACGTACCGGGAAACCACGAGGTCATGGGCGGCAAGATCGACCACTTCGTCGCCGAGTTCGGACCCGCCCACCGTACGTTCGACCACGAGGGCACCCGCTTCATCACCCTCGACACATCGAGCCTCAGCCTGCGCGGCGGCGGCTTCGCGCAGATCAAGAACCTGCGCGCACAGCTCGACGCCGCGTCCCGCGACGACCGCGTCGGCTCCGTCATGCTCGTCGAACACGTCCCGCCGCGCGACCCCACGGCGCAGAAGGGCAGTCAGCTGGGAGACCGCAAGGAGGCCGCGCTGATCGAGGACTGGCTGGCAGGGTTCCGCCGTACGAGCGGCAAGGGAGCGGGCCTGATCGGCAGCCATGTCGGGGTGTTCCACGCCGACCGCGTCGACGGGGTGCCCTACCTCGTCAACGGCAACACCGGGAAGACCCCGGCCGGCCCCGCGCACGAGGGCGGCTTCACCGGCTGGTCGCTGGTGGGCGTCGACCCGGTCTCTCGGAGCCAGCAGGCGGCGGCCCGCCGGCGCCCCTGGGAGGGCGGACCGGACTGGGTGTCGGTCCAGACCCGCGCCCATGTGGACGCCCTGGCACTGGACGCCCCCTCGGCTCTGCCGCCGGGCCGGGACGCGGCGGTGAGGGCCACCGTCACCCAGGGCGCGCGCCGGGTGCCGGTCGCCTTCCCGCTGAGCGCGGACTGGACAGGCTCCCCGAACCTCCACATCGGCTCGGCGCAGGACGCGCGGCCGCGGCACATGGCGGCCTTCGACCCGGCGACGGGAATCCTGACGGCGCTGCGACCCGGCACGCTCACGCTCGCGGTGACGGTCAACGGCGCCACCCGGCGCGCCGAGGTGCGCGTCGCCGCAGAACCGGCCGGCCCCGCCTCGCACGAAGCGGCAGCCGCACCTCCCCGGTGAGCCGGGGCGGCGCGCCGGGGCCCCGCACCACGCCCAGGGGCCCGGGGCGACGGGCCGGGGGCCCGCACCACGCCCGGGGCCCCGGCCCGCCTGCCCGGCCCGGCCCGGTCACACCTTGCGGTAGTCGTACGCCTCCTCGGCCGCCGCCCGCACCGCGTCCAGGTCCGCGCCCGCCGACGCGGTGACCACCGCCGCGACGGCCCCCTCCACGAACGGCGCGTCCACCAGCCGCGCCCCGGGCGGCAGTTCGTCCCCCTCGGCCAGCATCGCCTTCACCGTCAGCACGGCACTGCCGAGGTCGACCAGTACGGCCACTCCCGCCCCCGCGTCGACGCTCCGGGCCGCCTCGGCGATGAGGTCCGCACTGGTGCCGAGCCCGCCGTCGGGCGCGCCGCCCGCGGCGGCCACCCGCGCGGTCTCCTGGCCGCCGGCGAGGCCCTTCGCCAGCTCGGCGACGGCTGAGGCGACCGACGCGCTGTGCGAGACGAGCACGACCCCCACGAGCGGTCCGGCGCTCACGCGTCCGCCTCCGCCGTGTCGGCGAGCGTGCCGATCAGGAGCGCCGACGACGTCGCCCCCGGGTCCTGGTGCCCGATGCTCCGTTCGCCCAGGTAGCTCGCCCTGCCCTTGCGCGCCTGCATCGGCACGGTCGCGACCGCCCCCTCGTCGGCCGCGCTCCGCGCCGCGCCGAACGACGACTCGCCGAGCGCGCGCACCGCCGGGATCAGCGCGTCCAGCATCGTCTTGTCCCCGGCCTTGGCCCCGCCGAGCTGCGCCACCGCGTCCACCCCCGCGCCCAGCGCCGCGGCCAGCCGCCCGGGCGTCACCTCGGCGTCGTCGCCGAGCGCCTTGCCCGTACGCCGCAACAGTGTCCCGTACAGCGGACCGGACGCCCCGCCCACGGTCGAGATCAGCTGCCGTCCCGCGAGCGCCAGCACCGCGCCGGGGGTGGCGGGCGGCTCCTTGTCCAGCGCGGCGGCGACGGCCGCGAAGCCGCGTTGCAGGTTGCTGCCGTGATCGGCGTCGCCGATGGCCGAGTCCAGCTCGGTGAGGCAGGCGGCCTCACGGTCGACGGCGGCCGCCATGGCCGCCATCCACCGGCGGAAGAACGCGGCGTCGAGTACAAGCACGAGGTCTCCTGACACACGGTCGTGTTGAGGACTGAGGACTGAGGACTGAGGACTGAGAGGACTGAGGGCGTACGGCGGACGGACCGCGGGGCCGTCTCAACGTCCCCAGCGGAGCGCGGGGGTCTCGACCGGCGCGTCCCACAGGCGCAGCAGCTCCTCGTCCACCTGGCAGAGCGTCACCGAACAGCCCGCCATGTCCAGCGAGGTGACGTAGTTGCCGACGAGCGTACGGGCCACCGCGACGCCCCGCGCGGACAGGACGCGCTGCACCTCGGCGTTGAAGCCGTACAGCTCCAGCAGCGGGGTGGCGCCCATGCCGTTGACGAGGGCGAGGACGGGCCGCGTCGGCCGCAGGTCCTCCAGCACCGCGTCGACCGCGAAGTCCGCGATCTCGCCGGAGGTCATCATCGGCCGCCGCTCCCGGCCCGGCTCACCGTGAATGCCGATGCCCAACTCCAGCTCACCGGGCGGAAGATCGAACGTCGGCGTACCCTTCGCGGGTGTGGTGACGGCACTGAGCGCGACCCCGAAGCTCCGGGACGACGCGTTCACCTGCCGCGCGATCGCCTCGACCCGCTCCAGCGGCGCGCCCTCCTCGGCGGCGGCGCCCGCGATCTTCTCGACGAACAGCGTCGCACCCGTGCCGCGCCGGCCCGCCGTGAAGGTGCTGTCGGACACGGCCACGTCGTCGTCGACGACGACCTTGGCGACCTGGATGCCCTCGTCCTCGGCGAGCTCGGCCGCCATGTCGAAGTTGAGCACGTCGCCGGTGTAGTTCTTGACGACGAAGAGGACCCCCTGCCCACTGTCGACCGCCGCCGCGGCCCGCACCATCTGGTCGGGCACGGGCGACGTGAAGACTTCCCCCGGGCACGCGGCGGACAGCATCCCGGGCCCGACGAACCCGCCGTGCAGCGGCTCGTGCCCACTGCCGCCACCCGACACGAGGCCCACCCGGCCCGGCACGGGCGCGTCGGACCGTACGACGACACGGTTCTCCACGTCGACCGTCAGCCGCGGATGCGCGGCGGCCATCCCGCGCAACGCGTCGGCGACGACCGTCTCGGCCACGTTGATGAGCATCCTCATGGGTACCTCCTGGGAACACGGGCGACTGCGCCCCTGACCGACGGGCGGGGGCCGGCGGGAACGACACCGGCCCGCACCCGACTCTAGTGACCGGCCGTCAGAGCGGCGGGTGTCGTGCGCGGTACGGCCGGACGCGTTCCGCGGGACGGCCGCGCGTGCCTTCGGGGGAATTCGGTGCCGGCCGCGTGGCGGGGCGTGCGCCCCGTGGTACGTGCAGGTGGATGTCCACGCCTTCGGATCCCGAGCACCCGAGACCGCGCCCGCCGACCGCCGGACGCCGGAACCGGGCGCGTACGGCCTCGTCCCCCGCGCCCGGCGGCCCGTCCCGGCCCCCGGCCGGACTCCGACGGGCCGCGGCGCGCGCTCGGGGCGGCCGCCGTCCGGGAGACGAGCCGCGCGTCCCCGCCGGACTGCGGACCGCCGCCGCGTACGCGTGGCGCCTCGTGGTGGTCGGCGTCGTCGTCTACGCCGTCTTCGCCCTGCTGGGCCAGTTCCACAACATCGCGGTGGCGGTCTTCCTCGGCATGGTGGTAACGGCCGTACTGCGGCCGGTGGCCGACCTGCTGGCCCGCTTCCTCCCGCGCCCGTTGGCCGTCGCGCTGTGCCTGATCGGCAGCATCGTTCTCGTCCTCGGTGTACTGGCCCTCGTCGGCGAGACGGTGGCGGGGGAGCGCGCCGGGCTTACGCGTGAGTTCGAGGCGGGCATCGACAGGATCGAGCGCTGGCTGGAGGAGCCGCCCTTCCGGCTCAACCCGGAAGCGCTCACCGATGTCCAGTCCCGCATCGGCAAGTTCTTGTCGAGCCACCGCTCCACCGTCATCAGCACGGCGCTCAGCGGCGCCGACCGGCTGGTCGAAGTCCTGACGGTGCTGGCCCTCGCACTGTTCTGCTCGGTCTTCTTCATCCACTCCGGCGACCGGCAGTGGGCCTGGTTCCGCGACCAGCTCCCGCCGGCCGCCCGCGAGCGGGTGACGGTCGGCGGGCGGGCGGCGTGGCGGACCTTCACCGGGTACACCCACGGCATCCTGCTGGTGGCCGTGACCAACGCGGTCCTGGTGGGTGTGGCCCTGTTCGCCCTCGGGGTCCCCCTCGCGCTGCCGCTGGCCCTCCTGGAGTTCCTCGCCGCGTTCATTCCCCTCATCGGCTCACCCATCGCCCTCGGGGTGGCCGCCGTCGTGGCCCTGGCGACGAAGGGCCCCCTGATCGCCGCTCTGGTCGTCGCGCTCATCGTGATCATCGGGCAGATCGAGGGGCACGTGCTGCATCCGGTCGTGATGAGCTGGGCCGTACGGCTGCACCCGGTCGTCGTGGCGCTCGCGGTGGTCGGCGGCGCCGTCGCGGCCGGTGTGCTCGGGGCGGTGACGGCCGTACCGCTGGTGGCCGGCCTGTGGTCGGTCCGCCAGGCGCTGCGCCGCAGCGCCGTCTCCGATCCGCCCGGCGCCCCGCCGGCCGCCGCACGGCACGGCGAACCGGCGGGCGGGCGGCGTACGGGGCCCTAGGGGGAGCCGCGGACCCCGAGTCGCCCGCTCAGGGCACGCTCGCGCCGGCCTGCGACTCGCTGTCGGGAGCCACGACGGAGCGGGCGATCGGCAGCCGGGACAGCATGAACACGCCGACCGCGACGAGGGCGATGCCGAGGACCTCGGGCAGCAGCCACCAGCCGGAGCGCACGTGCTCCTCGTACAGCGTGATACCGAGGGCCAGGCTCACGCCGGCGTCGCCCAGCGTCAGCGCGGGCTGGGAGGCGACCAGCGGACCGGCCTGCATGGCGTGCTCCAGCAGGAACAGCGCCCCGGCGCCCACCACCGCGAAGGCGTAGGTCTGCCAGGCCGTCAGGAAGGCCGTGATGCCACCGTCGTCAAGGATGTGCATGGAGGCCTTCATGAGCGCCGCGGTGAGCGCGTACGCGATGGCGGTGGCCGCCCCGAAGCAGGCGGCTCGGGCCCCGCCCTCCGGGCGGCGGACGGCCGTCAGGACGAGCACGACGACGATGCCCAGGCAGAGGGCGAGCGCGAGAACCCACCGGTCCAGCGGTACATGGGTGCGGTTGCCGGACGGGGACGCGGCGAACAGCGCGATGCCGAGTCCCGCCACCACGGCGGACACGGCCACCCAGCCGCGCGCGGGCAGGTGCCGTTTCAGCAGGAGCGACGCGATGATCAGGGCCAGCGGCAGTTCGAGGACGAACAGCGGCTGAACGATCGTCAGCGGCCCTGTCGCCAGGGCCACCGCCTGGCATACCGCCGCGGCGACGACGGCGAGGATGCCGGCCAGCCAGACGGGCCTGCGCACCAGATCGAGCATCAGCCCCGCACGCAGGCCGTCGGAGCGGGGTACGCTCAGCGCCGCTTTGCGCTGGAGCACGGTCGCGAGGGCGTTGCTGAGCGCCGCGCCGAGCGCGAAGAGAACGGGCAGCAGCAGGTTGTCCACCGTGATCGGCCTCCGGCAGTGCGTTGTCGTCGCGGTCCGGACCGACGATGGCGGCCCCTTTTCTGCCGTATTGTCCCTGCCGCGTCGTCCTTCGGCGCCGCGGCTCGCCTTGGGTGCGCCTGCGACGTCCGGTGTCGCGACCATCACGGAGGCCGAGGGGCGGGGCCCGGGCGGCAGCAGGCCGCGCGGCCTGCGCCCGCCCGGTGCTCAGTACCTCTGGGCCTTGGCGACGCGGGGGGTCAGGACCGGTTCGGCGGGCTTGCGGCTGATGGCGAGCGGCTGCACCTTCTCGCCCGGGTCGAGATCCTGCGCGCCGACGATCCTGCTCTCCACCACCTTGCCGGACGGGTCCGCGAAGTCGACCTGGACGGCGTACGACGCCTGCCCGTCGGTGCGGTTGGTGATGTTGACGACGACGGCGAGAACGCCGCCGGTCTGAGCCCTCGGTTTACCGGTCAGTGAGACGTCGGACCGCGCGTTGCCGCCGCCCGGCACCTTCTTCAGCTCGGCGGTGGCCGCCGCGTTGGCGCGGGCCGTCTCGGCGGAGACGGATGCCTCGAAGGAGGAGGCGGCGGCCGACGCGGACGACGCCGCGGCGGACGCCGAGGCGCGGACCGAGGCGTCCGCGGAGGCCGGCGCGGACGGCGGGGTGCCCGAGAAGGAGGACGTGTCGGGCGGCGTGGGGCGCGGGGTGAACGACGTACTCCGCGCGCCGTCGCCGTCGTCGTCGGTGCCGCACGAGGTGAGGGTGGTCATCGCGGACGCGGCGGTGACCAGCAGCAGGGTGACTGCGGCAAGCCGTCGCCTGCCCGACCGGTCCTGCGTGTACGGGGGCATGGGGCTCTTCCTTCCGTCGGAGTGTCCGATCACTGGGCCGGCGAGCCCGGCCGACTGGTGCAAGAGGTGTTCGGGTGTACGGAGGGGAGCCGGTGGCTCCTGTGCCCACGCCGTCCGGCCTCGGGGCGGTCCTGGGCGGGCGCGGCGCGGGGCGGCCGGCCGTGGGGTGCGCCCGGTCCCGCGTCGCCGCCGGACTCGGGCCGGCGCTCGGCGGACGCCGACGGCGGGGGAGACCGGGGAGCGGCCCCGGTGGGCGGACGGCTTGGGCACCGGGGCCGCCGGCGGCGGCATCGCGACGGCGTATCCGCCTCAGGTTCGTTGCCGAGGCCCCGTGCGGTTCAGCCCGCCGCACCGCCCCCTAGTGCGGCTGTTCCGCTGCGGCCGAACCGCAATCGCATGCCTCGTCCGCTGCTGGACGGTCGTCGTAACCGCTGACGATGAGTTCCGACATGCTTTCCTCCTGAGCCACCAGATCGGCAATACGCACCATATGTCGGATTCTCGGTGCGGGCAGTGGAGGCGCGGACACCGCCGGGCGGAGGCGGTGCGCGGAAAGGTCCGGCGACCGGCGCGGGCGAAGGCCCGGTCCGGTCACGGCTGAGGCGGGAGCGGGCGCCGGGGCGGGCCGTGCCGCCGTACGGCGTCGGTCAGGGACGCGCCTGGTCGGACCGCTGCGCGTTCTTCTCCTTGATACGGACGGCTTCCTTGCGGACCTCGGCCAGGTTCGCGCGCTCCTGCTCCAGCCACTCGGGCGACTGCGCCTTCAGCGCGTCGATCTGCTCGGTCGTGAGCGGCTCCGTCACTCCGCCGCGGGCGAGACCGGCAATGGAGACGCCGAGCTTCGCCGCGACCACGGGCCGGGGGTGCGGGCCGTTGCGTCGCAGTTCCTGCAGCCACTCGGGCGGGTCGGTCTGCAGGGTGTTCAGTTCGGTGCGCGAGACGACACCCTCCTGGAACTCGGCGGGGGTGGCCTCGAGGTACACACCCAGCTTCTTCGCCGCGGTCGCGGGCTTCATGGTCTGGGTGTTCTTGTGCGACGTCATGGTGCCAAGGGTATCGAGCATGCGTGCTGCCTCCGACCACGTCGGAGGCAGGCCGGACCGTGGCGGTAACCTGGCGTGGTGACCGCCTCGGATGCTTCCCCTTCGTTCCGCCTCGCCTATGTGCCGGGAGTGATGCCCACGAAGTGGGTGCGGATCTGGAACGAGAGGCTGCCCGAGGTCCCGCTGACCCTCATGGGCGTCTCCGCCGCCGAGTCGTTCGACGTACTGCGGCGCGGCGAGGCCGACGCGGGGTTCGTACGGCTTCCGGTCGACCGGACCGACCTCAGCGCGATCCCCCTCTACACCGAGACGACGGTCGTGGTGGTCCCCAAGGACCACGCCGTGACGGCGGCCGAGGAGGTGTCCACCCAGGACCTCGCCGACGACATCGTGCTGCATCCCCTCGACGACACCCTCGGCTGGGAGCGGCTGCCGGGCCAGCCCGCGAACGAGCGCCCGGCGACGACGGCGGACGCCGTCGAGCTGGTGGCGGCGGGAATCGGCGTACTCGTCGTCCCGCAGTCGCTCGCCCGCCTGCACCACCGCAAGGACCTCACCTACCGGCCGCTGTCGGACGCCCCCCAGTCGCGCGTCGCGCTGTCCTGGCCCGAGGACGCGACCACCGATCTGGTGGAGCAGTTCATCGGGATCGTCCGGGGCCGGACCGTCAACAGCACCCGCGGGCGGCCCCCGGCCGTCGCGGAGCCGAAGAAGCGCAAGACCCCCGACGCGCGCGACGCCAAGCGCAAGCCCGCGGCGGGCAGGGCGGGCGGCAAGCCGGCGGGCAAGTCGGGCGGCAAGCCGGCCGGTAAGGGTTCCCGCGGCGGATCCGCCGGCCCCGCCAAGGGTGCCAAGCGCGGCAAGCCCCGCCGCCGGTCGTAGGAGGCGCGGCAACAGCGCGCGCCCGGTGTCCTCGGGCTCGGCACCGGGGCCCCCGACGTACTGACGATCACCGAGGCCCCGGCCGGTCCACCCGGTCCGGGCCTTTCGGCTGCCCGGATTCCGGCCGCCGGTGTGGCGTACGTCTCCGGTCCGGGCCCCACCTGCCGGGTTAGGCTCGGTGCGTGACTCTTCTCGTGATGCGGCGCCATGTGGACTACGGGCGTGTCACGACCATGGGCTGTCGTCCTGGCCGTCGTTCCCAGGACTGACCTCTTCGCCCTCACCTCACTACCGGCCCTGTCGCGGACAGCGGTACCCGGCGCACCCCTGCCGACGGTTCCTCCGTACCCCCGCGATCCCGCCATCTTCGGGAACAGGGCCTCGTCACAGCAGAAACGGAAGGCCATCATGCCGTCCATGCCCAATCTTCCTGCGGGCCCGGCGCTGCCCGCCATCGATCTGTCCTCGGCCGACGACCCCGCGACGCGGTCCGCGTTCCTTCGCGCACTGCACGACGCGGCCCACGACGTCGGGTTCTTCCATCTCACCGGGCACGGCATCAGCGACGCGGAGACCGCTCGCGTCCTGGCCCTCACCAAGGCGTTCTTCGCCCTGCCCGAGGCCGACCGGCTGGCGGTCAGCAACCTCAACTCGCCGCACTTCAGGGGCTACACCCGCATCGGCCACGAACTCACCGGCGGCCGGTCCGACTGGCGCGACCAGCTCGACATCGGCGCCGAGCGGGACGCGATCGCCGTCGGCCCGGGGGACCCGCCGTACCTCTGGCTGGAGGGCCCCAACCAGTGGCCCGCCGCCCTGCCGGAACTGCGCGCGGCCGTGCTGGCCTGGCAGGAGCGGCTGGCGGCGGTGGCCCACCGGCTGCTGCGCGCCCTGCTCACGGCCGTCGGGGCGCCCGCCGACTTCTTCGACGAGGCGTTCGCGGACCGCCCCCATCTGCACACCAAGCTGATCCGCTACCCGGGATCCGCTCCCTCCGGAACCGGCCAGGGCGTGGGCGCGCACAAGGACTACGGCTTCCTCACCCTGCTGCTCCAGGACGACGTGGGCGGCCTCCAGGTGCGCCGGGGCGACGGGTTCCTCGACGTGCCGCCGCTGCCGGGGGCGTTCGTGGTGAACCTGGGCGAGCTGCTGGAGATCGCGACCGAGGGCTATCTGTCGGCGACCGACCACCGGGTCGTGAGCCCGCCGGGCGCGGTGGAGCGCTACTCGGTGCCGTTCTTCTACAACCCGCGCCTGGACGCGGTCGTCGACACCGTGCCCGGCCCCTACCTGCGCCGCGCGCCGGGCATCGCGCACGACGCCGCAAACCCGTTGCACGCCGAGTACGGGCGCAACGAACTCAAGGGCTGGATACGCGCCCACCCCGAGGTCGCACTCCGCCACCACCGCGAACTGGTGGCCGGCTGACCCGGGGTGCGCCGCAGGCGTGCCCGTCGCCTGCGACGGGCACGCGTTCAGACGCGGTGGCGTGCCGCGTACGCGCGCACGTCGGCGTCCGCGTCGCCGGTGGCCGCCGCGAGGGCTGTCCTGGCGAGGTCGTCGGCCCGGTGCCGGAGCAGGGCGAGCACCGCGGCCTTGCGCACGTCGGCGTTCGGATCGTCGAGGGCTCTGGCCAGAGCGGGAACGGCCGCCTCCGCGTCCGCCGCGCCCAGGGCCGCCGCCGCCCCGGCGCGGGCCCGCCAGGCCGGGTCGGCCAGGGCCGCCGCGGCCGCCCCGGCGAGCGCCGGGGGGCAGCCCGTCGAGCCGAGCGCCTCGAACGCGGCGGCCCGCACCAGCGGATCACCGTCGCCCGCCAGCCGCGTCAGGGTCTCCAGCACCCCGGCCGGGCGGCGGCGCGCGGCCCCGTCGCCCGGCCCGTCGTACGCCGCCACCGCCGCCAGACCCTTCGCGGTCACCACGCGCACCTCCCGGTCCGCGTCGTCCGCCGCCGCGGCCAGTGCCTCCACCGCGTTGACCGACACCAGGGCGTGGACCGCCTCGATACGCACCCCGACGTCGGCGTCGCCCAGACCGGGGGCGAACAGGGCGGCGTCCCCGAGGCGCAGCGCGCGCAGGACGGCCGAGGCGGCGGTCCGCACCACCGGGTCCCCCGACCCCAGGGCGGCCACGAGCGGTTCCCGCAGCCGGGGTTCCGCAGGCAGCGTCTCCACGAGCTCGCGCAGCGAGCCGGCGGCCGCCGCCCGCACCCCGGCGTCGGAATCGGCCAGAATCCCGGCCAGCGCCGGACCGGTCCCGTCCGGTGTGGTCTCCGTCAGCGTCGCGACGGCGGCGCGGCGCACCGCCGGGTCGGGGTCGGACAGGTACGGGGCGAGCGCGTCCAGGGCCGGCTGCTCGTCGGCGAGCGCCAGGAGTTCCACGATGCGCGGCGACGCGCTCGCCGCCCGGTCCTCGGTGCGCACGGGCGCGGCGATGCGCGAGCCGGTGGGGGCGGCGTCGCGCGGGCCGGCCGTCGCCACCTGTTCCAGGGCGACCTCGCCCAGGTACCGCGACGGACCGCCGACCGGCGCGTAGGCGTCGACGGGAACGAGGTACGGCTCCACCGGCCGCGCGGTGAACACCATCGTCCCGGAAGCCGACTTGCGCAGGTCCAGATGGTGCAACCAGCCCTGGTCGTCCTGCCGGGGGTGGTCCGTACGCTCGTGGTACAGGCCCCAGCGGGACTCCGTGCGCGCCAGCGACGCGCGGGCGGCCATCTCGGCGCAGTCCCGGATGAAGCTCACCTCCGCGCAGCGCATCAGCTCGTGCGGTGTGGTCGCGCCCATGCCGGCGATCTCGGTCCGCATGCGCTCGAAGTGCTCCACCGCGAGGGACAGCCGGGCGCCGGACTTGGGCGGCGCCACGTAGTCGTTCACGAACCTGCGGAGCTTGTACTCGACCTGCGTCTGCGGCGGCCCGTCCGGGCTGCGCAGCGGACGGTAGATCAACTCGTGTGCCTCCCGCAGCTGTTCGGGGGGAAGGCCGCCCGTGTACGCCGGCTGCCCTGCGGCGTCCTGTCCGGCCAGGTCGCCGAAGACGAACGCGCCGATCATGTAGTTGTGCGGGACGCAGGCCAGGTCCCCGGCGGCGTACAGGCCGGGCACGGTGGTGCGGGCGTGGTCGTCGACCCGTACGCCCGACGCCGAGTGGCCGCCGCACAGGCCGATCTCGGAGATGTGCATCTCGATGTCGTGGGTGCGGTAGTCGTGTCCCCGGCCCGTGTGGAAGGTGCCCCGGGTGGGGCGCTCGGTCGAGTGCAGGATGTTCTCCAGCGCCGCGACCGACTCCTCGGGCAGATGGCTGAGCTTCAGGTAGACCGGCCCCCGGTCGGAGGCCAGCTCGTCCCGGAACTCGGCCATCATCCGGCCCGACCAGTAGTCCGAGTCGACGAAGCGTTCGCCGTGCCGGTTGACCTGGTAGCCGCCGAACGGGTTGGCGACGTAGGCGCACGCCGGGCCGTTGTAGTCCTTGATCAGCGGGTTGATCTGGAAGCACTCGATGCCGGTGAGCTCGGCGCCCGCGTGGTAGGCCATGGCGTAGCCGTCACCGGCGTTGGTGGGGTTCTCGTACGTGCCGTAGAGGTAACCGGAGGCGGGCAGACCGAGCCGTCCGGCCGCGCCCGTCGCGAGGATCACCGCCCCGGCCCGTACGGTCACGAACGCGCCGGTCCGGGTGTTGAAGCCGGCCGCCCCCACCGCCCGGCCGTCGTCGCCGGTGAGCACGCGCACCGGCATGACCCGGTTCTCGACCCGGATGCGCTCGCGCATCTCGCGGCGGCGCAACTGCCGGTAGAGGACCTTCTTGACGTCCTTGCCCTCCGGCATGGGCAGTACGTACGAACCGGAGCGGTGCACCTGGCGGACCGCGTAGTCGCCGTGCTCGTCCTTCTCGAACTTGACGCCGTACGACTCCAGGCGCCGCACCATCGCGTAGCCGCGGGTCGCGGTCTGCCGGACGGTGGACTGGTCCACGATGCCGTCGTTGGCCCGGGTGATCTCGGCGACGTAGTCGTCGGGCTCCGCGTGGCCGGGGATGACGGCGTTGTTGACGCCGTCCATGCCCATGGCGAGCGCGCCGGAGTGGCGGACGTGCGCCTTCTCCAGCAGGAGGACGTTCGCGCCGTGCTCGGCGGCGGTGAGCGCTGCCATCGTTCCGGCGGTGCCGCCGCCGATGACGAGGACGTCGCAGGAGAGTTCCTCGGCGTCCGTGAGGGAGGGGATGTCCATGCTGTGGCCTCTCAGGTGTCGAACGATGCGAGGACGGCGCGGCGCAGGGCGACGGTGGCGGGGTCCGTGCGGCGCGCGCGGTCGCGGGGGTGCGGTACGTCGAGGACGCGGCCGGTGCCGAGGAGGGCGATCCGGTCGCCGAGGAAGACCGCCTCGTCGACGTCGTGGGTCACGAAGACGACGGTCGCCCCGGTGCCGTCGAGTACGTCGATCAGCAACTGCTGCATCCCGGCGCGGGTCTGGGCGTCCAGCGCGCCGAACGGTTCGTCCATCAGCACGGCGCGCGGCTCGCCCGCCAGCGCCCGGGCGAGCTGGACCCGCTGCCGCTGCCCGCCGGAGATCCGGTGCGGATAGGTGTCCGACTGCCCCGCCAGCCCCACCCGCTCCAGCCACCGAGCGGCGACGGCCCGCCGCTCGGCGCGTGGCATGCCCCGGACGGCGAGGGGCAGTTCGACGTTGCGGCGTACGGTCCGCCAGGGCAGGAGCGCGTCCTCCTGGAAGACGAGCGCCCGGCCGCCCCCCGGCCCAGTGACGGGCCGCCCGTCCGCCGCGACCTCGCCGCCGAGCGCGGGCAGCAGCCCGGCGAGCGTGCGCAGCAGGGTCGACTTGCCGCAGCCGGACGGCCCGACGACGGTCAGGAGCTCCCCGGGCACGACGTCGAGGTCGACGCCGTCGAGCACGGCTGCTCCCGCCCGGCCGAGCACCGCGCCGCGCAGGGTGAGACGCGCGCCCGCGGCCGCGGCGCGCGGAGTGGTCGCGGTGGTCGTGGTACTGGTCATGAGGGGCTCCCTTCACGTACGGGGCCGACGGAGGCGACGGGAGCCGCGCCGACCGCCCCCGGCGGGGCGGAGGCGGACCGCGGCGCCCGGCGGGCCGGCCGCCGGTGCGGCGCCGGCTCCCGGGCCTCCGGCCGCGGCAGCCAGCGGGTCAGCCGGCGCCCCACGACCTCCACGGTCGTCGAGGTCAGCCAGCCGAGCAGACCGATCGTCGCCATGCCGACGAACACCCCGGGGTAGTCCACGACCGTGTAGTCCTGCCAGGTGCGGTAGCCCACCACGTACTCGCCGGAGATCATCTCCGCCGAGATCACGCAGATCCACGAGACGCCGATTCCCACCGAGAGACCGCCGAGGATGCCCGGCAGGGCCCCGGGCAGCACCACCGCGCCGAGTACGCGCCACCGGCCGCCGCCCATGGTGCGCACCGCCTCCTCCCAGACCGGGGTGAGCGCGCGCACCGCGTGCCGGGTGGAGACCATGACCGGGAAGAACGCGGCGGTGAAGGTGATGAAGACGATCCCCTGCTCGTTGCTGGGAAAGAGCAGGATCGCCACCGGCACCAGCGCGATCGCCGGTACGGGACGCAGTACTTCGAGCACCGGGCCCAGTACGTCGGCGGCGAACCGGGAGCGGGCGATCGCCGTGCCGACCACCACTCCCGCCACCGCCGCCAGGACGAAGCCGGACACGATGCGGGTGAGGCTGTCGGCCAGGTCCTGCCAGTACGTGCCGCCGCCGACGCGCTGCCCGAAGGTGCGCGCCACCTCCGCCACCGTCGGGAACTGCTCGAACCGGAGCCACATGTTCACGTCGTACGCCGTGAGCAGCTGCCACGCGCCGAGGGCGCCGGCGAGGGACCCCGCCCGCAGCAGGTGCCGCCGCGTCATGACGCTTCCCGCAGCGCCCGGTCGTACGGGACGGTGCGCGCGCCGGGCCGTGCGGCGGTGTACGCCCCGGCCGCCGCCGGGGTGACGAACGGCAGCAGCTTCGAGCCGTCGGCCACCCAGACCGCCTTGTCGGCGAACCAGGGCGTGCCGGTCGTGGTGTCGGGGACGTAGGCGGCGCGTACCGAGTCACCCGCGCCGGCCACGGCGGCCAGCAGTGCGGCGGGGGAGTCGAAGGTCCTGGTCGTGCCGTCCTTCAGCCACACCTCGCCGCGCGGGGCCGGCGGCCGGTCGGCGAGGGCCTTGGCGTACGTGCGGCCGTACACCCGCTTCAGGTACTGGTCGTCGACGAACGTGTCCACGTCCACGTCTGCGACCAGCCCGGCCGACTTCAGGACCGGGACGTCCTGCTTCAGGGCGTCCACCAGCGCCGGCTTGAGGGCCGGGGCGAAGGTGGCGATGCCCTGGGCACCGTTGTAGAGGTAGACGACCTCGGCGGGCAGCCCGGTGGCCGCGGCCACCGACTCGGCGGCGGCCACCGGCTTCTCGCGCAGGTGCTCCGTGGTGCGCACCTGCGCGCGCAGGAAGGCCTCGACCACGGCGGGCCGTTCCTTGGCGAAGCCCTCGCGCACGGTCACGCCGTGGAAGGTGGGCAGGTTCAGCTCGGCGCCGTCGTACAGCGCCTTCGCCCGGCCCTGGAAGGCGAGCAGCCCCGGCCAGGCGACGAACTGCGACAGGGCGTCCGCGCTGCCGGACTGCAGCGCGGAAGCGCCCACCGACGGCTGCTGGTTGAGCTTGCGGACGCCCTCGCGTGGGTCGATGCCGGCGCGCTCCAGGGCGCGTACGAGCGTGCCGTCGGCGGCCGAGCCGACCGACGTCGACACCTTCTTGCCCCGCAGGTCCTTCAGGGTCCGCAGCTTCGAACCGGGCGCGGTGACCACGGTGTTGAGGCCGCCGCGCAGGTTGTAGCCGGTGACGGAGACCAGGCGGGTCGGCCGGTTCAGCTGGGCGCCGCGTGCCGCGTTGATCAGGAGGGGGAAGTCGCCCATCGATCCGATGTCGACCTTCCCGGCCGTCATCTGGGCGGTGATCGGCGCCCCGGTGGCGTAGTCCTGCCAGCGGACCTTGTAGGTGACGCCGTCGCGCTTCCCGCGCTCGCGCAGCTCCTGTTCGAAGTAGCCGAGCCCGCGCAGCAGGGTGCCGGCGGTGACGGTGTTGATGGTCTTGGACTGGTAGCCGACGGTCACGGTGACCGTGTCGGAGCCGCCCGCGTTCGCGTCGCCGGCGCACCCCGTGGCGAGGGTCGCGGTCAGTGCGGTGGCGAGGGCGGCGGCAGTAAGTGCTGTGCGTGTCATGGTGGTGGGCCTCTCAGCGGAGCAGGTAGGGCATGTTGACCTCGACGGCGCCGGTGGGGCACCGGGCGGCGCACGGGCCGCAGTACCAGCACTCGTCGACGTGCATGTACGCCTTGCCGCTGTCCGGGTTGATCGCGAGCGAGTCGAGGGGGCACATGTCCACGCAGAGCGTGCATCCGTCGATGCACTTCGACTCGTCGATGGTCACGGGCACGTCGGCACGCTGGGGCGCCAGAGGCATGGCTGTCTCCAGGAGGGAAGAGGCGGGACAGAGAAGGAGAGGGAGAAGGAGAAGAAGGCGACGCGGGACGGGCGTCAGGGGGAGCGGTGCAGCAGCCCGCTCATGGTGATGCGGTCGCCCCGGAAGCGGATGAACTCGAGGTCCACCGGACGCCCGTCGCGCAGGTGCGTGAGCCGCTCCAGCATGAGCACGGCCGCGCCGCGCGGGGCCTCCAGCACGGCGGCGGAGTGCGCGTCCGCGTTGACCGCTTCGAGGGTGATGTCGGCCGTGCCGAGCGGTTGCCCGCTGAGCCGCTCGATGAGCCGGAACACGTCGTTGTGCTCCAGGTCGCAGGTGAGCAGGCCGGCACCGATGTCCATCGGGATGTAGGTCAGGTCGAGCGAGAGGGGGAGGCCCCCCAGCCTGCGCAGCCGCTCGACGCAGAGCACGTCGGCGTGTTCGGGAAGCCCCAGCCGCCGCGCGACCGGGGCGGGAGCGGAGACCGGCCCGGCCGTACGCACCTCGTTGGTCACCTCGCCGTGTTCGCGCAGGGTCTCGGCGAGCCCCTGGAGCCGGTCGAGGCCGTGCGGGTACTTCTCGGCCACCAGGACCGTCCCCACGCCCGGCTGACGTTCCACGAGTCCTTCCGTACGCAGCAGGTCCAGGGCCTGGCGCACGGTGTTGCGGGACACGCCGTAGTCCGCGCCGATCCTGCCCTCCAGAGGCAGGACACCGCCGGGGAATCCGGTGGTGCGCGCCTGGTGCCGCAGCAGGTCGGCCAGCTGACGGGCACGGTCCGCGCGCAGTCGCCGGCGCGCGGCGGCTGCCTGAAGAGGGGGCGCGGCGTGCTCACGGATGCGTTCGGCTGGCATGCGCTGGACCATACCGACCGTATGCGCCCCGTGGTGTTGCGGCAGTATTGCGCCACCTACCGCACTGACCGAACCCGCTGTGACCTGCGGTTTCTTCAAGGCCGACGGAAGATCTGCCACACCGGGCGGCCCGGTCGCGTCAGCACGGCTGCCGCCACACCCCCAGGTCCAGCTTCTTGCGCATCGAACTGAACCCGAGCTTTCGCGCACGCGCGCAGAAGTCGCCCACCGCGACGGCGTACTCGACGTGCAGGACCGCCTTGCCCGCCTTCACGAAGGGCGTGAGGGCCGCGCATTCGCCGTACTGCGCGCACTCCTCGTTCACCGCGAAGTCGAAGTCCCCGACCAGGGAGGGGATCTGCGGCAGGTCGTTCTTCAGGCCCACCGACATGCCCCGCGCGTGCGCGAGGCCGGCGAGCATGCGGTTGTACGCGAGCTGGTCGGCGGCGGTCAGGGGGAAGCCCGTGTCGTTGAGGTAGCCGTCCATCAGATCCGGCTCGACCGCGTCGAAGCCCTTGTCCCGGCACATGTCGAACCGCTCGGCCATCAGCGGGCGCAGGACGTCCAGTCGGCGGATGTCGAGCCAGCGTTCGCCGCCCCACCCGTTGCCGCGGCCCAGGACGGCGGCCGGGAAGTCCCGCCGGTCGGGACGGAACGACTCCCACGCGCCGGCGTTGATGTAGCAGATGACCCTGCGGCCGTCGCGGTGCAGCCGGCGCACCGTACGCGCGTCGTTCTCGAATCCGTCGATGTCGTAGACGGGCACGTCGACCCGGCCGTCGACATGCCCGTCCAGCTGCCACTGCCAGGCCGTGCCGACCGCCGGCCGCCACGGCCGCACGGGGGACGGCTCGGGACCGGGCGACGAACAGGCCGCCAGCAGGGCCAGCAGGCACAGCAGCCACAGCGGGCGCACGCGGGTCATGAAGCCTTCCGGTGCAGTACGGGCGGCAGGAGCGACCAGGGGTTCGGGCCGTGACCCGGCACCGCGCAGTGCACGGCGGCGCGGCGCAGCGCGGCTGTCCGGGCGGCCAGCGCGCACAGTCCGGCCGGCACGCCGTGGACGAGGTGGCAGAACCGTTCCGGCGGGTGGGCCGCGGTCCAGGCGGGGGCCGCGGGCGCCGCCGAGTACGCGGCCCAGTCGCCCTCGAAGGTGACCAGCAGATCGGCGACCGCCGCGTAGCCCGGGGCCGGGTGGACACCCGGGTTGAGGACGACCGTACGGCCTCCCCTGGAGCGCGCCGCCCGGGCGAGGCGCCGGTAGTGGCGCACCGCCCCGGACGCGCAGGCGGCCTGGTCCAGGAAGAAGCCGTCGGTGGCGTACCAGTCGCGGTACCGGTCGAAGTCGGCCGCGACCGTACGCAGCGGCCGCCGGCCGTAGTCGGTGTCCACGTACCCGAGCAGCGGCACCCCCGCCGCCCGCAGAGCGCGGGCGGCGGCGGTGAAGGACGGCTCCGGCGCGTGGCCGGGGCCGTCCGCGACGTTGAGCACCACGCCGTACAGCAGGGGCGCGGACTCGACGAGCGCCCACCAGGCGCCGGGGTCGACGGCAGGGTGCACGTACATCGGCACGAGCAGCTTCGCCGGCGGTACGCACCCCGGCTCGGGCCGCACGCTCACCGGGCCGCCGGGGCCGGGGTCCCGGCCGGGCCCGCCCGCCACAGGTCGGACAGCGAGTCGGCGAGCACCCGCCCCGGCTCCCAGCCGAGCGCGGCCCGCGCCGCCGTGATGTCCGCGCACTGCCAGGAGACCGCGGACGAACGGGCCGAACCGCTGCTCGTCTCCTCGACGCGGCCGGCGAACCCGGCGGCCCGCACCAGCCCGTCGGCGATCTCGCGGACCACGGTGGCCCGGCCGCTGCCGATGTTGAGCACGTCCGGCAGCGGCCCGGGAGCCGTCGCCGCCAGGACGGCGGCCCGCGCCACGTCCCGTACGTCCACGAAATCGCGGTACGCCGACAGGTCGCCGACCCGGACGGTCCCCGACTTCCGGGCCCGGCGCAGTTCTCCGGCGAGCCGTCCGGGCAGCCCGGCGGCCGGCGCGCCAGGTCCGACCGGGTTGAACACCCGCAGGACGACGGCGTCGAGACCGGCGGCCCTCACGGCCGCCGTGCCGGCGAGCTTCGTCGCCCCGTACGGGCCCTGGGGGCGGGTCGGCGCGTCCTCGGCGACGGCTTCGCCGGGCGCGGTCGGGCCGTACTCGGCCGCCGAGCCGAGGTGGACGAGGCGCGCTCCGGGCGCCGCCGCGCCCATCGCCTCGCAGAGCGCCGCCGGCCCGCGGGCGTTGACGTCGGTCATGCGGACCGCGCTGCCCGTCACCAGGCCCGCGCAGTTGACGACGACGTCGGGCGCCGCCGTGCGCAGCGCGTCCGCGAGGACGTCGGGGCCGGCGGTCAGATCGAGCGGCACACCGGCGGCCGGTGACCGGCCGCCGACGAGCAGCCGCACGCCCGGAAGGGCGCGCAGCTGCTCGGCGGTGTGCCCGCCCAGGAACCCGGTGGAGCCGAGGACGAGAACACGCATGTGCCGCTCACGCACCCTTGAGGAGCAGGCCGCGGTGCGTGGTGAACTCCGCGTTGGCCCGGTCGTAGTCGTCGGGGCGGCCGATGTCGAGCCAGTAGCCGTCGAACTCGTAGGCGTGCGGGGGCTTCTCGGCGGCGAGCAGGTCCAGTACCAGTTCGTCGAAGCCGAGCGGCAGGCCCGGCGTGTACCCGGCGAGGGTCTCCCGGGAGAGTCCGTACACGCCCATGGAGACCCGGTAGTCCATGCTCGGCTTCTCCGCGAAGCCGGTGACCCGGCCCCCCTCGGTCGTCAGGACGCCGAAGTCGATGGCGACCTTGCGGGCGTACGTGGCGACGGTGAGCGGGGCCCCGGAGGCCCGGTGTGACCGGACGACCTCGCCGTAGTCGAGATCGGTGAGGATGTCGCCGTTCATCACCAGGAAGTCGTCCGGGAGCCTGTCCATCATGGTGAGCAGGGGGCCCATCGTGCCGAGCGGGCTGTCCTCGGTGGAGTACCCCACGCGCAGGCCCCACTGGGACCCGTTGCCGACGTACGCGCGGATGATGTGGCCCAGATGACCGATGGCTATCGTGCAGCTGGTGAAGCCGCTCGCGGCCAGCTGCCGGAGCACGATCTCCAGGATCGCGTGCTGGTCGCCGATGGGCACGAGCGGCTTGGGAAGCGCCGTCGTGTACGGCCGCAGCCGAACGCCCTTGCCACCGGCGAGGATCACTGCATGCATGGAAGTCCCCTGTACGTCGCGTGCGGTCGTGGTCAGATGTTGTAGATGCCGGTCTTGTAGCGGGAGAGGTTGCCGGGGTCGCGGAAGAAGTCGATGGTGTGGCCGAGCCCCTCCTCCAGGCCGGCCAGAGGCTTCCAGCCGGTGGCGGTGCGCAGCCGCGTGGCGTCCGCGACCAGGCGCATCACCTCGGAGTTGGCGGGCCGGATGCGCTGTTCGTCCTCGCGCACGTCGAGATCGGCGTCCATCAGCTTGCCGATGAGCCGGGTGAGTTCGCCCACCGAGATCTCCCCGCCGGTGCCGGCGTTGAAGGTCCGCCCGACGACCGCCTCGGCGGGCGCGGTGCCGACGGCGAGGAAGGCGCGTGCGGTGTCCTTCACGTAGAGGAAGTCACGGGTGGGACGCAGGTCCCCGAGGGTGATCGTCCGCTCGCCCGCGGCGACCTGGCCGATGACGGTCGGGATGACCGCCCGCATCGACTGGCGCGGCCCGAAGGTGTTGAAGGGGCGCAGGGTCACGACGGGGGTGGCGAAGCTGGCGTGGTAGCTGTCGGCGAGCCGGTCGCCCCCCGCCTTCGACGCGGCGTACGGCGACTGGGTGCTGATCGGGTGGTCCTCGGTGATCGGCACGGTCTGCGCCGTGCCGTACGTCTCGCTCGTCGAGGTGTGCACGAGGCGCGGGGTGCCCTGCCGGCGCACCGCCTCCAGGACGTTGAGGGTGCCCGTGACGTTGGTGTCCACGTAACTGTGCGGGGCCTGGTAGGAGTACGGGATCGCGATGAGGGCGGCCAGGTGGTAGACGGCCTCGGCGCCTTCGATGAGCTGGTTGACCGAGCCCGGGTCGCGGACGTCGCCGAGGACGATCTCGACCTGGTCGAGCGTCTCGGCGGAGAGGGTCTCCAGCCACCCGTAGGAGGAGAAGGAGTTGTACTGCGCCATCGCGCGGACCCGGTGGCCGGCCGCGACGAGCGCCTCGGTGAGGTGGGAGCCGATGAAGCCCTCGGCGCCGGTGACGGCGACGAGTGACGGTGCTGGTGCGGTCACAGGGGTGCTCCTCTGTCGGTGACGGTGGTGCGGGAAGGTGAGCGGGGTTCAGCGGTGTGCCGTGGGCCGGCCGAGGATCCGGCCGGCCAGGTACAGGAGGACGAGGGCCGCGACGGTGCGGCACAGCGGCTGCGCCAGACCGGTCGCCAGGCCCGCCGCCGGGGCGGCGGCCTCCGCCGCGGCCGCGGCCAGGCAGACCGCCGCGGGCGGCCAGGCCACCCCGAACGCCTGGAGGAGCAGAGCGGTCCACAGCACCGCCCCCAGGCCGAGCAGGGGGGCGGGGCCGGTCCCGGTGAGCAGGGCGCCGGCGGCCAGCAGGGCGGCGTACGCGCCCAGGCACACCGCCAGGGCGCGGGCTGCCCGCAGCCGGAAGTCACGCGGCGCGGTGCTGGCGCGCAGGGCCGCCACGGCCAGGCCCCGGTAGCGGTAGAGCAGCCACTCGGCGAAGCCCATGCTGAGCGTGAGGACGACGACGGCGTACGGGTCCGCCGCCCCCGTGAGCATCGCGAGCACCCCGGCGGCGAGACCGAACAGCCCGTACGGCAGCGACACCAGCAGCCCCGGGGCCGCGCCGCCGGCCGCCGGGCCCGAGCGCAGCGCGGCCCGTACCCCGTGGGCGGCGGCGAGGATCGCGAGGACGACGGTGGCGAGCAGCGGGACCACCGCCGCGGCGGCCGGCGGCTGCCACCACAGCGTGGCGACGGCGCCCCCGGCCACCGGCAGCAGCGCCACCAGCAGCGTCCGTTCGCGGCCGAGGACCAGCAGTACGGTCGCCGCGCCCAGGTAGCAGGACTGCCCGGCGGCGAACGCGCCGGCCTGCCCCGGTCCCGCGAGGAGCAGCCCCGCGAGCGAGGCCGTCAGCGCCCCGGCGGGAGCGCCGAGCCGCAGCGTCCGCCCCGCGGCCGCCGCGCCGGCGGTGCCCAGCCTCAGGTAGGCGCGGTGGCTGAGCGCCTGGTTCCACGCCCAGGCCACCAGCCCTGCGGCCACCAGCGCGGTGACGGCCCCCTCGCCCCCCAGCAGCCCGGAGCCCAGGACGTAGGCCAGCCCCGGGAGCGCGAAGACCAGCCCGCGCACGGCGCACCGCAGGTGGTCGGGGCGCCAGGGATCGGCGGCCGGCGGCGGCTCGGGGTAGTGCCGGGGCACCCGGGCGTACAGGTCGGTGGCCAGCGCGAACAGGCCGGGACGGCCGTAGCGGGTACCGATCTGGTCGCCCGTCAGCCCGTCGGACTCCAGGAGCGCGGCGACCTCGTACGGGTGCACGGCGGCGGACACCGGCTCCATCAGCCGCTCGGCGAGCTCGTCGATCGGGTCGGCGGCCCAGCTCGGCCGCGCCCTGGGCCCGTTCCGCTGCCGGGGCAGGGCGGGCAGGCTGCCGCCCTCGCCCGGCAGCAGGCGCAGCGGGCCGCTCATACGAGGGCCCCGGCACGCCGCTCTTCATGCCACGCGGTCAGGTCCGCAACCCCGGCCGTCGCCCCGGCGGCCAGCTCGGTGTAGACGGACCGGAACGTGTCGATGGTCTGCCGGAGGGTGAACTGCTCGATGACCCGCAGCCGGGCGTCCCGCCCCATGGAGGCCCTGCGCTCCGGGTCGCGCAGGAGTTCCAGGGCGGCGCGGGCCATGGCCTCCGGTTCCCTCGGCGGCACGACGAGCCCGGTGTCGCCGACGGCCTCCCGCACGCCGCCGACGTCGGTGGAGACGGTGGCCCGCCCGCAGGACATGGCCTCGATGAGCGTGAACGGGAAGCCCTCGCTGATGCTGGACAGCATCACCGCGTTGCCCGCCGCGTAGGCGTCGCGAATGTCCTCGACCCGGCCCTCGAAGACCACGGCGTCCGCGTGTCCCAGCTCCGCCGCCAGCGCCTCGCAGCGCTGCCGGTACGCCTCGCCGCCGCGCGGCGTGCCGCCGAACAGGCGCAGCCGCGCGTCCGGTATCTCCTTTCTGACCAGGGCGAAGGCTCTGATGAGGGTCTCCAGGTCCTTGATCGGGTCGACCCGGCCCGCCCAGCTGAGGGTGGGGACATCCGGCTCCGGCCCGGCGGCCGGGAAGGCCGCCGGATCGACGCCGTTGTAGACGGTGCGTATCAACTCGGGTGCCGCGCCGCCCTGTTCCTCCCAGAGCCGGTTGTAGCGGTTGCCCGGGGTGATCAGGTCCGCCGTGCGGTAGGTCTCCTCGGCGAGCAGCCGGAAGAACCCGAGGAGCAGCGCCTTGACCGGCCACCGGTAGGGGCCCGTGCGGTACCCGAGGTAGCGCTCGCGCAGGTAGACGCCGTGCTCGGTGAGCAGCAGCGGCACCCCGTGCAGCCGCCGCCCGACGAGTCCGGGCAGGACCGCGAGGCCGCCGCTCACCGCGTGGCAGACGCCGTGTTCGGGCGGTGCGGCGGCGAGCGGGCGCAGGGCGTGCTCCAGCAGATCGGTGGCGGTCAGGGCGTCGTGCAGGGTGGGCCGGGCCGCGTGCACCGGCAGGCCGGGGCGGCCCCACACGGCGGCCAGGACGGCGACGGCCTGGTCCGTACGCAGGGCGGGTGCGAGCAGCCCGTCCCTGGCCGACCGGGCCAGTTCGTGCAGCGCGGCGCCGAACTGGTCCTCGGCGCCGGGGTCGAGGAGCGCGGTCAGGAAGCGTTCGTACGCCGCCATCAGCTGCCTGCGTCGCCGGCCGCGCGGCGCCCTGCCGACCGGGTCGGGGCCCCACATGGGGACGGTGACCGGAGGCGCGACGTGGGACGGCAGCTCCCAGGCGAGCGGTTCCCGGCCGGTGCCGGTCACCGCGATCACGTGGAAGTCGAAGTCGGGCATTCCCTGGACGAGTTGGTCGCACCACACGCTGACGCCCCCGTGGCTGTGCGGATAGGTGCCTTCGGTGAGGAGGGTGACCCGGGCCGCGCCGGACTGCGGCACGCGGAGTGGATCGGGCATGACGAGACGGTCCCCCGTGGAGATGCTGGCGGCCGGGCCGGCCGGAACGGTGCGGGCGGTCGGGCGCGGGTCAGCCGGTGACGCCGTACGGCACTCGCTGCCGCACCCCGGCCGGCACCGGAAGCCGGGGCCCGCCGCCCCGCACCGGGTCGGCCCGGTCCGCCGTCGCGGCCTGCGCCGTGGCGCCCGCGGGCAGGGTGAGCGTCACCCGGTCCTGGAGAAGCCCGGGGGAGACCCAGCCGGAGAGCGATCCGGCGTACGGGCTGCCGAAGGACTCGGTGCCGAGCAGCATGTTCTGCCGGGTGCCGGCCGGCAGGGTGGCGGAGGCGCGGACACCGCCCGGGGCCCGCACGGTGACGGTGTCGCCGATGCGGTACGCCGTCACCTGGCCGGCCTTGACAGCGGTGTTCCAGGCGGACCGGTCGCGCAGTTCCGCGCCGATCTGCTGCTGGCGGAGATTCACCAGCGGGGTGTCGGCGGCGTACAGCCCGGCGTACTCGTCGATCACGCGGTCGAGCACCGGGTAGGCGATGCGGTCCTCGGCGAGGTTGGACTGGTGGATGAAGTGCGGCCGCGGGTCGTTCGCGAGGACGTGGCCGAGCGCGATGCGGGCCTCCAGCGGCACGATGTGGTCGGCGTAACCGGTGACCGTGTCGAGCGGCTCCGGCAGGCAGGTGGTGCCGGCCGCGCTCTCGCACACGCCGCTGCCGCCGTCCGAGGCCCTGGTGTAGATCCAGTTGTACTCGTCGATCTGCTCGGTGGTGCGGCCCGCGTTGTAGAAGATGTTCATCGGGTAGCGCGGCACGGTGAGGGCCGGTCCGACCTTCCGCTGGGCGCGGTCGCGGGAGTTGTCCGAGCCGAGCCAGGTGACGGCGTTGTCGGCGAGGGCGGGCCCGAGGTTCGGGTTGTCGTCGGGCTGCTGCGGCAGGACCTTCAGACCGGAGTGCTCACCGGTCACCAGCTCGCCGGTCGCCAGCGGGAGTCCCGCGCGCTGCCCCCAGGCGCGGTTCTCCCTGATCTGGGTGGAGATCTCGGAGCGGCTGACGTACCTGGTGCTCCCGTCGGGGTTCCTGGCGCAGACCCAGGGGACGACCGAGACGTCCTGCACGCAGCCGAGGAAGGGATGGTTGTACGTGTGGTTGATCCACCGGTAGGCGTTCTTGTCGGCGGTCAGCCGCTGCGCCAGCGGGTCGGTGCCGCCATGCTCCTCCTTGTAGAGCTCGCTGCCGCCGCCGTTGTACGCCATGTCCAGGGTGAAGCCCTTGGCGGCCGACCACTCGGCCGCGTACCGCGCGTCGTCGGCCGTCATCCGGATCGGGTCCGGCTCACCGCCCTGGCCGGGCGCGCAGTCCACGTCGCCGGGGGTGCAGTTGAGCTCGGTGTCCCAGCGGTCGTCGGCGGCGAAGACGTCGTCGACGTGGACCGCGAAGTAGTTGCGGGAAGCGCCCAGCCGTACGCCCTGGGTCATCCAGTCCACGATGCCGCGGGCGAGGAGCCGGAACTGCTGCTGGTACTGGTTGTAGACGAAGCCGACGACCAGCTCGCGGCGGCCGTCGTGCCGGTACTCGCCGACGAGGGAGCCCCGCTGCCCGGTGCCCGGCAGCGGCGCCTCGACGTAACTGGTGAAGTCGGCGCCCGGCAGCGGCTTGGCCGCGTAACCGTAACTCTCGCTCACCGAGGGGGAGTTGTCCTCGAAGGGTATGCCGCCGTCGAGGTAGCCGAACGGGCCCGCCGCGCCGGCGGGCGTCACCTCGGCGCGCACCCCGTCCAGGGAGCCGCTGTAGCCGCCGTTGGCCGGGTGGTCGAGGCCGACCTCGGGCCGGGCGTACGTGTAGGCGTCCACCTGGGGGACGGCGAAGGTCTTCTCGTACGCGACGAGTGCCCCCATCTCGGCGGAACCGGCCCCGAACGGGTTGTCGTTGGGGAGTACCACGGCCTGGAACTTGGCCCGCTGACGCCCGTCGACCGTGTCGGCGAGGTAGCCGCCGTTGATCACGGGTCGGTCCTGGCGGGTCAGGTCGAGGACGGTGTACGGCGTGCCCGCGCCGTCGAGTTCGGCGGCGATCGCCGCGGTGGCGGGGCCTCCGTCGCTCACCACCAGTACGCGCAGGTCGACGCGTGGTGGCGCGGGCGCCGCGGCGGCCGCGTGCGCCGGCGCGAGGAGCGTCGTGGCCAGCGCGGCGGACAGCGTGGATATCACGGCCCACCGGGCCGTACGGCTTCTGAGGTGCATGGGTCCCTTCCCGCAAAGGGCACGCCGGACATGCGACCGGCGTGCCCCTCCCCCAGCGGAATGGGCGCCCGGACAGCCGCCGCGCGCTTCCCGCTCTGTCGGATCACATAGTGGGGTCATGCATGGAGAATTTGTGTGGGCGTCGTGAAACCTGGCGAGAAACACACCTGACCAGGCCGGGCCGGCGCACCTGCGGCCGAGTTTCCGCATCCCCCCGCGGCCTTCCTGGTGACAGGTATTCCGCTTCTCCGCCACAGCTCACGGGTGCTGGGACACCTGTCGCCCTGACCGGCGCACTCACGTGGTCTGGACCACAGAAAGAGTTCCCGCACCACTTATCGAATTCGGCCACGCGGGCGGAACCGGAGCCACCTGGAACGGTCGTGCGCCGGCGCCCTGCCGATCCCCGTACCAGCGCCTACGATCTGCTCCGTGACCTCAGCTCTGATCCTGATCGACCTGATGCCGCGCATCGTCGCGCTGCCCGTCGCCCCGCACACCGGCGAGGAGGTGGTGGAGCGCTGCCGCCGCCTCGCCGGGGCGTTCCGGGCGAACGGCCGCCCCGTGGTGCCGGTCCGGGTGGAACGGCCCGGCGTCGCCGAGCAGCCGCCCGGCAGCGGTTTCGTCGACGGTCTGGTGCTGCCCGGCGACCTCGTGGTCGTCAAGCACACCGTCGGGGCGTTCCACGGCACCGGCCTGGACGACCGGCTGCGCCGCCACGGCGTCGACACGGTGGTGCTCGCCGGCCTGGTGACCACCATGGGGGTGGAGTCCACCGCGCGGGCCGCGAGCGACCACGGCTACGACGTGGAGTTCGTCGCCGACGCGATGTCGGGATTCGCCGCCGACGAGCACGACTTCGCCGTCGAGCGGGTCTTCCCCCGGTTCGGCGCGGTGCGTCGTACGGCGGACTACACCTGAGCCGGGCGGGGCCCGGGCCGGACGCGGCGTCAGGCCCCGCCGCGGGCATTCCGCGTGAGGCGGGGGCGGGTTCCGTTGAGGTAGTGCTCGCCGATGTCGCGCAGCCGGTGGGCGGGGGACGACCGCGCCGTCAGGGCCTGCGCGTTGCGCCAGAACCGGTCGAGCCCCGTACCGCCGTCGAGGCGGCCCGCGTCGCCCGTGAGTTCGAGTATCCGGGCGGTGACGTGCGCGACGGAGCGACTCGTGACGGCTTCGGCCGCCGCGACGAGCACCGCGATGTCCGCGCGTTCGTCCACGCCGAGCTCCGGCCCCCTGCGCAGTCCTTCCGCCAGCGCGTCCGTCGCCCGTTCGACGACGGCGGCGGCGGTGTGGGCGGCGGTCGCCAGTTCGCCGTACGCGAGCAGCACGTACGGGTCGCCGCTCGGCCGCTCGGTGTACGCGTCGCCCGCACCCTCGGCGGAGCGGGCGGGCGGCGTCCCGCGGCTGATGTCCCGTGCCTCGGCCAGGGCCCCTTCGGCGATGCCCAGGCCGACGTGGGCGAGGAGCAGGCCGAGGGCGACCGGGGCGAGCGAGCCGAAGGGGGTGGCGGTGTGCTCGTCGCCGGGGACGGCACCGAGGATGTCGTCGGCGCTCACGGCCACGCCGTCGAATCCGACGCCGCCGGCTCCGGTGAGGCGCTGGCCGAGGCGTTCGTCCGCCGGGTCGGTCCGCACACCGTCCCGAGCCGGGTCGACGAGGGCGATCAGTAAGTCACCGGTGCTCCCGCACGTCGCGCCGAGGACCAGCCGGTCGGCCACGGTCACGCCCGCGCCGAAGTCCCGGCGGCCGCTGAGCACGTACCCTCCGCGGGCCGGTGTCAGCGTCAGGCCCGGCCCCTCGTCCCTGCCGGGCGGGCGCGTGCTGCCGCCGAGCAGCCACTGCTCCGCGACGGCCCGGCTCTCGAACGGAACGTCGTCCGGCGAGCGGCCGAGGAAGCGGGCGCTCCAGGACAACGCGCAGTGGTGGGCCAGCAGTTCACCGATCGAACTGTCGGCCGCCGAGATCTCCCGCACGACGGTGCAGGCGCTGCGCCAGCCGGTGCCCGGCCGCCCCGGGCCCGGCGGCGTCAGCAGGGCGGGCAGCCCCGCCTCCCGCAACCGCGAGACCTCGTCGTACGGCGTCTTGCCCGCCCGGTCGCGGACGATGGCGTCGACCGCGAGGTCGTCCGCGAGCTCCCGGGTGACGCGCGGCCACATCGCCTCGTCGGCGTCCGGGTCCGGACCGGCGGACGCGTCGTCCTTCGTGGCGGATCTCCCCGGCACTCCGCTGCTCACCCGGCGCCCCCGTCCCTAGTATTCCCACTGGATTAGTAGGGATACTGTCAGAGGCGGTGCCCCGCCCCAAGGGGGCGACCAAGGAGTGGACGTTCGATTCCGTACTCCGAGACCCCGGGACGATCAGGGATTGGTCCAGGCGTCCGGTTCCTCGGCGAGGGCCGACACGGCGGCCGGCAGCTCGGCCGAGGCGAGGTCGGCCAGCGTCACGCCGTCCAGAACCTCGCGGACGTTGGCCCGCAGCGCGATCCACAGCGGCAGCAGCGACGCGGCCGGCCCGGTGTACGTCAGCTCCGGCGGACGGACCCCGCGCACCGAGACGAGCGGCCCGTCGACGACGCGGATGACATCCGCGACGCTGATGGACCCGGCGGGCTTCGCCAGCCGGTAACCGCCGTTGCCCCCGCGCCGGCTGACCACCAGTCCGCCCCGGCGCATGTCGTTGAGGATGCCTTCGAGGAACTTGTGCGGAATCTCCTGGGCCTCGGCGATGGCCTCCGCCTTGAGCGGCTCGCAGTCCCCCGCGGCGGCGAGTTGCAGGGCGGCACGTACCGCGTAGTCCGCCTTGGCTGAAATCCGCATGCCCGCATTATCCCGCACCGGTACGGGTGCGCCCGGCCGTGCCCGTGCTGAAGCGCCCGGCGCTGCGGCTGTGGGCCTGCCGGCGGGGGCGGGCCCCTGTCCGGATGCGTGCGGCGGTGAGTGGGGGGAGGGTGGAGCCATGTCCGGACACATGCCTGTGATCGTTCACCCGCCGCTCGGCGACAGCGGCCGTCGCGTGACCGTGCGCGGTGAGGACGTCGGCCTCGCGTCGGGCCTGCCCGACCTGGTCGAGTTCCTGAGCCGTGCGGGGCTCGACATGGAGGACACCGAGGCCGTGGTGTCCCCGCTGATCGACTGGCGGGGCGGCGGCCCGGACTACTGGGGTGCGGAGCCCCGCCGCTGACGACCCCCCGGCGTTACGGGGCGAGCCGCGCCATGCGCTCGGTGTCGCAGACGCGAGGACACGTCAGGCACGCGTCGCCCGGGCTGATCGTGCAGTAGAGGCAGCGCCCCAGCAGCGTGCGGGTCGTGTGCGGCGGACCGCCGCCGGCGGCGCGCGGCCGGCGGAAGTCCGCGCCGCCAGGGAACGGCGCTGTCGGTCCCGGCAGCAGTTCCGTGGCCGCGCGCACCGCCCGGTCCTCCTCCCCGAGCACGCGCCCGAGGTGCCAGACGCCCGAGACCAGGTCGTCGCCGGTCATGCCCCACAGCGCCCGTTGCCGCCGGCGCAGCCGGGGCCCCAGGGCGTCGAGCAGCGGGCGTACGTGATCCACCACGGCGGCCCGCAGCTCGGCCCGCAGCGCCTCCTCGTCGGGGACCACGCGCACGCCGGGGAACGCGGCCGCCGGATCGTCCGGCAGGCAGGTGAACGGGCCCGGGACGACGGCGAAGTCGCCGCTGCCGAGTTCGACGCCTACGTCCTCGGGGCGAAGCAGGGGTACCCGGCGCGCCAGGTACCACGGCCCGCTCGGTGGGCGCGTACGTACTGGCCCAGGAGCTCGGCCGGGCACCCGGCGGCGACCAGCGCGTCGCGTACGCCCGTACCGGGGACCGCCTGCGGCCCTTCGTCGCCGCGCACCAGGCCCTCGCGACCGAGAACCCCGGCGGCCCGGCGTCCGAGGAGTCGGTGGACCGGGCGAAGGGGGCCGTCGTGCTGGAGCCGGATTCCGCCGGGGCGGCCGTATGAGTTCGGAGCCGAGGGGTACTGGCGGGGCAGCAACGCGCCCGCGCAACACCTTCGGGCGAGCCGGGCTTCTGCCCGAAGGGGAATAGTGTGGAGTAATCGGCACAAAAAGGGCACAGAAGGGGTTGAAGATCGTGACGGATGTATCCGGCAAGGGCCCGTCCCCGGACGATGACCGGAAGGTACTGACCAACCGGCAGGGCCACCCGGTCTACGACAACCAGAACCAGCGCACGGTCGGCGCCAGGGGGCCGGCCACCCTGGAGAACTACCAGTTCCTGGAGAAGATCAGCCACTTCGACCGCGAGCGCATCCCCGAGCGCGTCGTGCACGCCCGGGGCGTCACCGCGTTCGGATACTTCGAGGCGTACGGAGCCTGGGGCGACGAGCCGATCAGCCGCTTCACCAGGGCGAAGATCTTCCAGGAGCGCGGCAAGCGCACCGACCTGGCCGTACGCTTCTCGACCGTCATCGGCGGCCGCGACTCCTCCGAGGCGGCCCGCGACCCGCGCGGCTTCGCGGTGAAGTTCTACACCGAGGACGGCAACTGGGATCTCGTCGGCAACAACCTCGGCGTCTTCTTCATCCGCGACGCCATCAAGTTCCCCGACGTCATCCACGCGCTCAAGCCGAACCCGGTCAGCTTCGAGCAACAGCCCCGGCGGATCTTCGACTTCATGTCGCAGACCCCCGAGAGCATGCACATGCTGGTGAACCTGTTCAGCCCCCGCGGGATCCCGGCGGACTACCGCCACATGCAGGGGTTCGGCGTCAACACGTACAAGTGGATCAACGCGGACGGCGACTCCGTCCTGGTCAAGTACCACTGGCTGCCCAAGCAGGGCGTGCGCAGCATGACCGAGGAGGACGCCGCCAACGTGCAGGCCGAGGGGCTCGGCCACGCCACCAAGGACCTCTACGAGGCGGTGGCCCGGGGCGACTACCCAGAGTGGGAGCTGGTCGTCCAGATGATGGAGGACCACGACCACCCGGAGCTGGACTTCGACCCGCTCGACGACACGAAGACCTGGCCCGAGCAGGACTTCCCGCCGAAGCCGGTCGGCAAGATGGTCCTCAACCGGATGCCGGACAACTTCTTCGCCGAGAACGAGCAGATCTCCTTCGGCACCGGAGTGCTCGTCGACGGCCTGGACTTCTCCGACGACAAGATGCTGGTGGGCCGTACGTTCTCCTACAGCGACACCCAGCGGTACCGGGTGGGGCCCAACTATCTCCAGCTGCCTGTCAACCAGGCCAAGAACGCCGACGTACGCACCAACCAGCGCGACGGCCTCATGACGTACCACGTCGACGGGGCCGGGGAGAACCCGAGCGTCAACTACGAGCCGTCGATCACCGGCGGCCTGCGCGAGGACCAGTACCCCACGCACGACGAGCAGGGGCCCGAGATCCGCGGCCGGCTCACGCGCAAGCGCATCCCGCGCACCAACGACTACATGCAGGCCGGGCAGCGCTTCCGGCTCATGGAGGACTGGGAGCGGGACGACCTGGTGCACAACTTCGTCACCCTGCTCTCGGACTGCGACCGTCCGGTGCAGGAACGGATGGTGTGGCACTTCCTGCTGGTCGAGAACGAGCTCGGCCTGCGGGTGGGCGACGGACTCGGCATCAGCCCGCAGGACGTCGCGGGCCTGGAGCCGCTGGCGAGCCAGGACCTCACCGACGACGACCGCAAGCGGCTCGCGAACCTGGGCGACAACCCCCCGCGCGACGTGACCGGCCTGACCATGACGCATTGCGTTCCCAACGAACGGCACGTCGTCACCCGGTGACGTCCGCCGCGGGAGCGGCGGGCGAAGAGCGGCCCGGCGGGCGGCCTCCGCGCGCGCACGCCACGTGCACGCGCGACGCACGTGGCGAGTACGTGCGGAGGCCACCCACCGGGCCCGTTCGCTGTCTCCGGGAGGTCGGCGGGAGTGGGGCGTCCTAGGCTGGGCACCCGGGGGCCGGTGATCGAATCCGTCCAGCCGTTGGAGGACCCATGGCCGTACGTCATCAGCTGATCCGCACCTCGCCCGAAGCGGTGTGGGAGGTCCTGGCGGACGGGTCGCGCTACAGCGACTGGGTCGTCGGCACCTCGGACTCCAAGCCCGCCGAGGGGCATTGGCCGGACGTCGGGGCGTCGATCGAGTACACCGTGCGCATCGGGCCCTGGGCGCTGACCGGCCGCACGATCGTCCGCCGGACCGCGCCCCCGTACGAGATCGAGCTGGAGGCCGACAGCGGGGCGCTCGGCACCGCGAGGATCGCCATCGAGGTCCGCCCCTGGGGAGACGACGCTCTGGTCGTCCTCGACGAGCACCCCCTGCGCGGCGTCGGCGGCGCGCTGCACAACACGGCGCTCGACGCCGTGCTCCAACTGCGGCACCGCAGCATGCTGAGCAGGCTGGCCAAGGTCGTCGAGAGCACCCAGAGGCGCGCGAACGCCTCGTACTGAAGCCGCGTGGCCGGGGTGGACAGGAGTCAGCGATGCCGGACGCCGTAGTCATCGGCGCGGGCCCCAACGGGCTCGTCGCCGCGAACCTGCTGGCCGACGCCGGCTGGACCGTGGAGGTACTGGAGGCCCAGCCGGAACCCGGCGGCGCCGTCCGCAGCGACCGGGGGGTCCACCCCGACTACGTCAGCGACCTCTTCAGCGCCTTCTATCCGCTGGCCGCCGCTTCCCCCGTGCTGGCCCGCCTGCGCCTGCACGAGTACGGGCTGCGCTGGAGCCACGCCCCCGCCGTGCTGGCGCATCCGCTCGCCGACGGGCGGTGCGCGGTCCTCGAACGCCGCGCCGCGGACACCGTCGCCGGGCTGGAGGAGTTCGCCACCGGTGACGGCGCGGCGTGGCAGGGGCTGTGCGACGTGTGGCATCGGCTCGGTCCGGACATCCTCGGCGCCCTGTTCACCCCGTTCCCGCCGGTGCGCTCCGGCGTCCGGCTCGCGGCCCGGCTGCGCGGCGCGGGCGGGCTGCGTCTCGCCCGGACGATGGTGCTCCCGGTGCGCCGGCTGGGTGAGGAGGAGTTCCGGGGCGAGGCGGGCAGGCTGCTGCTGGCCGGCAACGCCCTGCACGCCGACCTCGCCCCCGAGGCCGCGGGCAGCGGCGGTTTCGGCTGGCTCATGTCGATGCTCGGCCAGAGCCACGGCTTCCCGGTGCCGACCGGCGGCGCCGGCGAGTTCACCGCCGCGCTCGTGCGACGCCTGAAGGCCCGGGGCGGCGCCGTCCGCTGCGGCGAACGCGTCGTCGAGGTCGTCGTACGGGCGGGGCGGGCCGTGGCCGTACGCACGGCGGGCGGTGAGACGGTGCCCGCGGGGAAGGCCGTCCTGGCGGACGTGGCCGTGCCGGACCTCTACGGCGGGCTGGTCGACGTACGGCACCTGCCCGGCCGGTTCGTGTGCGACCTGCGCGGCTTCCAGTGGGACTTCGCCACGTTCAAGGTCGACTGGGCCCTCGACGGCCGCGTGCCGTGGACCGCCGAGCAGGCGTCGGCCGCGGGCACGGTGCACCTGGCCGACGGCGTCGACGGCCTCACCCGCTTCGCCGCCCAGATCGCTATGGGCCAGGTGCCCGACCGGCCCTTCGCGCTGTTCGGCCAGATGACGACGGCCGACGCCACCCGCTCACCCGCCGGCACCGAATCGGCCTGGGCGTACAGCCACGTCCCGCACGTGGTCAAGGGCGACGCGGGCGACGACGGCCTGACGGGAGCGTGGGACGAGCGCGAGCGGGAGGCGATGGCGGACCGGGTGGAGGCCCAGGTCGAGCGGTACGCCCCGGGCTTCCGGTCCAGGATCCGCGCCCGCCGCGTCCTCGCCCCGCCCACGCTCCAGGCGATGAACGCGAACCTCCACGGCGGAGCGATCAACGGCGGCACGACCGCCATGCACCAGCAGCTCGTCTTCCGCCCGGTCCCCGGCACGGGCCGCCCGGAGACACCCGTCGAGGGGCTCTACCTCGCCTCGGCCGGCGCGCACCCCGGCGGCGGCGTCCACGGCGCGCCGGGGGCCAACGCGGCCCGGGCGGCGCTGCGCGCCCGCTCCGTGCGCGGCGTACTCACCCGTGGTCAGCGCGTGCTCAGCCGGCGCGACAGGAGCGGCGAACGCGAAGGCCCCGGCCGGGCGTGAGCCACGCCCGGCCGGGGCCCGGAACGCCCGCCCTCGTCCGGAGACGGGGGCGGGCGGGCCGGTCACACGGCGGTGTCCGGCCGCGCGGAGCGCGATGCGAGCCGTGCGAACGCGTTGTGCAGGGCGGTGCGCAGCGGCCCGCTGGGGGGCGGCCCGTCGACGCTGTCGACGAGACGCTGGGCGATCTCGCGCAGTTCGATGTTGGTGTGCCGCGAGACGTCCACCAGGACCTGGAACGCCTCCGCGTGGGTGCAGTCTCCCAGCGTCATGACGACGGTGCGCGCCAGGCCGATCACCGGGCGCGTCTCGAAGGTGTGCCACAGGACCGTCAGTTCCGGCCTGTGCGCCTTCGGCGCGACGGGCGCCGGGGCCGGGACCGCTTCCAGCGCCGCCTGGGCGGCGTGGTACTGGGCGGCGTCCGACGCGTGCCAGGACTGGTCGTCGTGTTCCCGGTGCACGGGAGCCTCGCTGTCCGCGGTGAGCATGTCCGCGGTGAGCGGGTCCGCGGTGATGGTGTCCGCGGTGATGGTGCGGTCGTCGTTCGTCGTCATGACTCGGCCCTTCTGACCAGTCTGCCGACGGCCCCGGGCGTGCGTGCGGGGGGCGGTCGGCGGCCCGCCGTTCGGACGTGCTTCCTGCTTGATTCCCTGTTTCTGCCGTTTTGAGGCGGTGAGGGTGATGTGTATGTCCGAAGGCTGCCCGCCGTACGGGCGTCGGGGGCGGCACGGCGCTCAGCGGTGCTCGGGGTTGGGAAAGTCCGACCGGCAGCCGGCGTCCCACACGGAGCGCTGGTTGCCGTGGGCCGGGACGCCGCCCGCCCGCTTGAGCATCGCCGCCAGGTGCATCAGGTTCCAGCTCATGAAAGCCGTGTTGCGGTTGGTGAAGTCGTTCTCGGGACCGCCCGAGCCGGCGTCGAGGTAGGAGGGCCCGGGCCCCGCTTCGCCGATCCAGCCGGCGTCCGCCTGCGGCGGGACGGTGTAGCCGAGGTGCTGGAGGCTGTAGAGGACGTTCATGGCGCAGTGCTTGACACCGTCCTCGTTGCCGGTGATCAGGCAGCCGCCGGCCCGGCCGTAATAGGCGTACTGCCCACGGTCGTTGAGGATGCTGGAGCACGCGTACAGCCGCTCGATGACCTGCTTCGTCACGGAGCTGTTGTCACCGAGCCAGATCGGTCCGCACAACACCAGGATGTCGGCCGCCATGACCCGCTCGTACAGCCCGGGCCACGCGTCGGACTCCCAGCCGTGCTCCGTCATGTCCGGCCACACACCGGTCGCGAGGCCGAGGTCGACGGGGCGGACCACGTCGGTCGTGACGCCGTTGTCCTCCATCACGGCGCGGCTCCTGTCGATCAGCCCCTGCGTGTTGCTGACCTCCGGTGAGCGCTTCAGTGTGCAGTTGAGGAACAGGGCGCGCAGGTCGTCGTAGCGATACGTCGGCGTGGTCATCGGGCGGCTCTCCTCGTGGGTCGTACCCCCCGGACAACCCTGGCGCACGGAGCGACGGATCCGGCGCACCGACCCGGCCGCGGCACCCCCCGCCCGGCCGTTC
>NZ_VBVX01000230.1 GCF_005981925.1 Streptomyces albidochromogenes
CCAGGGCGCGGTCCACGAGGGTCGCCGCCGAACCGCTGTAGCGGGTGGGGTCGGTGAGGTCCGCGAGGTCGGTGAGAGCGGCCGGCGCGTCCGGGGGGAGTGCGTCCGCGAGTGCTTCGGCCAGCGGGACGCCTTCGGCGGCCGCGCGGCGGGAGGCGGCGGTGAGGAGTTCCTCGGCGCGGGCCCGGCCGAGGGCGGGGGCCAGGGCGGCCGCCACGCGTTCGCTGACGATCAGGCCGTGCGTGAGGTCCAGGTTGGCGCGCATGCGGTCCGGACGCACGCGCAGCCCCTCGGCCAGCTCGGCCGCGTGCGCCGCCGCACCGCCGGCCAGCCGCAGGAGCTCGCGCAGGGGCTGCCACTCGGCGTGCCAGGCACCCGCGGGGCGTTCGTCCCCGGCGCCGGCGAGGGAGGCCAGCAGTACGGAGGCCAGGGCTGGCGCCTGGTGGGCGGCGGAGGCGATCAGGGTTGCGCGTACGGGGTTGGCCTTGTGCGGCATGGCGGAGGAGCCGCCGCCGGCGCCCTCGGACAGTTCGGCGATCTCGGTGCGGCTGAGGGTGAGCACGTCCGCGGCGAGCTTGCCGAGGGCGGCGCAGGTGAAGGCCAGGGCGGTGGCCAGGTCCGCGACGGGGGTGCGCAGGGTGTGCCAGGGCAGGGCGGGCGGCGCGAGGCCCAGTTCGGCGGCGTACGACTCCACCAGGGCGAGGCCGGGGGAGGCGCCCTCCTCGTCCCGGCGCACCGACGACGCGCAGCCGGCGGGCCCGGTGAACGCGGCCAGGGTGCCCGCCGCGCCGCCCAGCTGGGCGGGCGGGGCCAGCGCGGTCAGGCGGTCGGCGGCGTCCAGGACCAGGGCGCGCCAGCCCGCTGCCTTCAGGCCGAACGTGGTGGGGACGGCGTGCTGGGTCAGGGTGCGGCCCGGCATGGGGGTGTCCCGGTGCCGCGCCGCCAGGGTGGCCAGCGCCTCCGCCGTACGGGTCAGGTCCGCCGTGATAAGGGTCAGGGTGCGGGAGGCGACCAGCATCATCGCCGTGTCGACGATGTCCTGACTGGTGGCGCCCCGGTGCACGTACGGCGCCGCCTCCGGGCCCACCGCCGCCGTGAGCGCCGCCACCAGGGGGATCACCGGGTTGCCGCCGGACCGCGCCCGCAGGGCCAGGTCCCGTACGTCGAAACGGTCGGCCCGCGCCGCCGCCGTGACCGCCTCGCCCGCCCGGGCCGGCCCCTGGGCCCGGGTCAGCGCCGCCTCCGCGTCCAGCATGGCCTGGAGCAGCGCCGTGTCACCGGTGGCGGCCTCGGCCGCCGTCCCCGCGCGTACGGGGGACAGGAGCCCGTGGTCGAGGCAGGGACCGGGGACGACACCGGGGCCGTGACCGGGATCAGGCGAAGTCAAGGAAGACCGTCTCTTCCTCGCCCTGGAGGCGGATGTCGAAGCGGTGGGTGCGGTGCGGTTCGGGCCGGGCGATCAGTGTCGCCCGGCGCTCGGGAGTCAGCGAGGCGAGCAGCGCGTCCGGGCCTTCCGCGAGGTACGCGCGCGTGAAGAGGTGGTGCGTCAGTCCGCGCGCGAACACGCACACGCTGATGTACGGGACCGTCGGCGCGCCCGGCGGCAGCGTACGGACCGCGTAGTGGCCGTCCGCGTCGGTCGGGACGCGGCCGAAGCCCGTGAAGGCCACACCGTCACGGCCGAGGAACCCGCCGGTCACGGGATCGCGCCGCATCGACCCCGGCGCGCCGGCCACCGAGCCGCCGGGGTCCGCCTGCCAGAACTCGACGAGCGCGTCCGGGACCGGTTCCCCGGCGCCGTCGTACACGTACCCGTGCAGCGTGATCGCGTCGGATCGTTCCCTGGGGGCGATGTCGCCGCCTCCCGGGAACGGCAGGGCGTACCCGTAGAAGGGGCCGACGGTGTGCGACGGGGTGGGCGGCAGGTACGTCATCAGCGGCCTTCCTCGATCCAGGTCGCGGACGGCCCGTCCAGGACGATGTCCCAGCGGTAGCCCAGCGATTGTTCGGGGCGGGACAGGGAGTGGTCGTACGCGGCGACGAGCCGGGCACGCGCCGCGTCGTCGGTCACCGACTGGAGGATCGGGTCGTACGCGAGGAGCGGGTCGCCGGGGAAGTACATCTGGGTGACCAGGCGCTGGGTGAAGGCCGAGCCGAACAGCGAGAAGTGGATGTGCGCGGGCCGCCACGCGTTCTCGTGGTTGCGCCACGGATAGGCGCCCGGCTTGATCGTGGTGAAGCGGTACGAGCCGTCGTCGCCGGTCAGCACCCGGCCCACGCCCGTGAAGTTGGGGTCGAGCGGCGCGGGATGCTGGTCGCGCCGGTGGGCGTACCGGCCGGAGGCGTTGGCCTGCCACAGCTCGACGAGCTGGCCGCGCACCGGCCGGCCCGCGCTGTCGAGCAGCCGCCCGGAGACGGTGATGCGCTCGCCGAGCGGCTCGCCCGCGTGCTGCCGGGTCAGGTCGTGGTCGAGCTCGGTGACGTCGGTGCGGCCGAAGACGGGCCCGGACAGCTCGACGGTCTCGGGGTCCCTCCGGACGGCCACCAGGGGCTGCTTGGGGTGGCGCAGGAGGCTGCTGCGGTACGGCGGGAAGTCGCGCGGCGGGTGGTGCGCGACGGAGGCCCCGGCGGCCCGCGCCTTCTCGTGTCCTGCGCGGATCTCGGCGAGTTCGCCGTCGATGTCGGCCTGGGTGAGCGTCACCGGCCCTCCCTTCCAGCGGACTTCAGGGCGCGCAGGGCGGCCAGTTCGGCGGCGGTCGGGGGTTCGGTGACCCCTACCGTGTCCGCGCACTTCAGGTCCCAGCCGGTTGCCGCCCGTACCTGTTCGACGGTGACGCCCGGGTGCAGTGCGCTCAGCACGAGCTCGGCGGTGGCCGGGTCGGGCCGCAGGACGCCGAGGTCGGTGATGACCGCGACCGGGCCCGCGCCCCGCATGCCGAGCCGCTCGCGGTCGCCGGGGCCCGAGCCGTGGCCGAGGGTCGTCACGAAGTCCAGCTTCCGCACGAAGCCGCGGGTGGAGTGGCGCAGGACCATCAGCACCTCGCCGCAGTTGGACGCGATCTCGGGCGCGCCGCCCGCACCCGGAAGGCGGCCCTGCGGCTTGCCGGGGCCCCGGTCGACGACCGTCGTGTTGATGTTGGCGAACCGGTCGACCTGGGCGGCTCCGAGGAAGCCCACGTCGATCCTGCCGCCCTGGAGCCAGTAGTTGAACATCTCCGGTACGGGCACCACCGCGTCCGCGGTCTCGGCCAGCTCGCCGTCGCCGATGGACAGCGGCAGGCGGGTCGGCTTGGAGCCGATCGTCCCGGACTCGTAGATCAGGACGAGGCCGGGGTTGACGGTGGCGCGGGCGAGGTTGGCGGCGGTGGACGGCAGTCCGATGCCGACGAAGCAGGTGCGCGCCCCGGCCAGCGCGCGGGCCGCGCTGACCTCCATCAGCTCGTCGCGCGTGAAGTCCTCGGTGGTCATCGGGCGACAGCCCCTTCGGTGCGTACGTTCTCGTCGATCCAGCGGGTGAAGGCGTCACGGTCCCGGGCGATCGGGTCCCACGCCTGGTAGAAGGCGTTGTCGCGCACCGTGTAGCCGGCGGCGTACGACGGGTGCGCGCCGCCGGGCACGACGCAGACCGCGTCGGTCACCCAGGTCGGCAGGACGACTCCGCCGGGCCGGGGCGTCAGTTCGTCGACGATCTCCTCGACCGTGACGAGCACCCGGCCGGCGGCCAGCGCGGCCTCCTTCTGGACGCCGGTCAGGCCCCACATCTGGACGTTGCCCGCCCGGTCGGCCTGCTGGGCGTGGACGACCGTGACGTCGGGATTGAGCGCGGCGACGGCGGCCAGTTCCTCACCGGTGAACGGGCAGACCACGGAGGAGACCGTGTCCGTACGGGTGGCGAGGTCGGAGCCGCGGTATCCGCGCAGTACGGCGAACGGCAGGCGCGAGGCGCCCGCGACGTAGCGGTTGGCCATGCCCGCGTGGCTGTGCTCGTCCAGCTCCAGGGGGCGCGGCCAGCCGTTCTCGACGGCGTCGCGGAAGCGGTGCAGGGAGCCGACGCCCGGGTTGCCGCCCCAGGAGAAGATCAGCTTCCGCACAAGACCGGCGCCGATCAGCTGGTCGTAGACGACGTCCGGGGTCATCCGGGCGAGGCTCAGGTCGGTGGTCCCCTGACGGATGACCTCGTGCGCCGCGGCGTACGGGATCAGGTGGGTGAACCCCTCCATGGCGAGGGTGTCCCCCTCGTGGACGAGGTCCGCCACGGCGTCGTGCAGGCTGCGTATCTCCGCCATCGTCACTCACTCCGCGAGTTGCTCAGTGCACTGACTATTTCTTGGTCGAGGCCGTAGAATTCCACCGGGTTGGGCCCACGTCAATGGCTCAGTACACAGAGCATCACCGAACGGAACGCAGGAGGCCCGCATGGCCGCGGTCGATCTGAGCACGCACCCCGGGCACCTCGCCCGGCGGCTGCAGCAGGCGCACACCCTGCTGTGGACGACGATGGTGTCGGAGGAGACCACCTCCCCGCAGTTCGCCGTCCTCAACGCCCTGGCGGAGAAGCCGGACATCGACCAGCGCACCCTGAGCGAGCACGTCCACCTCGACCGCTCGACCATCGCCGACCTGGTGGCGCGCCTCGGCCGGCGCGGCCTGCTGGAGCGGGTGCGCGACCCGCGCGACGGCCGGCGCAACGTACTCAAGCTCACGGACCAGGGCGCGGCGGTGCACCGCGGGCTGGTCACCCGTACCGCGCGGATGAACAAGGTGTTCCTCGCGCCCCTCGACGAGGAGGAGCGGGAGACGCTGCTGCGGCTGATCGGCCGGGTCGCGGACGCGGCGGAAGAGCTGCGGGGCTGAGTATCCGGACGTTCCGGGGAACGCTCTGGGCGTACCAGCCGTCCACCGCGAGGTCGTCGGTCAGGTGGCGGGCGATCTGGGTGTGGGTGCCCGCGGTGGCGCCCCAGGCGTCGAGAAGCGCGAACCACGCCTCCCAGTCGCGTCCCGTCGACGCCTTCAGCACGTCGGCCGACAGCTTCTCGGTGATCTTCCCGCCGGCGGAACCGGGCGAGCCGGCGGACCTGGTCATGGCGCCGACGCCAGGACGGGCGTGGCGCGGCCGCAAGGCGGGAAACCTTCTGCGATTTCTTCCGCCCGGGCGATGAGTTTCGCCCGGGCCCCGGGTCTATCCCTGCGTACGGCAAAGACAGCGACGACGGCGACCGAGAGAAGAGAGACACCGCTCATGAACCAGATGATCTTCGTGAACCTGCCGGTCAAGAACCTCGAGACCACGAAGTCCTTCTTCGGCAAGCTCGGATACTCGTTCAACCCCCAGTTCAGTGACGACTCGACCGCCTGCCTCGTGATCAGCGACACGATCTTCGCCATGCTGCTCACCGAGCCGCGCTTCAAGGAGTTCACCAAGAAGGAGATCGCGGACACGAGCACGACCACGGAGGTCCTGCTCGCGCTCAGCGCCGAGAGCCGGGAGAAGGTCGACGAGCTGGCCGACGCCGCCCTCGCCTCCGGCGGGTCCCCCGCCAACGACCCCATGGATCACGGCTTCATGTACGGCCGCTCCTTCCAGGACCCCGACGGCCACACGTGGGAGGTCGTCTGGATGGACCCGGCGGCCGTCGAGGGCCAGCAGGGCTGAGACCGGGCCGGCCGCGGACGTACCCGGAGGGCCTCAGGTCCTGAGGCCCTCGTACGTCACCCCGGTGAGCTGCTCCGACGCCACCCACAGCCGCTCACCGGCCACGTCGTTCGTGGTCCAGGCCGCGCGCCACGACCTCGTGGGCGCGCCCCGCAGGCCCTGGATCCTCGGCCCGGTGAACGAGTCGGGCCGTACGCCGGGCGCGGTCGCCGCGTACAGCGTGGGCAGGGCGCCGGACTCGGCGGGCTGCGCGATGATCCGGTTCGCCAGCGACACGATCCGCTCGGCCGCCCTGCGCCCCTCCATGCGCACGCCGGCGGTCTGCAGGTTCGTACGGGCGTAGCCGGGGTGGGCGGCCGCCGCGACGATGCCGGAGCCGGCCGAGGCGAGCCGTCCGGCCAGCTCATGGGTGAAGAGCAGGTTCGCCGTCTTGGAACGGCCGTAGGCGATCCAGCGCCGGTATCCGCGCTCGCTGTTGAGGTCGCCGATGTCGATGTTCGCCAGGGCGTGCAGGCCGCTGGAGACCGTCACGACGCGGGCCCCGGGGGTGCGGAGCAGGTGGGGCAGCAGGAGTCCGGTGAGGGCGAAGTGCCCGAGGTGGTTGACGCCGAACTGCGTCTCGAAGCCGTCGGCGGTCCGTCCGTACGGGAGCGCCATGACGCCCGCGTTGTTGACGAGCAGGTCGAGGCGGTCGTGTGCGTACGCCGCGGCGAACTCCCGCACGGAGGACAGGTCCGCCAGGTCCAGCGGGGCGCACACGACGTCGGCGGACGGGACCTCGCGGGCGATGCGCGCCGCCGCCTCCTTGCCGCGCCGCTCGCTGCGGCACGCGAGGACCACGCGCGCGCCCCGGCGGGCGAGTTCGCGCGCCGTGACGAGCCCTATGCCGCTGTTGGCCCCCGTGACCACGGCCGTACGGCCGCTCTGGTCGGGGATGTCGCTCGCTTTCCAGCCAGTCGTCATGGGGGCCAGGGTACGACCGGGCGTCCGGTCAGGCGGAGGCGCCTCCGTCGACGACCAGGTCGGTGCCCAGGACGGACGCGGCGTCGGCGGAGGCCAGGTACAGCACGGCCGCGGCGACCTCGGCGGTCGTCGAGACCCGCCCGAGCGGTGACTCGCCCTTCATGCGGACGGCTCGCTCGGCGTCGCTCTCGCCGGGGAGCAGCGACATGGCGGTGGCGACGGGGCCCGGGCCGCGTTGATCGACCGGTCAAGCAACTCCGACGCGTACGGCGAACGTCCGCACCGTGACCGCCTCGTCGTCCAGGCAGTGCCCCGTCTCCAGGTCGAAGCGCTGCTTCAGGAGCGGTGAGGCGACGAAGGGACGGCCGTTCTCGGATCCGATCAGACCGCGCGACAGCACCTGCGCGCCGGAGAACGGATCGCGGTTGTCGATGGCGTACGCGCGTCCCCTGCGGTCCGTGAACAGGGCCGCCTGGCGGCCGTCGGGGAGGAGGGCCGCCACACCGCGCCCCGGTGTGAGGGCGGACAGGTCGCAGGCGGTGAACCAGGAGTCGTCGATGCGCAGTTGCAGGGTCATCCGGCACGGGTCCCTTCGAGGGTGAGAACGGTGAGGTCCGGCTTCATCTGGTCGCGCTCGGGAACGAACCGCACGGACGGGTCCGGCGCGTCCGGAGCGTTGACGAACGAGACGAACCGGGACAGCCGCTCCGGGTCGTTGATGGTCTCGGCCCATTCGTCGCGGTAGCCGGACACGTGGGCGGCCATCAGGGCTTCCAGCTGGTCGCAGATGCCGAGCGAGTCGTGGACGACGACGTCCCTGAGGTGGTCGAGGCCGCCCTCCAGCCGCTCCAGCCAGGTCGACGTGCGCTCCAGGCGGTCCGCGGTGCGGATGTAGAACATCAGGAACCGGTCGATGAGGCGCACGAGTTCGGCGTCCGACAGGTCCTGGGCGAGCAGATCGGCATGGCGGGGGGTCGCACCGCCGTTGCCGCCGACGTAGAGGTTCCAGCCGTTCGCGGTGGCGATCACGCCGAAGTCCTTGGACTGCGCCTCGGCGCACTCGCGCGCGCATCCGGAGACCGCCGACTTCAGCTTGTGCGGGGCGCGCAGACCCCGGTAGCGCAGCTCCAGGTCGATGGCCATCCGGACGCTGTCCTGGACGCCGTAACGGCACCAGGTCTGTCCCACACAGGACTTCACCGTCCTGAGCGCCTTCCCGTAGGCGTGTCCCGACTCGAAGCCGGCGTCCACCAGGCGCGTCCAGATCAGCGGCAGCTGGTCGACGCGGGCGCCGAAGAGGTCGATGCGCTGACCGCCGGTGATCTTCGTGTAGAGGCCGAAGTCGCGGGCCACCTCGCCGATCACGATCAGCTTCTCGGGGGTGACCTCGCCGCCCGGGATGCGCGGCACGATCGAGTACGAGCCGTTGCGCTGCATGTTGGCGAGGAAGTGGTCGTTGGTGTCCTGGAGGGCGGCCTGTTCGCCGTCGAGGATGTAACCGCTGCTCAGGCTGGCCAGGATCGAGCCGACCGTCGGCTTGCAGACCTCGCAGCCGTCGCCGCCCCGGGCCGCCTCACGGCCGTGCGAGTCGAGAAGCTCGGCGTACGACGTGATGCGCAGGGTGCGGACGATCTCGTACAGCTCGGAGCGCGTGTGCGGGAAGCAGCCGCACAGGCCCTTGTCGCCGGTCTGGGGAAGCAGCTGGCCGATCAGCTTCACGCAGCTGCCGCAGCCCGTTCCGGCCTTGGTGCACTTCTTCACCTCGGGCATCGTGGAGCAGGCGGTGACCTGGCCCTTGGTGACGTTGTGGCAGTTGCACACGACCGCGTCGTCGGGCAGGGCGGACGGGCCGAGGGTGACCTGGCCGCTGCCGGCCGGCGCGATCAGTTGCTCCGGCGCGACGGGCGGCACGGAACCGGTGAGCGGCCGCAGCATCGCGTACGCGTCGGCGTCGCCGACCAGGACACCGCCGAGGAGCGCGCCGTCGGGGCTCACCACGAGCTTCTTGTAGACGCCCGAGCGCGAGTCGGAGTACGTGACGTCCAGACACCCCTCCGCGTGGCCGTGCGCGTCGCCGAAGGACGCGACGTCGACGCCGAGGAGCTTCAGCTTGGTGGACATGTCCGCGCCCGTGAACGCCCGGTTCGCGGTTTCGGCCGCTCCCGGGAACGCTTCCGCGAGCGTTCCCGTGATCGTCTCGGCGGCCGTCTCGGCCATCTCGTAACCGGGCGCCACCAGGCCGTACACCCGGCCGTCCACCGCCATCGCGCACTCGCCGATCGCGAAGACCGCCGGGTCCGACGTACGGCACTGCTCGTCGACGGCGATGCCGCCCCGCTCGCCGACCGGCAGTCCGCAGTCCCTGGCCAGCTGGTCGCGCGGCCGTACGCCCGCCGAGAAGACGACCATGTCGGTCTCCAGGGTCGAACCGTCCGACAGCGACATGCCGTTGACCGCGCCGGCGTCGTCCGTGGTCACGGCCTGGGTGCCGACGCCCGTGTGGACCGTCAGCCCCATGCCCTCGATCGTGCGCAGCAGGGCCGCGCCGCCGCCCTCGTCGACCTGGACGGGCATCAAGCGGGGTGCGAACTCCACGACGTGCGTGGCCAGTCCGAGACCGCTGAGCGCGCCCGCCGCCTCCAGACCGAGGAGCCCACCGCCCACGACCGCTCCCGTACGCGCTGTCTTCGCGTACGCCTCGATCGCGAGCAGGTCCTCGATGGTGCGGTAGACGAAGCAGCCTTCCGCGTCCTTCCCGGGAACGGGTGGTACGAAGGGGTACGAACCAGTGGCGAGCACGAGCGTGTCGTACGAGAAGCTCCGTCCGCTGCGCGCGGTGACCGTGCGCGCCTCGCGGTCGACGGCGGTCGCGGGATCGTCCAGGTACAGCTCGATGCCGTGCTGTTCCATGAAGCCGGGCTCGCCGAGGGCGAGGTCGTCAGGGGTGCGGCCGGAGAAGTACGAGGTCAGCTGGACCCGGTCGTACGCGGGCCGGGGCTCCTCGCACAGGACGACGATCCGTGCCTTCGCCGTCACGCCGCGGTCCGCGAGGGCCTCCAGGAAGCGCTGGCCGACCATGCCGTGGCCGACGACCACGATCGTGGGGGGTGTGGACATCTCAGGCGCCTCCAAGCAGATGGAACAACGGGGTGGAGGGGAGCGGCTCGTCGCCCTCCCAGGTGCGGGCGAGTTCGCCGACGGCGCCGAGATCGCCCAGCAGGATGCCGCCGATCAGCCGGTCGCCGCGGACGACGACCTTCCGGTACGCGCCACGGGTGGCGTCGGCGAGGCGGACGACGTCGTCGCCGGGGAGCGGATTCGTCTCGCCGAAGGCGGCGAGGTCGAGGGGCCCGGCGCCGGTGCCGGTGCCACCGCTGTGCAGAGTGAGCCGGGTGAGGGCCCGGGTGCCGGTGTAGCGCGGCGCGGCAGCGCTCGCGGGACCGGTGACCGCCGTGGCGGGCCCGGCGGCCACCGCAGCCACGGCGACCTCGGCGTGAGTGCCCGGCCGGGCCGCGAGTGCGGCGGCCGGGGGCGGGGCGAGCAGCAGGGCGGCCAGGATGTCGGCCTGTTCGAGGGCGGGGCCCGCGAGACCGTACACCCGGCCGTCGTGCTCGGCGCAGTCGCCGACGGCCCGGATGTGCGGGTCGGAGGTGCGCAGTTCGTCGTCCACGACGATGCCGTGGCGCACGTCCAGGCCGGCGGCCCGCGCGAGGCCGACCCGGGGGCGTACCCCGCAGGCCAGGACGACCAGGTCGGCGTCGAGGGCGTACCCGTCGGCCAGTTCGACGGCCCGCACGGTCCCGGCGCCCGCCCCGGCCGCGCAGCGCAGGCCGCGTACCCGGCACTCGGTGTGGACCTCGACGCCCAGCGTCTCCAGGTGATCGCGGAGCAGTTCGCTCGCGGCCGGGTCGAGCTGGCGCTGCATGAGGTGTTCGCCCTGCTGGGCCAGGACGACCTGGGCCCCCCGTTCGGCGAGGGCGCGGGCCGCCGAGACGCCGAGCAGGCCGCCGCCGATGACGACGGCGCGGGTGCCCTCGCGCACGGCGGCCGCCAGGGCGAGGCAGTCGTCCAGCGTACGGAAGGGGTGGACGCCGTCGGGGAGGTCGGCGCCGAGGCCGCGCAGGGGTGGCAGGACGGGGTTGGAACCGGTGGCGAGGACGAGGGTGCCGTACGGCACGACGCTGCCGTCGTCGCACAGCACCACCCGCTCGGCCCGGTCGATACGCACCACCCGCACCCCGCGCCGCACCGGCGTGGACGGCTGGGCGATGACCTCGGGCCCGTAGCGGCCGGCGAGGACCTCCGCGAGCAGCACCCTGTTGTACGGGGCGTGCTCCTCCTCGCCGATGACGGTGACCCTCGGCGCCGGCGACGCCGGCCCGGCCGTCGGGGCGGGCGCGGTGGCCGGTGCGGCCCCGCGGGTCAGTTGCCGGGCCAGCCGGGCACCCGCCGTCCCGCCGCCGATCACCACGATGTCCTTGCTCATGAACGCAGCCTGCGGGGGCGGTGTTACCCGGCCGCATCCCGTCTGTTTCCCGCGGGGAACACTGCGCTCAGCGCCTTGCGGACCGCGCTGTGAGGGGGAGGAGAGGGGAGG
>NZ_VBVX01000231.1 GCF_005981925.1 Streptomyces albidochromogenes
TGACGACGCGGCCCTGCCCGGGACCGGCCCGTGGGGCGTCCGGGCAGGGCCGCGTCGTCACGCGTGGCGCGGGCCGCCCGGCCGGGGAACCACGGTGCGTATGAGCAGGAAGAGACCCGCCCCGGCGGCGTACCGGAGCAGATCCGGCGCGTTGAAGGTCGAGCCGAGCACCAGCCGCGCGAGGACGCCGCGTTCGGCGAGGGCAGCGGGTACGCCGGTGAGCTGGGCGTATTCGACCGCCCGGCTCAGGACCAGCGCGACCGCGCCGGCGACCACCGACCCGGTCGCGGGTGCGACGAGCACGACGAGCGTGCACAGGGGGACGGTGCAGAGCGCGTCCCCCGCGTACTTCGCCACCGCGCCGTCCGCGACGCTCCGCACGCCCAGCCCCGCGCACAGGGTCAGGCCCGCGGCCACGGCCGCCAGGAGGCGCGTACGGCGAAGATCGCTCACGGCGGACACTGTACGTCCGCACCACCGTCAGGCGACGGAACCTATCCGGCCGGCCGGGGCCTGAGGACCCTCGTGGTGGATCGGGGTGTGCGCGCCGGTGAGCGACACGCCGCTGCCGCCGCGCCGGGCGGCGACGATCTCCGCGGCGATGGACAGCGCGGTCTCCTCGGGCGTACGGGCGCCGAGGTCGAGGCCGATGGGGCTGCGCAGCCGGGCCAGCTCCAGCTCGGTGACGCCGACGTCCCGCAGCCGCCTGTTGCGGTCCTCGTGGGTGCGGCGGGAGCCCATCGCGCCGACGTAGGCGACCGGCAGCCGCAGGGCCCGCTCCAGCAGGGGTACGTCGAACTTCGCGTCGTGGGTGAGGACGCAGAGCACCGTTCGGCCGTCGACGCCGGTCGACTCCAGATAGCGGTGCGGCCAGTCGACGACGATCTCGTCCGCGTCGGGGAAGCGCGCGGAGGTGGCGAAGACGGGCCGCGCGTCGCACACGGTCACGTGGTAGTTGAGGAATTTACCCACGCGCACCAGCGCGGAGGCGAAGTCGATGGCGCCGAAGACGATCATGCGCGGGGCGGGGACGCTCGACTCGACGAGGAGCGTCAGCGGCCGGCCGCAGCGTGAGCCGTCCTCGCCGATGAGGACGGTGCCGGTCCGTCCGGCGTCGAGCATGGCACGGGCCTCGCCCGCCGCCGTACGGTCCAGCTCGGGGTGCCCGCCGAGGGCGCCTTCGTACGAACCGTCGGGGCGGACGAGCAGGGCGCGGCCCATGACCTCGGCCGGCCCGTCGGTGATCCGCGCGACCGCCGCCGCATCCCCACATGCGGCGGTGGCCAGCGCTGCCGCGAACACCTCCCCGCCGGGAGAGTCCGCGCGTACCGGGGTGACGAGGATGTCGATCACGCCGCCGCAGGTCAGACCCACGGCGAACGCGTCCTCGTCGCTGTAGCCGAAGCTCTCCAGGACGGTTTCGCCGTCCTGGAGGGCCTGCTGGCACAGGTCGTACACCGCGCCCTCCACACACCCGCCGGAGACGGAGCCGATCGCCGTGCCTTCGGAATCGACCGCGAGGGCCGCTCCGGGCTGCCGGGGCGAGCTGCCGTGCGTCGCCACGACCGTGGCCACGGCGAACTCACGACCCTGCTCGACCCACCGGTTGAGCTCTTCGGCGATGTCCAGCATGACTGTCTCCTTATGGGGTGGGGAGGGCTCGGGGCGGTCTAGCCGACGCCCAGCCAGGACTCGATGGGGTGGATCGCGAAGTACACGATGAAGATCGCCGTCAGGCCCCACATGAAGGCGCCCACCTCGCGCGCCTTGCCCTGCGCCACCTTGATGACGACGTAGGAGATGACACCGGCGGCCACACCCGTGGTGATGGTGTAGGTGAAGGGCATCAGGACCACGGTCAGGAACACCGGGATGGCGACGGCGCGGTCGCTCCAGTCCACGTGCTTGGCGTTCTGCATCATCATCGCGCCGATGACCACCAGGGCGGCGGCGGCGACTTCCTGGGGCACGATCGCGGTGAGCGGGGTGAAGAAGAGACAGGCCGCGAAGAACGCGCCGGTGACCACGGAGGCGAGGCCCGTACGGGCACCCTCGCCGACGCCGGTCGCGGACTCGACGAAGACGGTCTGGCCCGAGCCGCCGCCGACGCCGCCGATGACACCGCCGGCGCCGTCGATGAACAGCGCCTTGGACAGGCCCGGCATGCGGCCCTTGTCGTCGGCGAGCTTGGCCTCGCTGCCCACACCGATGATGGTGGCCATGGCGTCGAAGAAGCCGGCCAGCACCAGGGTGAAGACGATCATGGTGACGGTGATGTAGCCGACTTCCCCGAAGCCGCTGAAGGACACGTCGCCGAACAGGGAGAAGTCGGGCGCCGAGACGGCGCTGCCTTCCAGCTCCGGCGCGCCGGAGAACCATGCCTTGCCCGGGATGTCGGCGATCGCGTTGAGGATCGCCGCGATGACGGTGCCGGCCACGATGCCGATCAGGATCGCGCCTGGGACGTTGCGCGCCTGGAGGGCGAAGATCAGCAGCAGGGTGACGGCGAAGATCAGAACGGGCCAGCCGGCCAGTTCACCGGCCGGGCCGAGGGACACAGGGCCGCCGCCGAGGGCGGGGTTCTCGTGCACGAAGCCGGCCTTGACCAGGCCGATCAGCGCGATGAAGAGGCCGATGCCCATGGTGATGCCGTGCTTGAGGGCGAGCGGGATCGCGTTCATGATCAGCTCGCGCAGACCGGTGACCACCAGGAGGCAGATCACGGCGCCGTAGGCCACGCACATGGCCATGGCCTGCGGCCAGGTCATGACCTGGATGACCTGCGAGGCGAGTACGCCCGACACGCTCAGACCGGCGGCCAGGGCGAGCGGGACCTTGCCCCAGAAGCCCATCAGCAGGGTCGTCGCGGCGGCGGCGAGAGCAGTCGCGGTGATCAGGGCGGGCTGGCTGAGGACATTGCCCGCCACGTCCTTGCCGCCGAGGATCAGCGGGTTGAGCAGGAGGATGTACGCCATCGCCATGAAGGTGGTGATGCCGCCGCGGACCTCCGTCGCAACGGTGGATCCTCTGTCGGTTATGTGGAAGTACCGGTCGAGCCAGGACCGGCCGGCGGGCTGGCGCGTTCCCGCGCCGGCGTCCTCCGCCGTGGTCGTCGGCTCTGTGGACTGCTGGGTCATGGTGCCTGTCTCCCAAGGTTCAAAGGGGCACCCGCATGGAGATTGGAAACGCGGGATTTGGGATGCTGCGAGGGCTGCACGACCCGGGGGACGGCCCGAGACGAACGGGGTGGTGACTCTGTGAGCGGATACTGCGGTTGTTGCCAGGACCGCGAGCGGTGCGGTACTTGGAGACCCCGGGCGGTGTCAGGCGGGGAAGTGTGACGTTCCTGGAGGCACGGCACCGCCCGGGGAGCTTTCGGCGGAACTCGGGGATCAGGTACCGGTGAGGTGCTCGGGCCGCACCGGCGTCCTGTTGAGTTCCAGACCCGTCGCGTTCCGGATCGCCGCGAGGACGGCCGGGGTCGACGAGAGAGTGGGGGCCTCGCCGATGCCGCGCAGACCGTAGGGCGCGTGCTCGTCGGCGAGTTCGAGCACGTCGACGGGGATGGTCGGCGTGTCGAGGATGGTGGGGATCAGGTAGTCCGTGAAGGAGGGGTTGCGCACCTTCGCGGTCTTCGGGTCGACGATGATCTCCTCCATGACCGCGACGCCCAGGCCCTGGGTGGTGCCACCCTGGATCTGGCCGACGACGGACAGCGGGTTGAGCGCCTTGCCGACGTCCTGCGCGCAGGCCAGCTCGATGACCTTGACCAGGCCGAGCTCCGTGTCCACCTCGACGACCGCGCGGTGCGCGGCGAACGAGTACTGGACATGGCCGTTGCCCTGCCCGGTCCGCAGGTCGAACGCCTCGGTGGGCCGGTGGCGCCACTCCAGCTCCAGGTCGACCGACTCGCCTTCGAGTACGTCGACCAGGTCGGCCAGTACCTCGCCGCCGTCGGTGACGACCTTGCCGCCTTCGAGCAGCAGCTCCGCCGTCGCCCAGGCCGGGTGGTACGAGCCGAACTTGGCCCGCCCGATCTCCAGGACCTTCTCGCGGACGTTCTCGCAGGTGTTCTTGACCGCGCCGCCCGTGACGTAGGTCTGGCGGGACGCGGACGTGGAGCCCGCCGAGCCGACCTGGGTGTCGGCCGGGTTGATCGTCACCTGCGTGACGCCGAGCTCGGTGCGGGCGATCTGCGCGTGGACGGTGACACCGCCCTGGCCGACCTCCGCCATCGCGGTGTGCACGGTCGCGACCGGCTCGCCGTTGATGACCTCCATCCGCACGCGGGCGGTGGAGTAGTCGTCGAAGCCCTCGGAGAAGCCGACGTTCTTGATGCCGACCGCGTAGCCGACGCCGCGTACGACGCCTTCGCCGTGCGTGGTGTTCGACAGACCGCCGGGCAGGGCGCGTACGTCGGCCTGCTCGCCGGCCGCCAGCCACTGCTGCTCGGGCGGCAGCGGCATGGCCTTGACGCGGCGCAGCAGCTCGGCGACGGGCGCCGGGGAGTCGCACGGCTGGCCGGTGGGCAGGAGCGTGCCCTGCTCCATGGCGTTGAGCCTGCGGAACTCCACCGGGTCCATGTCGAGCTTCGCCGCGAGCTTGTCCATCTGCGCCTCGTACGCGAAGCACGCCTGGACCGCGCCGAAGCCGCGCATGGCGCCGCAGGGCGGGTTGTTCGTGTAGAGCGCGATCGCCTCGATGTCGACGTCCTCGATGACGTACGGGCCGGCGCTCAGCGACGAGGCGTTGCCGACGACCGCCGGGGAGGCCGACGCGTAGGCGCCGCCGTCCAGCACGATCCGGCACTTCATGTGCGTGAGCTTGCCGTCCTTGGTCGCGCCGTGCTCGTACCAGAGCTTCGCCGGGTGGCGGTGCACGTGGCCGAAGAAGGACTCGAACCGGTTGTAGACGATCTTGACCGGCTTGCCGGTGCGCAGGGCGAGCAGACACGCGTGGATCTGCATCGAGATGTCCTCGCGGCCGCCGAAGGCGCCGCCGACGCCGGAGAGCGTCATGCGGACCTTCTCCTCGGGCAGGCCGAGGACGGGGGCGATCTGCTTGAGGTCCGAGTGCAGCCACTGGGTGGCGACGTACAGGTCGACGCCGCCGTCCTCGCCGGGTACGGCCATGCCGGACTCGGGACCGAGGAACGCCTGGTCCTGCATGCCGAAGACGTACTCGCCGGAGACGATGACGTCGGCGCGCTTGGCGGCCTCGTCGGCGTTGCCGCGGACGATCGGCTGGCGGTGCACGATGTTCGGGTGCGGGACGTGACCGATGTGGTGGTCGTCGCGGCCCTCGTGGATCAGCAGCGCGTCGGGCGCGGTGGCCGACGCCTCGTCGGTGATGACGGGCAGCTCGGCGTAGTCGACCTTGATCTTGGCGGCGGCGCGGCGCGCCGTCTCCGGGTGGTCGGCGGCGACGATGGCGACCGGCTCGCCGTGGTGGCGGACCTTGCCGTGGGCGAGAACCGGGGTGTCCTGGATCTCCAGGCCGTAGTTCTTGACCTCGGTGGGCAGGTCGTCGTACGTGAGCACGGCGTACACGCCGGGCATGGCGAGCGCCTCGGCCGTGTCGATCGACCGGATCTCGGCGTGCGCGGTGGTGGACCGGAGCGTGTAGCCCCAGAGCATGTCCTCGTGCCACATGTCCGAGGAGTACGCGAACTCGCCGGTGACCTTCAGGGTGCCGTCGGGGCGGAGCGTGGACTCGCCGATGCCGCCCTTGGTCTTCGAACCCTGCTTGATGCTGGTGGGGGTACCTGTGACGCCCATGGATCAGACCCCGCTTTCCTGGCGGTCCTGGCGAGCGGCCGCGAGGCGCACCGCGTCCAGGATCTTCTCGTAACCGGTGCAGCGGCACAGGTTGCCCGAGAGCGCCTCGCGGATGTCCGCGTCGGACGGCTCGGCGTTGCGCTCGAGGAGCTCGTCGGCGGCGACCAGCAGACCCGGGGTGCAGAAACCGCACTGCACGGCGCCGGCGTCGATGAACGCCTGCTGGATCGGGGCGAGCTCCTCGCCCTCGCCGGTCTGCGAGTCCGTTCCCTTGGCCTGCCACTGCTGGGCCGCCTGGAGGGAGGTCCCGCCGCAGGCGCCGGTCGCGCAGCCCTCTTCGCGCTGCTTGGCGAAGTCGGCGAGGCCCTCGACCGTGACGACCTCGCGGCCCTCGACCTGACCGGCGGCGACGAGACAGGCACAGACGGGCACGCCGTCGAGGCGGACCGTACAGGAGCCGCACTCGCCCTGCTCGCACGCGTTCTTGGAGCCCGGCAGGCCCATGCGCTCGCGCAGGACGTAGAGCAGGCTCTCGCCCTCCCAGACGTCGTCCGCTTCCTGCTTACGGCCGTTGACCGTGAAATTCACGCGCATTGCTATGCAGCTCCTTCAAGCGTGCGGCCGTTGCCGCGGTACTGCTCCCAGGTCCAGCCGAGCGTGCGGCGGGCCATGATCCCGACCGCGTGGCGGCGGTACTTCGCGGTGCCGCGCACGTCGTCGATCGGGTTGCAGGCGCCGGAGGCGAGCTCCGCGAACTGCTTGGCGATCGAGGGGGTGATGATTTTCCCGCTCTCCCAGAATCCGCCCTCTTCGAGCGCGGCGTTCAGGAAGTCCTCGGCGGCGCGGGCCCGCAGCGGGGTCGGGGCGGCGGAACCGATGCCGGTCTTGACCGTGCGGGTCTCGGGGTGCAGCGCGATACCGAACGCGCAGACCGCGATGACCATGGCGTTACGGGTGCCCACCTTGGAGAACTGCTGCGGCCCGTCGGCCTTCTTGATGTGGACGCGCTTGATCAGCTCGTCCGGCTCCAGCGCGTTGCGCTTCACGCCGGTGTAGAACTCCTCGACCGGGATGAGGCGCGTTCCGCGCACCGATTCGGCCTCGACCTCGGCGCCCGCGGACAGCAGGGCCGGGTGCGAGTCACCGGCCGGCGAAGCGGCGCCGAGGTTTCCGCCGACGGAGCCGCGGTTGCGGATCTGGGGCGATCCGACGGTGTGGGCGGCGAGCGCGAGGCCCGGCAGTTCCGCCCGCAGGTGGTCCATGATCTGGGTGTACGGGACGGAGGCACCGAGCTGTACGGTCTCCTCGCCCGCCTCCCACTCGCGCAGTTCGCCGATGCGGTTCAGATCCAGGAGGTACTCGGGGCGGCGGTGGTCGAAGTTGATCTCGACCATGACATCTGTGCCGCCCGCGATGGGCACAGCCGTGGGGTGCTCGGCCTTGGCGGCGAGCGCCTCCTCCCAGCTGGCGGGGCGAAGGAAGTCCATGAGGCTCTCTTCTTCTCAATCGGGTGGTTCGCGTATCGCTGGGGCTGGAGACGGCCAACCGCCGGCTGTCGACCTGGTCGTTCTAAGCCGTTCGGGTCGCTCTGAGGCGTTCATCTGCTGTTCACGTGGCTTGGCCCAAGTACACCGCCGGGGCTCCGCCTGGTGCAGTCACCGAAACCATGAAGGAGTTGGCTGGTGTCCGCCTACGTCTTGTAGATTCGAACGAAAGGCGAAGCTCGGTGGACTCACCGCTTTCCTCCGGAAACGCAGAGCACACCTTTCCGGACAACATCAAGCACCACTGCTTGAAAACGGGCCCACCATCCATCCACACCAAGAGACAGATCGGCGGCGACACCCATGCGGCTGCGCGCACTGCTTGAGACCGACGCGCTGGGCCTGCGGCTGCTCGGCGGCGACGAAGAACTGGACCGCACCGTGCGCGGTGTGATGACCACCGACCTGCGGGACCCCAGCCGGTATCTGTCCGGCGGCGAGCTGGTGCTCACCGGACTGGCGTGGCGGCGTGACGCGGACGACTCCGAGCCGTTCGTACGAATCCTGGCGAGCGCGGGCGTCGTCGGGCTCGCGGCGGGCGAGGCGGAGCTCGGCGCGATCCCGGGCGACCTCGTGGAGGCGTGCGTACGCCACCGGCTGCCGCTCTTCGCGGTCAGCGAGGCCGTCGCCTTCGCGACGATCACCGAGCACGTGGTGCGCCAGGTCTCCGGCGAGCGGGCCGGAGACCTCGCGGCGGTCGTCGACCGGCACCGCAGGCTGATGACGTCGGGCCCGACGGGCGGCGGACCCGAGGTGGTGCTGGACCTGCTGACGTCCGACCTGGACCTGCGGGCGTGGGTGCTCTCGCCCACCGGCCGCCAGATCGCGGGCGCGGGCGACCCGCTGCCGCCTGCCGTGGGGCCCGTACTGGCCGGCGAGCACCTGGCCGCGAGCCGCACGGGGCGCCGGGCGCCGCACCGGGCCGCCGTGCACGGCACGACGTACTCGCTCTTCCCGATCCGCAGCGGCGGCCGCGCCGCGGTGGCCGCCTCGCGCGACGTGCGGGAGAGCGTGCTGTCGGACTGGCTGCTGGCCGTGGAGGCGGACGCGGGCGACTGGCCCGCCGCCCGTCTGGACCTGTTGCAGGGGGTGACGCAGCTGATCGCCGTGGAACGCGACCGGCGCGACGCGGCCCGCACGGTACGCCGCCGGCTGGCCCAGGAGGTCCTGGAGCTGGTGCAGACGGGCGCGGCGCCCGCCGAGATCGCCGCCCGCCTGCGGGTGGCCGCGCCGGTGCTGCTGCCCGGCCTCGGCTCGGCGCCGCACTGGCAGGTCGTCGTGGCCCGGGTCGACTGGCTGGAAGGCGGGCCGGGCGTGGCCGGCGGGCCGGTCGGCTCCGCCGCCGCGATCCAGGCCGGGCCCGTGGCGCAGACGCTGCTGGAGGAGATTCTGGTCGACCCGGCGGTGGCCGGTTCCGACTCCTCGGACCGGATCGCGGTGGCGCACGCCGGCGACGAGGCCATCGCGCTCGTCCCGCTGCCGGCGGTGGCGCCGGACGGCGAAGGGGCCGAGGGGAGCGGTGAGCCGGGCGAAGGCGCGGCGCCCGCGCCCGCCCGTGCGGGTCTGCACGCCGACGTACTCCTGGAAGCGGTGCGCGAGCCCCTGTCCGGCGGCCTCGCCGACGACGGACGGCTGACACTGGGTGTCAGCGCGGCCGTGCACTCGGCCGAGGGCCTGCGCGGGGCGCTGGAGGAGGCGCGGCACGCCCGCCGGGTGGCGGCGGCACGCCCCGGCCGGGTCTGCGCGGCCGGTCACCACGAGCTGGCGTCGCACGTGCTGCTGCTGCCGTTCGTGCCGGACGACGTGCGCCGGGCGTTCACCGCGCGGCTGCTGGATCCGCTGCGGGACTACGACCGGCGGCACCGGGCGGAACTCATTCCCACCCTCGAGGCGTTCCTCGACTGCGACGGTTCGTGGACGCGCTGCGCGGCGCGGCTGCATCTGCACGTCAACACCCTGCGCTACCGGGTGGGCAGGATCGAGCAACTGACGGGTCGTGATCTGTCGCGTCTGGAGGACAAGCTGGACTTCTTCCTCGCGCTGAGGATGAGCTGAGAGGGGCCGCCAAGATCACCCGCACGTATGACTGCTCGCGGGCGCCGTTCCCCCGACGGGTGGTCGGGCCGCCGATGCTTCCCCGGCGGGCGGGCCCGGCGGGAGCGGCCGTTACCGGCCGAACGGGCGGCCTGACCGGGTCGATTGTGAATTCATTCACCTGAACTCTTGGCCCGGGGTGCCATTCCGTGCTGAGATTCGCCCACTGGGCACGAGCGACAATCACCTTTCACCTACGAAACGCTTTCACGGCTCCATCACTCACAGCTCAATGACGTGCTGCTCGGGGAGGGCAATGTGGCGCATACCGCCATGTCTGGTTCCGGAACGACCGCAGGGGACGGAAGCCCACTCCAGACCGCGGTATGGCGGCTGCGCTCGCGCGGCTGCTGGACCGACGCCGCGGCCCTGCTCGAACCGCATGGGGGCGACGGCCCGGCGCCCGCGGCCGCACTCCAGCGGGCCTCGCTGCTCGTGGAGCGGTGCCTGTTCACGGAGCGCGGCTGGGCGGAGGCGGAGGACGCCCTGCGTACGGCGGAGGCGGTGGCCAGGACCGACGACGAGCGGGGCGCGGCGGCCTGCGAGCGCGGCCAGTTGGCGTACGCGTCGACCGTGCTCGGCGCCCGCGACCGCGCCGACGAGGCGCGCTCCGCGCTCGGCCGGGCGGCGGCGCTGCTCGCCCCCGACGCGCCGGGCCGCCCGCTGCTCGACTTCCGGCGGGGCCTGGTCGCCGAGCACATCGCCGACTCCCCGCAGTCGGCGCGCGCCGCCTACCGCCGCGCGCACGCGGGCGCGACGGCGCACGGCGAGACGCTGCTGCTGTCGTTCACCTGGCGCCATCTGGCCGGACTGTCCTTGCGCGAGGGCGAGTTGGCGGACGCCCGGCACGGCTTCGCCGAGTCGCTGCGGATACGGGAGGAACTCGGCTACCTGGTCGGCACGGCCCCGGCCCTCGCGGCCCTGGCCGACGCCGAACCCGAACCGGAGGCGACCCGTCTGCGGGCGGAGGCGGGCCGGCTGTTCCGCCTGCTGGACGGCGTACCGACCTGGCTGGCGGCCCAGCTCTCCCCCACCGCAGCGGCATAGCCGGCCGGCAGGGGCAATCGCCGCCCCACGCTCAGCGGCCCGTGCGGGTCTGCGGGCGGCGTCCAGGCGGCTACGGCGTACGGGCTGCTCGCGGCGTACGGCCCGTGCTCAGCGGTCCGCGCCCGCGAAGTGCTCGCCGACCAGGGACTGCACCACCGTCAGGTCCTGCGCCGCCAGGGCGTCCAGCAGGGCGAGGTGTTCGGCCGCGTCCGCCAGGAGGTCCGCCCGGCGGCCCAGGCGGTCGCCGGTGAGCAGCGGCCACTGGGAGCGGCGGTGCAGGTCGTCGGCGACGGCGACCAGTTGGTGGTTGCCGGCCAGGGAGAGGACCGCGCGGTGGAACGCGCGGTCCGATTCGGCGTACGCCGCCCGGTCGCCCGTCGCCGCGGCGACCGTGGTGGCTTCCGCCAGCGGCCGCAGCTCGCACCAGCGGGCGGCCGGGACCGTGCGGGCCAGCCGGAGCATGACCGGGACCTCGATCAGGGAACGCACTTCCGCGAGTTCGGCCAGTTCCGTCGCGCTGCGGACCGTGACACGAAAGCCCCGGTTCGGCACGACCTCCACCGCGCCCTCCAGCGCGAGCTGCTGCATGGCCTCCCGGACGGGGGTCGCGGAGACGCCGAAGCGGGCGCCGAGGCCCGGGCCGGAGTAGACCTCGCCGGGCACCAGCTCGCCGCTGACGAGGGCGGCGCGCAGCGCGTCGAGGATCTGGCCGCGGACGGAGTGGCGCTGGACGGGGCGGGGGGCCGGGG
>NZ_VBVX01000232.1 GCF_005981925.1 Streptomyces albidochromogenes
GCAGGGGGTGGGCAGGGGGTGGCCGCTAAATCGCAAGCCGGTGAAGTGAGTTGACGAGTACGTCAGGGGCGCGGCTTTACCGCGTCAGGGATGTGCCAGGTGATCCGGCGGCGGTGGAGGCATTGCGGCCCGACGTGCCGAACGACACGCGGGACCCGGTCTTCTCGTACGGCCACGGGCTGCCCCTGTGGCCGGCGCCGCCCAGGAACGGCGGGACGCCTTAGGGCCCCGCCCGCCGCCCGGGACTTGCCTGTGGGGGGCGGGCCCCGGGCGCACCACTCACCGCCGCCTCGCGCGGCCGTGTCTCACTGGGGCGGGGCGGCGCACAGGAGCACGGCCCGGACGCCGTTGTCCCCGGTGCCGTATCCGGGGAAGGTCACCGTGTCGCCGGGGCCGGCTGTGCGGCAGGGGACAGTGCGGCCGTCGTGGTACTCGACCGTCACGTGCTGCGGGGTGTCGCAGGCGTTGGTGACGAACGTGTAACGCCAACTCGTCGAATAGTGAACACAAGAGGGTGCAGATGCCTCGTGGCTGGCCGCTTCGGCCGCGGTGACCTGCGTCAAGCATGCGGCCACGGCGGTCAAACCTGCTGAAACAATACGTGCGGTTGAACGCAAGGTGCGCTGCATTGGTGATCAACCCTTCACTTCTCGAACGGGACGGAAGCGAGAGTAGAGACGGCGTCCGACCGCTTGAAAGAGTTTTCGCCAACTTGCGCAAGCTCTCGCCGTACCGCCGGACGTCATGTCGGCGAGGCCCTTCGGGACATGAAGCCCAGCTCGCCGACGCCTGCGCGGTGGACGACGTCGCCGGCGGGCGGCGCACCGGTCGCGGCGGTGCGGCGGTGCGCGGCGCGGCCGCGAGGGCGTCGTCGCAGGAAGGGGCCCGGCGCCACCGCATCGCGTGGGGGCGCGCGAGATCGGCGAGAACGCGCGGAAATCGACGCCGCGCGGGCTCCGGAGCCCCCGCGTCCTGTCGCCGCCTACGTGCCGACTGCTATGGGCGGCAGGGGACGCAGCGTGTGGGCGCTGGCGGACGGGTTCGTGTACTCCAGCGTGATCTCCTGCCAGGGCTGTGTGAAGCCGAGGTCGGTCAGGGCGAGCAGGCGGGCGTGCTGGTCGTGGACGCGCCGCCGCATGGTCAGGCCGGGGGCGGCGGGGCCTCGCCGGTCGTGCCGCGTGAGGGTGATGGCCTCCCGTACGACCGTACGCAGGCCCGCCCGCTCCAACCACAGGTAGAGCAGGCTCAGATCGGGATCGCTGACCGGGACGCGCGTCAGATACCGGGCCAGTTCGGGAACCTCGGCCACCGCCGTGGGCGAGAAGTAGGTGACGGCGTCCTGGACGGCCTTTCCCGCCGCGTTGAGGACGCGGTGGTGGTGGATCAGCGTCGACCGCCCTCCGGCCAGGCCGAGTTGCTGCGCCAGCGAAGGGGACACCGACGCGCTGAACAGCCGGCCGGAGGTGGGCCCTCCGGCCGACGGGGCCGGAAAGGCCGGCAGGTCGCGCACCGCCGAATTCGGCGCGGGAACGGGCGGGGCCTCGTGGGAGGCCCGGTCGACGGCGTAGGTGCCCCGTCGGTCCGTCAGCACCAGCCGCTGGTGGCGCAGGTGCTGCAGAGCCGCCCGTACGGTCTGCCGGTTGACGTCGAACCGCGCGGCCAGCGCGCGTTCGGCGGGCAGTCTGGAGTTGACGGGGATCGTGCCCTGCTCGATGTCCCGCGCGAGCGCTGCCGCGATGCGCAGGTACACGGGGGTAGCGGGGAGCTCGGGGCGCGATGAACGGGGCATGAGGACCTCTCACGTCACAGGCTGCTACGAAGCGTGCGGGAAGCGCGACCAAGGTAGCAGTGGTCTACACCTATGGCGACCCGAACTGGGCCCGCCTGGCCTGATTTGCCTGCCCGGTGTCCGCTCCCGTCCGCCCGCCGACCGGCCGCGACGGGTCGCTGCGTGGAACGGGCCCCGGGGAGGCACGCACACGGGCACCGGCCGAAGAAGAGCGCGTCGTGCGGGCCGCGGTCCGTCCGTCCGGAGCCGGGCCCGCGGCCGTCCGCCCCCGAGACGCGCGGGAGGGCGGAATGCACCATCATCGAGAGGGCAGGCAGCCGCTTCGCAGGGCAGGCAGCCGCTTCGCACGGCGAGGGGAAGGCGGTGGCAGCGTGGTGCCGGCGCTCGTGGACGAACTGAACCGGCGGGCCGACCCGCTGCGCCTGCGGCGCGACGTGGAGTTTCTCGCCGACCGCCCCCGCAGCCGCAACCGGGCCCCCGAGGCCATGCTGCGCGCCGAGGCGTACGTGACACGTGAGCTGGCCGCCGCGGGCTGGCGGACCGAGCGGCAGCCGTTCGACGTACGGTGGCGGCTGGGCGGCACCGACGGCCCGGGTGAGCGGGCCGTCGCGCTCCAACTGCGCCTGCACAGACGCCTGACCGGCGCGAACCTCGTGGCCCGCCTGCCGGAGGACGACGACCGGCCCACGGTGGTCGTCGGCGCGCACCTGGACACCGTCGACAAGAGTCCCGGCGCCGACGACAACGCCTCGGGCGTGGCCGCGCTGCTGGAGACCGCGCGCCTGCTGGCCGGCCTGCCCCGCCCGCCCGCCGTCACCCTCCTGTTCTTCGACATGGAGGAGCTCGGCATGATCGGCTCCCGCTTCGCGGCCCGCGAGCTCGGCCGCAGCCACCGGGTCGCGGGCATGATCTGCCTGGAGTCCCTCGGCTGCTTCGCGACCGCGCCCGGAACCCAGCGCATGCCCGCGGGTTTCCGGGCAGCTTTCCCCCGCGCGGCCGCCCAGGTCCGAGCGGGCGGGCGACGCGGTGACTTCACCCTCGTCGTCCACCGGCGGGCCACCGCGCGGGCGGCCCGCGCGTGGCGCCGGGCGGCGCAGGCGGCGGAGCCGAGCCTGCCCGCGCTCACCCTGCGCGACCCGCGACCGAACGGACTGCTCGGCGCGCTCGCCGGCCTCGTGGTGCCCCCGCTGCTCCACCTCGACCGCAGCGACCACGCGTCGTTCTGGAACGCCGGGGTCCCGGCCCTGATGCTCACCAGCACGGCGAACTTCCGCAATCCCCACTATCACCGGCCGACCGACACGCCGGACACCCTCGACTACGGCCGCCTCGCGTCGGTCGCCGTCGCGACCGCCGCCACCGCGGCGTCCTGGTGAGCACGTCGCCTCCACCACGGAGGCGGCACCCGGACGACCGGCCGGGCCGGACGGTAGTAAAATCACGTGCCATGTCGAACCCTGATGGTCTGCTCGTCGATGTCGCCGCCATGGTTGAGTCCGAGCACTGCAATCAGATGTCCCTCACCGTGGTCACCGGGGGTGCGGTGATCACCGGACGCCTGGCTCCCGAAGCGGTGTGGCGGCAGCGCGTTGCCGAGGTACTCAAGGACTCCGATCGCCTGGGCCCGTTCTCCGGCATCTTCATGGCGTCCAGCGCCCCCACGCACCCCGACCGCGCCGAGCCCCCCACTCATCTGCACTTCCACGTCGCCAGGATCCTCCAAGGCAGTGTGGGGATCCCCGAGACCGGTGGGATGTACCGCATCGCGATCAAGGACGTGAGCGCGTGGACGGTGGGTGACTTCAGCTACTCGGACCATTAACCGCCCCTGCGACAGTCGCGCCCGGGCCCCGGCACGCCACCTCACCGGTGCTGTGCCGGGGCCCGGGCGCGTGCGGTCGGGCGGGAAATGCCGCCGGCCCGGCCCCCGTCGACGGGGGCCGGGCCGGTCGGTGCGTCCGGAGCGGTGTGTCCGGGTCAGGCCGCCGGGGCCGGGAACGTCGGGTACTCGACGCCGGAGACGTGCTGGACGACGCGGATGACCTGGCAGGAGTAGCCGAACTCGTTGTCGTACCAGAGGTAGAGGATCGCGTTGTCGCCCTCGACCTTCGTGGCGCCCGCGTCGACGATCGACGCGTGGCGCGAGCCGATGAAGTCGCTGGAGACCGCGTCGGGGGCGCTGATGAAGTCGATCTGCCGCTTGAGCGGCGACGTCAGCGACACCTCACGCAGGTGGTCGAGGACCTCCTCGCGGGTCGTCTCGCGCGCCAGCTGGAGGTTCAGGATCGCGATCGAGACGTCCGGCACCGGCACGCGGATCGAGCTGCCGGTGATCTTCGCCTTGAGGTCGGGCAGCGCCTTCGCGACGGCGGAGGCGGCGCCGGTCTCGGTGATGACCATGTTGAGCGCCGCAGAACGGCCGCGGCGGTCGGAGCTGTGGTAGTTGTCCAGCAGGTTCTGGTCGTTGGTGAACGAGTGGACGGTCTCCACGTGGCCGCGCAGGACGCCGTACTCGTCCTCCATCGCCTTCAGCGGCGGGACGATCGCGTTCGTGGTGCAGGACGCGCAGGACAGGATCTGCTCGTCCGGCTTGATCGTGTCGTGGTTGACGCCGTGCACGATGTTCGGGACGTCGCCCTTGCCCGGCGCGGTCAGGACGACCTTGTCGATGCCGGGGCGCAGGTGCTTCGACAGGCCCTCGCGGTCGCGCCACTTGCCGGTGTTGTCGATGAGGATGGCGTCGTTGATGCCGTACGCCGTGTAGTCGACCTCGGACGGGTCGTTGGCGTAGATCACCTTGATCTCGTTGCCGTTGGCGACGATCGTGCTGTTCGCCTCGTCGACGGTGATCGTGCCCTGGAACTGGCCGTGGATCGAGTCACGCCGCAGCAGCGAGGCGCGCTTGACGAGGTCCTCGGCCCGGCCGCCCCCGCGTACGACGATGGCGCGCAGGCGCAGGCCGTTGCCGGAGCCGGCCTTCTCGATGAGCAGGCGGGCGACGAGGCGGCCGATGCGGCCGAAGCCGTAGAGGACGACGTCGCGTCCCTCGCTGCGCTCGATCTTGTTCGCGCCGGTGGCGCCGGCGACGGCCTCGGCGGTGAACTCCTCCACGGAGAGACCCCGGCCGTCGGTCCTGTACGTCGCGGCGAGCATCCCGATGTCGATCTGGGACGGGCCCAGGTCGAGCGTGGCGAGCGCCTTCAGGAAGGGGAGCGTCTCGGTGACCGAGAGTTCCGCGCCGGCTATCTGGCGGGCGAAGCGGTGGGTCTTGAGGATGCTGACCACCGACTTGTTCACCAGGGAGCGGCTGTGAAGCAGGACGTTGACGTCCTGCTCCCGGTGCAGCTTCCCGATGATCGGGATCATCGACTCCGCGATCTCCTCGCGAGTTTTCCAGCTGGTGAACGAGTCGTCATTGACAGTCACAGGTTTATCTTTCGAGCTAGGCGGCGCTCATATGCTAACCCGCCGCTGTTTTGATCTTTCAGCCGGTGCCACCGGAGACGGACGCCGGGCCGCAACGGCCGGGCAGCGGGGGCCCATCACGCCGTACGCGCCCCGTGTTCCGGCGGCACCGTCACGGCCGTGACGGCGAGGCCGTCGCGCACCTGCCAGCGGCCGTCGAACCCGGTCAGGGTGGTGCCGGCCCGGGTGGCTCCCGGCACCAGCAGGTCGGCCGTGAACGTGCCGTCCGGGCGCAGGGTGACCCGGGCGTCGTGGAAGCCGAGCCACCGGCCGGTGAGCGGGGACCACGCCTTGTAGACGGACTCCTTCGCGCTGAACAGCAACCGGTCCCAGGGCACGCCGGGGCGGTGTGCGGCGAGCGCGCGCAGCGCGGTGCGCTCGTCGGCGAGGGTGACGAGCCTCAGTACGCCCTCGTCGCGCAGCGGCTCGGCCGGTTCGGCGTCGATCCCGAGGGCGGCGACCGTCGTGTCCCGGGCGACGGCCGCCGCCCGGTAGCCGGCGCAGTGGGTGAGGCTGCCCACCATCCCGTCCGGCCACTGGGGCGCGCCCCTGGGGCCGGGCAGGACCGGCGCCGGAGGCAAGCCAAAACTGGCCAGGGCCGTGCGCGCGCAGTGGCGGACGGTGGCGAACTCGTGCCGCCGCTTGGCGACGGCCGCCGACACCAGCGCCTCCTCCTGCGGAAACAGCAGGCGTGCGCCGCCGCCGTGGGGCTCGGGGCTGTCGTGAAAGGTGTCGACAGCGGTGACCTGCGGGGGGAGCAGCGAGGCCAGCACACCGGCCGGAACCGGGCCACCGGTCGGAAGCAGGGTCATGGGCGGTAACGCTACCCGGGGCTCCCACGGGCCCCGGGGGCGGTGACCTGACAACCACCGGTGATTGAAGGAGTAATTGCTCACGCGCGCCGGTGAATGTCCCTGGCGGCCACGGCATGCGCCCGCCGTCCCGATCACGGACGCTTGTTCTGTGCCTCGGGCCGGAAGCGCGGCCTCGCCGGCACTGATTGCAGCCGCGCCGAGGGCCCCGCCGATGTGACTTGTGTTCACCTTTTCTCCGCTACAGCGACTTCCCGCGCAGCGTCGACTCCCCTCACTTCGGCGACGCGGCTCGGTCTTCACCCGGCCCGTCCGGCAGCAGCCGGGTCTCGGCGGCCGGCAGCCCCTTGACCCACCAGTGGTCGTAGCGGCTGTACGCCCGGGGATCGCGGGCGGCGAGCAGCGCGGCCAGTGAACCGGCCTCCGCGGCCAGGCCCTCCCAGGTGTGGCGCGCGAGCGGGTGGAAGGCGGTGGCCTCGATGCCGCCCACGACGGGACGCCAGACACCCGCGACGTGACCGTCGACCAGCAGCGTGGGCAGCACGTCGCCGTTCACGCGCGTCACATGCTTGCGGTATGCGGGCGGTACGACACGGCCGCGGTCGGCGTAGGCCAGCAGGACGCTGTCCCACATCGCGAGCAGCCTGGGCGGCGCGGGGGTGTCCTCGTCCGGCCGCGGCGCTCCGGGGACGTCGTACAGCACCGTGCCGTCGGGCCCTTCCCCCTGCTCCAGCTCGTCGGCGAGCGCGAGCACCGCCGCCCTGATCCGCGTCCGCTGGACCATGGCGAACTGGGCCATGTCCGCCACCGACGCCGGGCCGAAGCCCTCCAGGTAGCGGCGGATCAGGGTACGAAGCCCCGCGGCGGCGGCCTCGGGATCCTCCGCCGCGGGCGGCGCGGCCGCCGCGACGTACGAGGGCCGGGTCCCGAACGACCAGGGCCCCCCGGTGCGCGCGTGCCACAGCGGCGCGTACTGCCGTAGCATCCGCTGCGCCGCCGGGTCGACCGGGGCGCCCACGCGCTCCTCCAGCCAGCCCGCGATCTCCGGGCCGGTCCGCGGCCGGTCGGCGTACCGCAGGAGGCCGGCGACGAGCGCGCCGGTCTCGTCGGCGCCGATCCCCGCCGCCCGGTAGCGCGCGTCACCGAGCCGGGAAGCGCGCAGCGTCGGCTCCATGGCCTCGCGGAAAGCCCGGTAGTCGCCGGCGTCGACCGCGTGCAGCGTGAGCCGCATCAGTGTCGCCTTGACCGTCCGCAGGTCGGTCAGCGCCGCGTCGAGTGCGGCCGGGTCGAAGTCGCTCACCCTGTTCCACAGCGCGATGTACGGCGAGGCGGGCTGCTGCGCCTGGAGGGCGACCACCCGCCGCACCGCGGACACGACGTCGATCGACTCGCGGCGGAGCAGCAACTGCCGGGCGAGCGTGGCGCGGTTGAGGGCGAGCGCGGTGATCTTCATACCGCGATTCTCCCGGTTCGCCGGGGCGCGCGGAACCGCGTGCGGAGGGCTTCGCTCAGGCCGGCCGCTGGTTGATGTTGACCAGCCACGTGATGCCGAAGCGGTCCGTGCACATGCCGAAGACGTCGCCCCACATCTGCTTCTCCAACGGCACCGAGACCGCGCCGTCGGCGGACAGCTTGTCCCAGTACCCGCGCAGTTCGCCGGCGTCCTCGCCGCTCACGCTCACCGCGATGTTGTTCCCCGCCTTGTGCTCCATCCCCGGCGGGACGTCGGCGCCCATCAGGGTGAATCCGCTGTCCGTCTCCAGCATGGCGTGCATGATCTTGTCCGCTGCGTCTCCGGCCTTCTCCTCGCCGAATTCCCCGAAGGTGTTAAGGGAGAGGGTGCCGCCGAAGACCTCCCGGTAGAACTCCATGGCCGACCGGGCTTCGCCGTCGAAGCTGATGTACGGATTGAGGCGGGAAGGCATGGAACGCTCCGTTCGTCCGGAAATGTCAGCTACGACAGCGTAGGCGAAGCGCCGCCGATCGACGGGGCGGCTCCCCGGGCGGCCGGTGCGCACCCAGCCCCGCAGTGCGTCACCGGTGGGTCGCGTCCCGCACCGGGTGCTTGCTCAGGATCGAGACCCTGTTGAACGCGTTGATGGTGATCGCCACCCAGATCGCCGCGGAGATCTCGTCGTCGGTGAGGGTCTGGCGGGCGGCCTCGTAGGCGCTCTCCTGGGCGGCGGCGTCCGCGGGCTCGGTGGTGGCCTCCGCCAGCAGGAGCGCGGCGCGTTCCCGTTCGGTGAACAGCCCGGTGTCGCGCCAGGCGGAGAGCACGCCCAGGCGCCGGGTGCTCTCGCCCGCCCGCAGCGCGGCCCGGGTGTGCACGTCCAGGCAGTACGCGCAGCGGTTGATCTGTGACACGCGGAGGTTGATCAGTTCGACCAGCGTGCGGTCCAGGCCCGCCTCGGCGGCGACCGTGCGGACGGCCTCGGCCGTCTCGGTCATCGCGTGATAGGCCTTGGGGCTCTGCTTGTCGATGAAGACCCGTTCGCTCGCCGTGCCTGCTGTCGTGTCGCTCAACCTGGACTCCCTCGCGGGGCCGCTCGCGGCCGTTCGTTGCGCTGTGCCGAGGTCTATCATCGAAGGTACTTGTTGAACGTGCAATTATGTGGCCGAGGGAGAGGGGCGTGCGATGAGCAACGTGGAGAGGGACCCCACCGCACTGCGCTGCGGGGACCCGCACCATGACACGCCGACGCCGAAGGCCGAGGTCCTGACGGCGCGGGACGTGCCGCTCGGCGGCCCCCGGGCGATGACCGTACGGCGCACACTGCCCCAGCGGGCCCGGACCCTCATCGGCGCCTGGTGCTTCATCGACCACTACGGCCCCGACGACGTCGCCGAGTCCGGCGGCATGGACGTGGCACCTCACCCGCACACCGGCCTGCAGACGGTGAGCTGGCTGTTCAGCGGGGAGATCGAGCACCGGGACAGCCTGGGCAGTCACGCCTTCGTACGGCCGGGTGAGCTCAACCTCATGACGGGCGGGTACGGCATCAGCCACTCGGAGGTCTCCACCCCCCGCACCACCGTCCTGCACGGGGTCCAGCTGTGGGTGGCGCTCCCCGGCGAACACCGGCGCACCGGGCGCGACTTCCAGCACTACGCGCCCCGTCCGGTCCGGGTGGACGGGGCCGAGATCAGGGTCTTCCTCGGCACGTTGGCGGGTGACACCTCTCCGGTCCCCACCTTCACGCCCCTGCTCGGCGCCGAACTCCTCCTCGAACCGCGCGCCACCGTCACGCTCCCGGCGGACGCCGCCTTCGAGCACGGCCTCCTCGTCGACAAGGGCCAGGTCCGCATGGCCGAAACGACCGTGCTGCGCGCGGAGTTGGGCTACCTCGGCACGGGCAACGACACGCTGACACTGTCGAACGACACGGACGCCGCCGCCCGGGTGGTCCTGCTCGGCGGAACGCCGTTCGAGGAGGAGATCGTCATGTGGTGGAACTTCGTGGGCCGAAGCCACCAGGACATCGTCGAGGCCAGGGAAGCGTGGGAGAACGCGTCCGAACGCTTCGGCGCGGTCGACGGCCACGACGGCAAGCGCCTGCCCGCCCCCGCCCTTCCGCACGCCACCATCGCACCGCGCGCCAACCCGACCCGCCACTGAAAGGCCCACGATGACGCAGCCCACCACCGCGCCGAGCGTCCGGCGCGTGGACTCCGGACACCGGTACGAGATCCTGGTCGACGGCGAGAGCGCCGGCCACACGGCGTACCGCGACCGCGACGACCAGCGCGTGTTCCACCACACCGAGATCGGCGACGCCTTCGCCGGACAGGGCCTGGCCGCCGTCCTCGTACAGCGGGCGCTGAGCGACGTGCGGGCCTCCGGCAAGCGGATCGTGCCGGTCTGCCCGTACGTGGCGAAGTTCCTCACGAAGCACGACGAGTTCGCCGACATCACCGATCCGGTGACGACCGATGTCCTGAGGTGGCTGAAGACGGTGCTGGCGCACTGACCACCCGCATCGGCGACACCAGCCCGCCGCCTACGGCTGGGTGGTCACCTCGAAGCCCGCGCCGTAGACGTCGGCGGGATCGGCGGCGTCCCTGGCGCGGAGGTCGCCGAGGATGTTCGCCGAGCTGGTGTAGACGTACGGCGGGAACCCGAGGATGCGCGCCTTGGTGATCCCGGCCCACGGCCCCTGCGCCTGAAACCCGTTGGCCTCGGAGGGGTACGCGCTCCCCGGCACGTGACGGATGGCCGGGCCGCCCGAGTCGCCCGCCCTGTGCGGCGCGTGGGACTGGTAGACGCCGCTCGAGTTGTTCGTGACGCGTCCGTACCAGACGCCCGACTGGCCGGACACCACCAGCTCGTTGTTGTCGAAGAGCCCGGCCCCGAGCAGGCGCTCGTTGGCGAGCGCGGGCGTCGGGGCGTTCGGGGAGGCGGCGCCGCCGGGGACCTCCGCCATGCCGGTCTGCTTCAGGTACGGGCCCTGGGAGGAGAGCGTCACCTCGGGGACCAGCTCGATGACCATGTAGTCCTTGGTCGGGTGCCCCGTCATCGAGCCCTCGGCGCTCTTGTAGTACCGCATGTACCCGATCGGGCCGTACGCGAAGTCCTGGCGGTCGTACACGGGCAGGACGTCCTCGTGGATCTCGCGGTCCGCGTACGCGGCGCCCGGGCCGCAGTGTCCGGCGGATATGGCCGTCTTGCGCCCGTAGTCGTCCAGGCCCACGGCGCCGATCGTGCAGAAGGCGTCGGGGGCGGAGGGGTGGGCGAACTGCATGGAGTTGTACACGCGCTTCGCCGGCCTCTCGGCCGGCTCCTGGGCGTGCGCGGTGCCGGCGCCCATGACAGCGGTGACCGCCAGGGCGATCGTGAGGGTGCGCAGTTGTCCTAGCATGCGTGTTTCCTGTCTGTCGGGGAGCGACCGGAGCAGCCTCAGTGACGACGGCGGCCCCTCATGACCGTGAGGGCCCCGCGCCGCCTTCGGCGGGCCGGGCCCTCACCGGCCGAGACTCTCCCGGGGCCGGCCCCGGCGGGCCGGGGTTGTGACAAGTTGGCCGGTTCGGCACGGTGCCGGAGCGCCCGTTGCCGCCGGGTGCGCCCGGTGCTTGTCACGGACCGGAAGCGCGGACCGACGCCCTAGGCTGC
>NZ_VBVX01000233.1 GCF_005981925.1 Streptomyces albidochromogenes
GGCTTCGTACGGGGTGGACAGGACGACGGTGGTACGGGTGGACACGCCGGCCAGGGACCTGATCCGCGTCAGCAGGTGCTCCAGTTCGAGCGGGGTCGCGACCCGCACCTTGAGGATGTAGTTCTCGTCGCCCGCCACGCTGTGGCACGCCTCGATCTCGGGAACGCCCGCGAGCCGTTCCGAGATGTCGTCGGGGGCACTGGGGTCGAACGGTTTCACCGAGATGAAAGCGGTGAGCGGCAGCCCGACGGCCTCGGGATCGACCACCGCGGCGTAGCCGCGGATGACACCCCGCTGTTCCAGCCTGCGCACCCGCTGGTGCACGGCTGACGTGGACAGGCCCGTGGCCCTGCCCAGGTCGGTGTAGCTCATCCGCCCGTCCTTGACGAGCAAATCCACGATCTGACGATCCAGCTCCTCCATAGCGGGTCAACCTATTGCCCCGGGGGGCCTCAGGCACAGCCGGAACCCCCCTGGAAGGGCACCTGCGGCGGGCATGTGACGAACGCCACAGGTTGTAGGCCGTGTCCTTCGGGCCCACGCGATTACCGCGCGTGCGCGAGGGGAAGTGCTTGCTGTGGTCGAGGCCGCAGCGCCTTGTCGGCCCACCCGAGGGGGAGTGTCTCCATGCAGAACCTGAAGCGCACCGGACGTACCGAACCGGAGCCTGTTGAACGCGTCGACGACGACGAGATCGACGATCTCGACGCGTACGACACCTTTGAGATGTTCCGGGTGATCTGCCCGGACTGCGTCCAGCCGATCGCGTTGCTGGCGGACGAGAGCGTCCTGCCCGAGCACGCGAAGTGCCCCACCCCGTGGAACCCGTTCGGGCTCACGGCGTGCGAGGGCACCGGCCGTCCCGCGGCGGACGCCGCGCCCGCCGACGAGACACTGGACGTCCACGAGCAGGAAACGGCCCTGCTCCTGACGCTCCCTCAGGGACTCGACTGGCGGACCCAGCCGTTCTCGCACGTCGGCGGTCCCGGCTCGCGCCCGCTCAAGGCGTCGCAGCTGCGCCGCGCCGCCTAGCGGCGAACGCCCTCAGGGCGCCGGCCAGTACGTTCCGCGCACCATCGCCTCCAGTGACGCCCGGTGCAGGATCATCGTGTCCGGGTCCTCCGGGACCCGGGCCTCGCCGAAGTGCACCTGCCGGTAGGCGATGCGCAGCATCACGACGGCGTGGCGCAGGGCGGCGTACAGCGTGTGGAACTCCATGTCCCGCGGTGTGTGGCCGGTGAGTTCGGCGTACCTCCGCTCGACGGCGTCGCGCCGCAGGAAATCCGGCAGCCCCGGCTGTCCGAACCCCACCGTGACGTCCTGGAAGAAGCGGTGGAGGTAGACGGTCCAGCCCAGGTCGAGTTCGCGCGGCCCGTACGACGCCATTTCCCAGTCGAGTACGGCGGCGGGTTCGAAGCCGTCGTAGACGATGTTGCCGATACGGGCGTCGCCCCAGCTCAGCACGGCCGGGCCCGGGTCCTCGGGCCACAGCTCCTCCAGCCGGCCGAAGGCGGCCTCGATGAGCGGCGAGCGGGCGACGCCGTCCACGACCCAGGCGTAGTAGGCGCGTTGGGCGTCGACATGGCGGCGCAGCGGATCCCCCGTGCCCGGCTCCGTCAGGAAGCGGGCCTCCTTCGCCGGGAACTGGTCGTGCAGGCGCGCGAGGACGCCCAGCGTCGCGTCCTGCAGGCGCGCGCGCTCGGTGTCGGTGGCGGAGTGCAGCCAGTTCCCCTCGTACGTGTAGGGCATCACGTCGGGCGGCACCCGGCCGGCGGCGCGCTCCATGACGAAGAACGGCGCGCCCAGCGGACCGGGGTCCTCCTCCAGCCACAGGACGCGCGGCACGGGCACGTCGGTGTGCTCGGCGACGAGGCGCATCACGCGGTGCTGGCGGGCCATGTCGTAGACGGGGAAGACGCTGTAGGCGGCCGGGTCGGCGGCGAGCCGCAGGGCGCAGGCGGACACCGGGGCCGACGGGTGGACGAGATCGAAGAGCAGCGTCTCGCTGGACATGCCGTTGGAGGCGGGCGCGGCGACGCCGCCGACCCGCGCCCCGGGCAGCCGGGCGCCGAGCCAGGCGGTCAGGCGGCGGACGAGTTCTTCGGGGTCGCGCGTGGTGGTGCGGGGGCGGGGTGCGGTTGCCATGCCGTACTCCTGTCGTGGGGCGGCGCTCAGGGGGCGACCGAGTCGAAGCCGGTGAAGCCGCTCGGGTCGTGGCGGCCGAAGGTGCCGTGCTCGAAGACGCCGTGGCCGGTCCGGCCGTCGAGGGTGAAGCGGGCCGAGTGGTCGGTGACGCCGTACGCGGCCATGGGGTGCGCCGCGGGGTCGGAGAGGTCGTAGGTGCGCCGGTCCGTCCAGCCGCGCCCCTGCCAGCTGCCGTGCTGCCAGTCCGTCGCCGGCGGATAGCCGGCGCCGACGGCCAGCGGTGAGGAGTTCAGGATCTCCACGCCGAGCTCCAGCGGCTTGCGGTCCGGTCCGGTCAGGTGGACGACGGCGCGCTCGGGATGGCGGGTGCCGGGGCGGTAGGTGATGTCGGTGTGCGGCCAGCCGAGCTGGACGTCGCGCTCGCCCTCGCGCACGAGCAGCGCCTCGTTCAGGGTCCGGTGGCCGTCGGCGTCCTCCTGGGCGATCACCATCAGGAAGCGGTCGTCGAAGCGGGCCGGTATCCAGAGCCAGTGAAAGCCCTCGGGGCGGTGCTCCTCGGCGGCCCGGCCGCCGTCCTCGCCCGGAATCGGCCGCACCCCCCAGCTCCGGTCCCGGGTGCCGGTCCACTCCCCCGCGGCCAGCCGCGTCTCCTCTCCCCCGGCGCGGATCACGCCCGTACAGCCGCCCGCCTGGACGAAGCGACGGCCTTCGAGCATGAGGCGCTCGCCCCGCCGCTGGACGTGGTGCGGCTCCCAGACGGCGGGGAAGTGCGCCGTCCAGCTCACGTCGTACGCGAGGGAGCCGGGGTCGGCGGGGTCGGGGTCGCAGTGGAGCGTGAAGCGGCGCAGCGGCTCGTCGACGGTGATCCGCAGCGGGCCGACGGAGAGGTTCATGCGGTCGTCGGTGAGGGCGTCCGAGGCGCGCACGGCGTGCAGCCGGTCGCCGACGCGCAGGGTGGCGTAGGCGTCGATCACTCCGGCGTTCGGGTACACGCCCAGGCCGGCGATGAGCAGGGCGCGGCCGGTGTGGTCGACGAGGTGGAAGATGCAGCGGTCGTAGGCGTTGCGGTCGCCGGTGGCGACGTGCTTCATCGACAACGGGGCCTGATGGATGGGGTATTCGTCGAGCGCGACGGGACGGTCCTCGGCCACGGCGGTCCTCCTGGGCGCGGGCACAGCGGGATACGGCGTGCGCGTCGCCCGGAGGTGCGGTCCACGGCGGCGGATTTGACGGTACGTCAGAAGCCCCTCCCAGGGCCATACGCGCGTCACCGCCCGGGGCCGGCGCGGGTCCGCCGCCGGGGGGCGCGGTCCGCCGCCCGGGCCGGCGCGGTTCACCGCGCGAACGGACGCCCGAATGGTGTCGGCGATAACCCGGGCGGCCTTGCGGCTGTTGGCCCGATATGACCCTGCAGTACACCCAGGTCGGCGACGGACGCCGGCGTCTCGTTTCCCCGCCCTCCGCTACCGCAGAATCGGTTCCGCATCCCTCGGACCCGCCCCTGTACCGGGCGCTCCTGCGGCAGTGGCACAGCAACGGCCGCACCCTGCCGGGGCGCCGCGATCCGGAGTGGGTCCGGCTCGTAGCGTCCCCGGCCTGGCCGGACGCGGCGCGGCTCAGCGCGTCTCGGGCCCCACGAGACGGCGGGCGATGACCATGCGCTGAATCTGGTTCGTACCCTCCACGATCTGGAGCACCTTCGCCTCGCGCATGAAGCGCTCGACGGGGAAGTCCAGCGTGTACCCGTAGCCGCCGAGCACCTGGACGGCGTCGGTCGTCACCCGCATCGCCGCGTCGCTGCAGAACAGCTTCGCCATCGCGGCCTCCCGCGAGAACGGCCGTCCGGCGTCCCGCAGGCGCGCCGCCGCCAGGTACAGCGACCGGCCCGCCTCGATCTGGGTGGCCATGTCGGCGAGCATGAAGCGCAGGCCCTGGAAGTCGGAGATCGGCCGGCCGAACTGCTCCCGGCCGGTGGCGTACGAGACGGCCTCGTCCAGGGCGGCCTGGGCGACCCCGATCGCGCAGGCGGCGATACCGAGCCGCCCCGAGTCGAGCGCGGACAGCGCTATCGCGAAGCCCTGCCCCTCCTCGCCGATGCGGCGCGAGTCCGGGACCCGTACGCCGTCGAAGTGGAGCTGGGCCGTGGGCGAGCCCTTCATGCCCATCTTCTTCTCGGGCGCCGCGGCGCCCAGCCCCTCGGCGTCGCCGGGCACCAGGAAGGCCGTGATGCCCCGGGGGCCTTCTTCACCCGTACGGGCGAGCACGGTGTAGAAGTCGGCGATTCCGCCGTGCGTGATCCACGCCTTCGTGCCGGTGACGACCCAGTCGTCGCCGTCGCGCACGGCCTTGGTGCGCAGCGAGGCGGCGTCGGAACCGGAGGCGGGCTCCGAGAGGCAGTAGGCGCCGAGCAGGCCGCCGCCGAGCATGGCGGGCAGATGCGCGGCCTGCTGTTCCTTGGTGCCGTAGCCCGCCAGCGCGTGGCAGGCCAGGCTGTGGACGCTGACGCCGAGGCCGACCGTGAGGCGGGCGGCGGCGAGCTCTTCGAGCACCTGGAGGTAGACCTCGTACGGCTGGTCTCCGCCGCCGTGCTCGGCGTCGTACGGCAGACCGAGCAGACCGGCCTCGGAGAGCAGCGCGAAGACCTCGCGCGGGAAGTGCCCGGCGTCCTCCTCGGCTGCGGCCCGGGGGGCGATCTCCCGTTGGATCATGTCGCGCACGAGCGCGAGCAGATCCCGGGACTCCTCGGTGGGCAGCTGACGTTCCACCGGCTGCGGGGCGCGGTCGGGCATGGGGGCGCTCTCCTCCCTGTCGGGCGCTGCGGCGGTCGCGCGCGCAGGGTGTGGCCGCGCCGCCGGTCTCACTGCCTGACCGCCGGCACCCCTCCGGATCACGGAAGTCGCTGGCCAGCGGCTGTGGCGCGTTGAGTATGCCCGATGGATCGACTTCCGTCACGGGGTGGTGGACGGCGCCGGGCAGCTCGGTTCCAGTTCCTCGATCGTACGGAGCGTGGCGCGCAGCAGCCTGGTGAGCAGCTCGCGTACGGCGTCACGGCCGAGCTCCTGGTGACCCAGCCAGTCCAGCGTGACCCCTTCGGCCCCGGTCATCCAGCCGATCAGGGCCAACCGGGCGGTCAGCGGGATGTCGCGGCGGCCGTACGCGCCCTCGGCGAGGGTGGCGATCAGCTCCTCGCGCACCGCGTCCCGGATGGCCTGCACCTCGGTGTCGAAGCCGACGCCGCCGGTGACGATCGTGCGGTACGCCGCCTGGTGGTGCTGGGCGTAGCGCAGATAGCCGTCGATGGTGCGCCGGACGCGCTCGGCGGCCGGCAGGTCGCGGTCGCTGCCGGCCCGGGCGACCAGTTCGGCGACCGACTCCTCGACGATCGCGAGGTAGTAGCCGCGCTTGCTCTTGAAGTAGTAGTAGATCAAGCCCTTGGCGACGCCCGCGTGCCGGGCGATGTCGTCCATCGACAGGGCGTCGTACGACGTGTCGGCGAACAACTTCCGCCCGGTCGCGATGAGTTCGGCGCGGCGCACCTGCGATCGCTCGGTGGAGCCACGCTGTTGACTAATATTCAATACCGGCCCTAGTCTCCAACTGCCACAGGATGTCCGCAGTATGGCAGACCTGCGCGAACTCCCTTTCCCTGTCGGCCTGCCGGCGGATCTCCGCACGTGTGCGACGCAGTTTCGCAGCACCTCCACGCATCACGCACCCCACGCACTCCCCCTGCGCACCGGACGACGTACGGGAGGAACAAGTGAGCGCATCCGAGCAGCCGCCCGCCGAGGGCAGGACGGCATGGAAGAAGGCAGCGGTCGTCGCGACGCCGGCGGTCCTGGCGGTCGCGGTGATGGCGTCGATGATGGGCCAGGGAGCGCTGGCCGCGTCGTTCGCCGTGTCGGGGACGAGCTTCCAGGTGGCGTCGGGAAAGCTGACGAGCCAGGGACTGTCCAGTTACGTCCAGACGGACCGGTCGGCGGACGGCAAGGGGCACCCGGTCGCGCTGCTCGGCATCGGGGACGCCCGGCTCAGCGACATCTGCCAGGCCGCCGAGGTCGACACCCCCGTCGGCAAGGTCGTCTTCAAGCTGACGGCGGGCGGCAAGGCCGGTGAGGTGACGGCCAGCAGTCTGGTCATCGACGCCGAGGACCTCGTCGGCGACGCCCGCTTCGGCACGGCGCAGATCGGCCGGGACGCCTCGACCCTGGACCAGGTGCCCGGGGTCAAGGGTGAGAAGGGGAAGTTCGGGCTGCAGGCCGGGGACATCGAGGTGGCGGGCGTGAAGTCGCACGCCTGGTCGGCGACCGGCGGGAACTTCCGGCTGAAGGGGCTCGGCATCGACGTGAGCCTGGACGGCGAGAAGTGTTTCTGACCCGCCGCCGTCCGGCGCGGTGGCGGCCGGCGGACCGGCTGCCGTACCCGGACGGGCGACGCGCGGCGCGGGCCTGGCGGCGGACCCGCCCGTTCTGGGGCGGGCTGCTGCTGATCCTCGGCGGGGCCGAACTGCTGCTGGTGCCGCTGTCGCCGCTGCCGGTGCTGGTGAGCCTCGGACTCGGCGGGCTCGCGGCGATCGGCATCGGGCTCGCGCTGATCGCGGCGGGCCTGTTCCTGTGGTTCCTGCCGCACACCCGCCACTACGTGAGCGTCCACGCGCTCCTGCTGTCCGTGCTGGCGTTCGCCGCGACCAATCTCGGCGGATTCGTGGTCGGGACGGCGCTGGGGATCGCGGGCAGCGCGATGGGCTTCGGCTGGACGCCCGTACGGGAAGGGCGGGAGGACGCCGCCCCGCCCTCGCGGGACGGGAAGGGGACCCGGACGCTCGCCGCCGCGCTGCCGGTCGTCCTGCTGGCGGCGCTCGGCCAGAGCCCGGTGCGCGGGGCGCCGGAGCCGGGAGACGTCGTCGCGGCCCGTACGCCGCCGGTCGTCACCACGACACTGTTCGCGCCGCACGGCTTCCTGATCGCGGGGGTGCGGGAGGTGCCGACCGCCGGGGGGCCGGTGAGGGCCATCGTGCTCAGGATGCGGTCCGCGTCCCTCACCGACTACCACCTCAGGACCCGCGACGGCCGCGACGAACTGGCCCTGGGGGCGGACACGCTGGAGCTGAGCGGTGATGTCACCCTCTACCTGACCCGGTTCAGCGGCTGCCTGGAGGGCGTCGTCTGCCTCACCTTCACCCCGGACGGCCTGCCGGTGCCGCCGGTGGTCCCCCCGTTCGTCTTCATGACCGACGTGCGCGCCGAACAGGCGCTGGTCACCTCGGACTCGATCGTCACGGACGGGCTGACCCTGGAGGCGTCGGCTACATGAGGCCGGCCTGGGTGACGAACATGGCGAGGACCACCACGAGGGTCCAGCCCATGACGTGCTCCAGGATCTCGGGGCCGTCGTCGTCGGGACCGCCGGTGCCGGCCCTGGACGAGGTGCGGGTGATGTCGGCAGTGGTCGCTGTCATGGCATCCACACTGCCCACCGGGACCGCCCCCGGGGAAGATGACGTTCGTCACGCCCCGGGGCCGGGCGGGCGAGGTCAGCGGACGCCGACGGCGGCGAGGGCCCGCCGCTGAGCTGCCGTGGGGTGGGCGGGCCAGTAGAGGTAGCAGACGCCCCCTGTGCCGGACACCACTTTCCCGCTCGCGTTGTAGCGCTTGGTCCGCAGCCAGATATTTTCCCACTCGCGGCGCTTGTAGACGCGGCGTACGGCCGGGTTGTCCGGGGAGGCGGGGTCGTTCGCGATCACGTCGCCGTCGGGGGTGAAGCCGACGACCGTCATCAGGTGGCCGGCCGTGCCGTAGCCCGCGCCCGTCAGCTCCTCCTCGAGGAAGGACTGCGACGTTATGGCCGGGATGCCGGCGCGGATCAGGGTCTCCAGCTCGGTGAGCGAGTGCAGGCGGGTGACGACGGCGCTCAGGTCGCGGTACGTCGCGGCGTAGGCGGCGTTGAAGGGCCAGTTGCCGCAGCCGCTGTACTGGTGGTCGAAGGTGAAGCGGGCCGCGTGGCAGACCTGCGGGTCCTCGAAGGCCGGGTCGACCCAGGCCAGGTCCTCGGCGGTGGGCCGCCGGCCCCAGTACTCGATGATCATCTGCGACGAGGTGGGGCTGCACCACGCTTCGCCGCCGTTGTCGTACTCGGGGTACTGGCCGATGTGCGTGTTCTGCGAGTAGCGCGGTACGTCCAGTTCCCGGGCGACCAGGGGCCGCGAGGCCGGCACGGTGAAGCGGTCGGGGATGTCGGAGGCCATCGCGCCCACGCGCCACACCGTGGGGGTCAGGCCGGTGCCGGGTCTGCGGTGGAGCGTCAGGCGCAGCCGGTACGACGCCAGGCGCAGGGCGCCGGCCGAGCTGTTCATCGCGAAGGTGTCGGTCCAGACGCTGCTGCGGCCGTCGCTCTGGTCGTCCACGGAGGTGCGTCGGATGTCCGTGTCGCCCGCCGCCCAGCGGCCCATCACGTACCAGGGCGTGTCGGTGCCGTCCGTGTAGGTGCCGCGCAGCGCGACCTCGATCCAGGTGCCGGCCGGCGTGCGGGCGTTCCAGGAGGCGACGGCCTCGGTGGCCGGGACCGCGGAGCGGTGGGCCGGGGAGGTCCAGGTGGCGCTCTCCCAGATGGACGTGGTGCCGGTGTGCGGGTCGGTGTACTCGGTGCGGCCCGACGGCGTACCGATGACGACGCCCGGCCTGCGTCCCGCCACCACGCGGGTGCCGGCGGCCTCCCCGGAGCGCCAGTCCCCGAGCGAGGACCAGAAGCGGTTGTCGACGAGGCGGGGCGGGCCGGCGGCGCCCGCGAGGACGGCGGCCGGGGCGGCGGGCGCCGCCACGGCGCCCACCGCCACGGCGATGGCGGCGGTCAGGACGGTGCGGCGGGAGGTGGATCCGGTCATGGTCATGGCCCCCGAGTCGGATGCGGATGCGCGGGCAGGTGCACGACAGTGCGCCCACTATGGCCGCCGGCGGCCGGCCTCTGCCAGCACCTCGCACCGCGTCGCTCCACCAATATTGGTGTGGACCGGTGGCGTGGGCCGGCGCCGCGCCCGCCGCCTAGGGTGGAGGCGTGGAACCTCTCGACGAGCTCGCCGCCTCGCTGCGCGCGCTGCCGCCCTCCTGCGGCCCGGTGCGCCTGGTCGCCGTCGACGGGCACGCCGGGTCCGGCAAGAGCACCTTCGCCGCCCGGCTCGCCACGGCGCTCGGCGGGGCGCCCGTGCTGCACCTCGACGACCTGGCGACCCACGAGGAGCTCTTCGCGTGGACGGACCGGCTGCGCGAGCAGGTGACGGGTCCGTTCTCGCGCGGCGAGAGCGCCCGGTACGCGGCGTACGACTGGACGCTGCGCCGCTTCGGCCCGGCGCGCCCGCTGGAGCCGGCGCCCGTGGTGATGGTCGAGGGCGTGGGGGCCGGGCGGGCCGCCGTACGGACGGATCTCGCGCGGCTGCTCTGGATGGATCTGGACGCCCGGCGGTCGTGGGCGCGCGGGCGGCGCAGGGACGGGCCGGCGCAGGCGGAGTTCTGGGACGGGTGGACGGCGGCGGAGACACGTCATTTCGCCACGGACCCCTCGCGGCCGTACGCCGACCTGTTGGTACGCCAGTGCCAGGAGGGGTACGAGTGGCTCCCGGGGCCTTACGCGACAGCGTTGCCGAACCATTCCGTCACCGTGGGTGACCGCCAGGGCCCGCCCTCCGGAACGGCCTGAAAACCTCCCCCGTGAGTGCCTCAACTCCGCTTGACCCGGGGGGCGTACAGGTCTTACGTTCTCAATGTGCGGCTTTTCGAAGCCGCCGCAGACGCGAAGCCCCCGGTTGTTCCCCCGTGATCGGGGGCTTCGTTCTGCCCTCGGCCCCCCTCAGGGGCCCCTGGTGGCGCCGTTCGCTCACCCTCGGTCACTGTCTCTGTTGGGCCTGCGCCACCCTTAGTCCGGGACCACCCGCCCAGGTACGATGCCCTTCGGTGCGGTCAATTCCCGTCCGCGACACGGCGGTTCTGAGACCTGCCGCGGGGCGCAGGCCCGGCGGCACATCACGGGGGGCACGGTTCGTGGGGGATGTGACGGATTCCGGCACGCAGGGCGTGAACGCCCCGGCCGACCTCGCCTGGCTGCGCGGTGTCGACGCGTACACGATGGGCGCGTATCCGCAGGCCGAGGAGGAGTTCCGGGCCGCCGTACGGATCGACCCCGGCATGGCCGACGGCTGGCTCGGCCTGCACGCGCTGCGCGTCGACACCACCACCGCGCTGCTGCGCATGTACCGCCACCGCGAGCGCTTCGGCGAGCAGCGCGCCCGGCACCGCCGGACGCTCAACTCCTGGTACTGGCTCGGGTGGTGGGTGCAGCCCGTCCTGGAGAAGCCGCGCGATCTGCTCCTCGCGCACGCCTCCCACTGGCTCGACGGCCGCCACGTGCCCGAGCTCGACCGGGCGCTGGCCGGGCTGCCGCCGGTGGACGCCGATCCGCAGGTGCGGTTCCTGCACGCCTGCCGCGCGTACCTGGTCAAGGACTGGGAGCAGCTCGTACGGCACACCGATCCGCTCGTCGACGACCCGCTGCTCGGCATCGAGACCGGGCTGTTCGGCGGCATGGCGCGGGTGCGGCTGGAGATGTACGGGCAGGCGGAGCCGATGCTGTCGGCGGCACTCATGCGCTGCCGCAGCGAGCAGCCGCAGCGCAAGGAGCTGCGCTACTGGCTGGCCCGCGCGCACGAGGGGACCGGGCGCAGCGCGGCGGCGCTGCCGCTGTACCGGGCCGTGCACCGGGTCGACCCCGCCTTCATGGACACCTCGGCGCGGCTGGCCGCGATCGCCGAGGGCGACGGTTACGAGGACTCCGCCGGCTTCGCCGCCGTGTCGCTGGCGGGGATCGGCCAGGACGCGGCGGACGCGGCCGGCGACACCGAGAGCCTGGCGGGCCCCGAGCTTCCGGAGGGCCGGGACCTGCTGCTCGGCGACGGGGGCAAGCCGCCGCTAGGCGGCGGGCGGGCCGGGCCCTGTCTCTTATAAACATCTCCGAGCCCACGAGACT
>NZ_VBVX01000234.1 GCF_005981925.1 Streptomyces albidochromogenes
GCTAGTCTCGTGGGCTCGGAGATGGGTATAAGAGACAGGCCATGCACCTGCGGGCACCGAAGCTGCTGATTCCCGCCACCCCTGGCACGCCCCGGGCCCCCGGAAGGCCCTTGGCGCCCCGGGAAGGGGCTCGGGGACACGCGGCCCGGACGTGCCCGGAGCAGGCGGACACCGCGCGGTAGCGGCGTCCCGCGACCCGAGCGGCGGCTGCGGGCCGGCCAGGTCGACGGGCCGGCCGGTCGTCAGGCGCCGTACGCCTCTCCGGGCGCGGAGGCCGGAGTCTGCCGCCCCGGCGCGGGCGAGGGGCGCGGCAGGCTCGGGCCTCCGCCCCGGCGCCGCGAGGGGCGCGGCGCCTCGTCCGGTGTCAGGCGCGGATCAGGGTCAGGGCCTCGTCGCGGGTCTTCGTCATCGTGGGCTCGTCCCTGGCCTCGACGTTCAGGCGCAGCAGGGGTTCCGTGTTGGACGGGCGGAGGTTGAACCACCAGTCCGCCGCGGTGACCGTCAAACCGTCCAGTTCGTCGATCGTGATGCCGTCGCGGCCGGCGTACTCCGCCTTGACCGCCGCCATGCGGCCCGCCTGGTCGTCCACCGTGGAGTTGATCTCGCCGGAGCCCGTGTAGCGGTCGTACTCCGCGACGAGGCCGGACAGGGTGCCGTCCTGGCCGCCCAGGGCCGCGAGGACGTGGAGGGCGGCGAGCATGCCGGTGTCCGCGTTCCAGAAGTCCCGGAAGTAGTAGTGCGCCGAGTGCTCGCCGCCGAAGATCGCGCCGGTGCGCGCCATCTCCTCCTTGATGAAGGAGTGGCCGACGCGGGTGCGGACCGGCGTGCCGCCGTGTTCCCGTACGACCTCGGGGACCGACCAGGACGTGATCAGGTTGTGGATGACCGCGCCCTCACCCCCGTTGCGGGCCAGTTCGCGCGCGGCGACGAGCGCGGTGATCGCGGACGGGGAGATGCCCTCGCCGCGTTCGTCCACGACGAAGCAGCGGTCCGCGTCGCCGTCGAAGGCCAGGCCGAGGTCGGCGCCGGTTTCGCGGACCTTCGCCTGGAGGTCGACGAGGTTCTTGGGGTCGAGCGGGTTGGCCTCGTGGTTCGGGAAGGTGCCGTCCAGCTCGAAGTAGAGGGGCACCACGGTCAGCGGGAGGGGGGCGAAGACCGTGGGGACCGTGTGGCCGCCCATGCCGTTGCCCGCGTCGACCACGACCTTGAGGGGACGCATCGCGGACAGGTCGACCAGGGACAGCAGATGGGCCGCGTAGTCCTTCAACGTGTCACGTCGGGTGAGGGTTCCGGTCCGGCTCGTGGTGGGTGCGGCCGGCGTCGCCGACCACTCCTCGACCAGGGCGCGGATCTCCGCGAGCCCGGTGTCCTGCCCCACCGGGGCCGCGCCCGCCCGGCACATCTTGATGCCGTTGTACTGCGCGGGGTTGTGCGACGCCGTGAACATCGCGCCCGGCAGTCCCAGGTGCCCGGAGGCGAAGTACAGCTGGTCGGTGGAGCACAGGCCGATCTCCGTCACGTCCACCCCGCGCGCCGCCGCCCCGCGGGCGAACGCCCGGGAGAGACCGGGCGAGGAGGGCCGCATGTCGTGCCCGGTGACGATGGCGTCGGCGCCCGTCACCTGGGCGAAGGCGGCTCCGAACAGCTCGGCCAGCGACTCGTCCCACTGGTCGGGGACCACCCCGCGCACGTCGTACGCCTTGACGATCTGCGACAGATCAGCCCGCTCAGCAGCCACGGCCAGCCCCTCCTGAAGTCCTGTTGGTCGGCCCTGAGGCTACCCGCACGGACGAGAGGTGCGTCTGGGGCTTTCAGTCCGGGGAGCGCAGGACCCGCAGGTGGCCGCGGCGCGCGACCTCCATCGGGTCCGCGGTGCGTGCCCCGCCGCTCGCTTCCGCCGCGCGCTCGTGCGGCCTGGCGGCCTCACGCACGGCGTTGGCCAAGGCTTCGAGATCGTCACCGCTGGGGTGCGCGGGCGCGGAGCCGTCGACGAGCCGCAGGACCTCCCAGCCGCGCGGCGCGGTCAGCCGATCCGAATGCTCGGCGCACAGGTCGTAGCAGTGGGGCTCGGCATAGGTGGCGAGCGGGCCGAGGACTGCGGTCGAGTCCGCGTAGACGTACGTCAGTGTCGCGACGGCAGGGCGGCCGCACGCGGTGCGCGAACAGCGACGTACAGGGCTCACGAGGTTGGACGGTACCGCACTCTTGAGCGGGCCGCGACGACTCTCCCCCACGTCACTCCACCGTGTCGCGCGTCTCACCTCGCCCCGGCGGCCCCGTACGCAACTGGCCTGACCTGCGCGGGGACCGGCGGGCACAGTACGTCACCGGCCCGTTACCAGTCGCCACTTGGGGCAAATGCCGTCAAGCGATGCGAGATCGGCGGTCGCGTACCGGCGTGAATTCGAGCCCAACCTTGGCTGGAATGTTCAATATGCGACATGCCGCTCGCCGTCCCTCCGGCGCCGTGCCGCCGCCCCGATGAGGGCTACGCTGCGTCAGTGATGGACAGTCCCGTACCTCCCCTCCCCACCGGCCCGGGGCCGCGGCGCCGCGACCGGCACGGCCGCGGCATGCGCGGCCCGGTGGCACCGCCGCAGGTGCCCCTCTCGACCAGCAGGGCCGCGGCCTTCGGCGACCTCGTGCAGAACTCGGTCGAGCGCCTGGAGCGGCGGTGGCCGCAGCTCGCCGAGGTCGACTTCTTGGTGCTCGACGTGCCGCCCGCGGGCGGCGACGACTCCGACGGCTGGGGCTCCGAGTCCGTCCCGCTCGGCGGAATGATCGCCGCGACCAGCGCCCATCCGGCGCGCATCGTCATCTACCGGCGGCCCGTCGAGATCCGGACCAAGAGCCGGGACGAGCGGGCCATGTTCGTGCACGAGATCGTCGTGGAGCAGGTGGCGGAACTGCTCGGCCTGTCACCGGAGTCCGTCGACCCGCGGTACGGGGACGGGGAGGCGGACGGCTGACGCCGGTTCACCCCTGAGGGGGACGGGTCGCGCCCGACCCGTACCGCCCGGTCAGTCGTCCAGTACGGACAGGTCCTGTTCCGCATCCGGCACCGGGACCGTCCCGCGGTCGTCCGGCATCGTCTGCACGGTGAACATCGGGACACCGTCCTCGGGCAGTTCGAGCGAGCGCGACGCGTGGACCGGGCCGCCGGACACCGGTTCGACCGTCAGCGCGTACGAGCCCTTGAGTCCCGACGGCACCGGCGGCTTCGTCACCGCGAGCGTCGTGCCCGCCGCCACCTTGTACGTCTTGGTCACGGGCTCCCCGCCGCCGCTGCCCGCCGACGCGGTGACCTTCACCTCGGCCGCCTCGCCCGGCGCGGTCAGCGAGAGCACCGAGCCCTTGGCCCTGTTGTCGGCCGCCGTGGCCCGGCCGCCCACCTGCCCGGTCGCCGGAATGTACGCGACCTCCTGGGCGGCGCCCTTGCCGCGCACCACGCGCAGCGCGGCGACCACCGGGGTGGGGCTGTCCCGCTCGGCCGGACTCAGCAGCAGTGAGCCCGCCTCGCCCTTGGTGACGTCCGCCAGGTCGACGGCCATCGACATCCCGGCCTTGACGTGCAGGTTCTCGTGCCCGGCGGGGGTGATCGTGCCGGTGGGGCCGGCCAGCCGCACCGTGAGGTCGGCGTCCTCCTCGCCCGGCGCGAACACCACCAGGCGCACCGACGTCGCGTCCGCCGGGATGCCGGGCAGCACCGCGCTGCCGGACGCCTCGGCGGACGCGGCCAGCCAGTCGCTGCCGCCCTCCTCGTCCACGGCCTGGACGACGGCGCCGACGCGGCCGGTGCGGGTGGTGACGTGGACGGTCACGTTCTCGGCGCGGTCGGCGCTCAGCGTCGACAGCAGGACGGGGACGCTGGACCTGGCCGGGACCGTGATGCCCTCCCCCGCGTCCGACTCCAGGACGCCGTCCTTGCCGTACAGCTGGATGTCCGCGACGGCGGCGGTGTCGTCGGGGTTGGTGAGGTGTACGTAGTCCAGCCGGTCCTCGGCGGTGCTCGCGCCCGGGAACCAGAAGCTGGTGTCGGGCGGCGTGCAGCTGACGCCCAGCAGGCCCCGGCCCTGGCCGGCGGTGACCTTGGTGGTCTGCTGCGCGGTCCAGCCGGGGGCCAGCAGCCCGTCGGCCGAGCCGACGAGGGCGGGCGCCTCGGCGGTGTTCGCCTCGGCCGTCGCGGGCTTGCCCGGCTCCTTCAGGGAGAGGACCGGCTTGCTCGCGCCCTTGCCGGCGGCCTTGTCCTTGTCCTTCTTCTTGTCCTTGCCGTCGTCCTCGGCCGCCAAGGTCGCGGCGGTGGGGACGAGTTCGGCCGAGCCCGCCTTCGCGTCGGCGCCGCCCTTGCCTGCCGGGGTGAACGACGTGTACGCCGTCTCCGCCAGGTCGGACGAGCTGGGCGCCGGGCACAGCAGGCTGGAGCGCTCCACCGGCATCCGCGCCGGGGTCCGCGCGTCGGCGGCGGTCCCGGTCGCGGCGCCGTCCGGGGCGGAGACGGCGGCGAACCCGGTGACCGCGGCGAGGGCGGTGGCGGCGGCGATCAGGGAGAGGGTGGTGCGGTTCATCGGTTGTTGCTCCCGTCGGGATGCTGCTCGGGCTCGTTGCCGTCGGCGTAGGGCTGGGGCGGCTGCTGCTGTCCGTAGCCGTAGGGGTCGTACTGGCCCTCCTGGTACGGGTCGGCCGCCTGGTACGGGCCGCCGTCGCCGTACTGGCCTTCCGTGTACGGGCCCTCCTGGTACTGGCCTCCCTGGTACGGGTCGCCCTGGTACTGCCCGCCGTCGCCGTACTGGCCGGCCGCCCGGTACGGATCGGCCGGGTACTGCTCGCCGCCGTAGCCCTGCTGCTCCTCCTGGCCGCCGTACTGCTGCCGCGCGTACTCGGCGCCCGCGTACGACTGGGCGTCCCACTCGCCGTACTGCTGCTGCGGCACGGACGCGTACACGGCGGTCCCGTCCTGCTCCTCCGGCGGCCCGCCGTACGGGCCGGCCTCGGCCGGCGGGGCGGGGGGCCGCTCTCCGGCCTCCTCCTGCGCCTCCGCCCCGGAGGCGTCCGCCTGCGCCGCCGCGCGCAGCCTGCGCGCCCTGCGGCCCTCCCCCGCGACCGGCTGCGCGGGCACCTCGTACTCCTCCTCGGGCAGGTCGTCGTCGACCTCCCGGCGGCGGCCCGGCAGGGCCAGCACCACGAGGAGCAGCGCGAGGCCGACCTGGGTCCAGATCCACACGGTGTGAGTGACGGGGGCCTCGTAGGTGAGGTCGAGCCGGCCGCCCTCGGCGGGCAGTTCGAAGCCCTGCGCCCAGCCGTCGACGGTCTTCTTCGCCAGCACCCGGCCGTCGAGCGTGGCCTGCCAGCCCTCGGCCGCCGAGTCCGCGATGCGCAGGACGCGGCCCGCCTCGCCGGCGGGGATCGAGGCGTGCGCCTCGACCGGGCTGGACGCGACGGGCAGCGGCTCGCCGCCCTCCTTGCCGGAGACGATCGTGGCCCGCGCGACCTGGCGGTCGACGCGCCACAGCGCGCTGCCGTCGAGCTGGCTCAGCCGGCTCAGGCCGGGCGTCGAGTCGAGGACGCGGCTCATGGAGCGCGGCGCTCCGTCGCGTACGAGGACGTACCGGACGGCGTAGCCGCCGAGCTGGTCGGCCTGGTCGGCGCCGGAGCCCGCGACCAGGTTGGAGACGATCTTGTCGAGCCGCGGGCTGCTGCCGCCCGCCTCGGCGAGTTCGCCGTCGCCCAGGCGCGCACCGGAGCCGCGTACGAGCGTGTACGAGACCTTCGCGGCCGACGTGCCGCCGAGGACCAGGGTCCGGGCCTGGTCGCGGGTGCCGCTCTCCTCCGCGACGAACGCCGGCACCTGCACCGGGTCGCGGCGCTCCAGCGGTCCTGCGGCGCCGCCGATCATCCAGCCGGCGGCGGCGAGCAGCGGTCCGGCCGCGGCGGCGAAGGCGACCAGGACGGCGACGGGCTGGCGCCAGCCGAAGCTCTGGGTCGCGACGCGTTCGCGCGCGCCGTCCGCGCCGAGGACCGTGGCGCCGATGAGCGCGAGGCCGTAGACGAGGGTCGCCGGGCCGGCCCAGCCGCCTTCGGTGCTGTTGGTGAACACGGCGAAGAGGAGGGAGACGATCGCCACGACCCACGCCGTGCGGATGGAGTACGTCCGCTCGCCGCGCAGCAGGGCCGCCAGCGCCGTGAGGACGATGCCGATGAGCAGCAGCCCGCCCGCCGCCTTGGGGCCGCCGGGGCTCGTGCCGAGCAGGTCGAGTGCGCCGGCCGGGCCCGTACCGAAGTCGAGGCCCGCCTCGCGGAAGAAGGCGGAGGGGCTGGTGAGGAGCGTGAGCGACCAGGGGGCGAGCATCAGCACGGGGGTGCCGAGCGCGGCGAGGAAGCGCAGTCCGTACGCCGTGATGTCGCCGCGCCGCAGCGCGAGCACGCCGATGCCGAGCACCAGGGCGATCGGCCACACGACGGGCGTGAACGCCGTCGCGAGGGTCAGCAGGAGCGCGTACGCCCAGACGGCGCGCCAGCCGGAGCGTCCGCCCCCGGCGCGCAGCCCGCTCGCGGAGACGGCGCACCGGGCGATGAGGGGCAGCAGGACCGCGAGGACGGCCGTGCCGAGCCGCCCGGTGGCGAGGGCTCCGGTGGCGGCGGGCAGGAAGGCGTACGCGACGGCCGCCCAGGCGCGCAGCAGCCGGGACTCGACGAGCGGTCGTGAGACGAAGTACGCGGTGAGGCCGGCCAGCGGCACCGAGCAGACCAGCAGCACGGTGAGCGCGAGGCCGGTGGAGCCGAGGAAGAGGGCCGACAGGGCGGCGAGTACGGCGAGGTAGGGCGGCGCCGTCTGGGTGCCGCCGGTGCCGATCGGGTGCCAGACGTCGGCGTACCGCGACCAGAGGCCGGACACGTCGTCGGGTGCCGGCAGCAGCGCGCCGCCGGCGAGAGCACCGCCACCGAGCAGGCCGCGGCAGGCGACGAGCGACACGAGGAGGAGCAGGAGGAAGAGCACGGGGCCGGGCTTGCGGGCGATCCGCTTCAGCCGGGCGAACTGCTCGATCTCCATGTAGTCGGCGTCGTCGCCGCCGGGGCCGGACTCGACGACGCCGTGCCGCGAGCCGGCCGATTCGGGCTCGGAGCGGGAGCCGAAACCGGCCGCGATCTGCTCGACGGTGGCCCTGACGGTCGCGCCGGTCGGCGGGAAGAGCGGCCGCAGTTCGCCGGCTTCGACCTTCCCCTTTCCGCGCCGCTTCCTGGCGGCGAGGATCTTGCCGGGGCGCAGCAGGGTGCCCATCAGGCCGGTGACCTCGTCGACCGCCTGGCCGGGGACCTTGCCGACGAGGTAGGCGAGGGTGCGCAGCAGCGTGCCGAGGACGAGGCGCAGCATGACGTACGGCAGGGCGGCGCCCCGCGCGTTGACGAGCATCGCGTAGACGGCGCCCGCCTTGTCCACGCGGTGCGGGTTGGCGACGGAGCGTCCGGCGCAGTCGATGGGCCGGCGCTCGCGCGCGGACGCCTCGGCGTGCCGCAGTACGGCGTCGGGGGCGACCAGGACGCGGTGGCCGGCGGCGTGGGCGCGCCAGCACAGGTCGACGTCGTCGCGCATGAGGGGCAGCCTGCGGTCGAAGCCGCCGAGCTCTTCCCAGACGTCGCGGCGGATCAGCATGCCGGCGGTCGACACGGAGAGTACGGAGCGGACCTGGTCGTGCTGGCCCTGGTCCTGCTCGCGGCGGTCGAGGCCGGTCCAGCGGCGTCCGCTGTTGGCGATGGAGACGCCGACTTCGAGCAGCTGCTTCCGGTCGTACCAGCCGCGCAGTTTGGGGCCGATGATCGCGGCGTGCTCGTCGGAGTCGGCGACGCGCAGGAGTTCGGCGAGGGCGTCCGGCTCGGGGGCGCAGTCGTCGTGCAGCAGCCACAGCCACTGCACCGGTTCGCCGTGCGGGAGTTCGGGCATGTCGTACGCGTCGTCGCGCCACGACCTGCTCACCGGGTCCCAGCCGCTGGGGCGCTTGAGATAGGGAAGTTCCTCGGGTGTGAGGACCTGGGCGGTACGGACCGCCTCGTCGACGGCCGTTCCGAAACCGGAGCGGCGTGCCAGGTGCAGCACGCGGTCGGCTCCGATGGCCTCGGTGACGAGTTCGGCCGATTCGTCCGCGCTGCCGGTGTCGGCGGCGACGACGTTCTGTACGGGGCGTTCCTGCCCCAGGAGCCCGGCGAGCGCGTCGGGCAGCCAGCGCGCGCCGTCGTGGGAGACGAGCACGGCGGTGACGACATGCCGGGGGAACTCGGGAGCGGCCGCCGCGTACGGCGCCGACGTTTGGCTGTGCACGGACATCGGGGTACGGGCCCTCCGGCCGGGGTCCGGGGGTCGCCCCCCGGAAGGCTGCTGTCTGACTGCGTCGACGCGCGCGACCCTTGGGGGCGTTGATGCGTCTCGGACAGCGCCCCACACTAACGGCTGGGCAACGCGACGGTCCGCCGCCTGCGGCCTGGGGCCGGGCGACGGACCGGTTGATACGTGCGCGCTTGTGCCATTTGATCAGTAAGCGTCGAGCGCGACGGTCGGGGTGCGACCGGGTTCGGCGGTTCGCCGTCAGACGGCCGCCTTTTTCAGTCGTCGGCGTTCGCGCTCGGACAGGCCGCCCCAGATGCCGAACCGTTCGTCGTTGGAGAGCGCGTACTCAAGGCATTCCGAGCGGACTTCACAGGCGAGGCAGACCTTCTTGGCCTCGCGGGTGGATCCGCCCTTCTCGGGAAAGAAGGACTCGGGGTCGGTCTGTGCGCACAGGGCGCGCTCCTGCCAGCCGATTTCCTCGTCCGCGTCCTCGACCAGCAGTTGCTGGAACAGCTCGGTCATGTGCGCCCCTCGTCTGTCTTTTGCAGTCCCCGTGATGTAGTCGTTGCCGTTTTCGGCCGAACGACACGAGTGAAATTACAAGTGCGCGGATCCGAGGCAGTCAAGCCGAGATCTGCTATTGAGCCGGTTATTCACTCTGCGGAACCAAAGCTTTGCGGAAAGTGTTCAAATCGCCAAAATTGTGACACATGCCACCGGCTCATCCAGGAGCCCCTCGCCACGCCCTCATCAGGGTGAGATGCGGCGGGGTTTGATCTTGTTGCGGCCGGCTCGCGGAAGCGATCCGGATCACACTCCGGGTCGCGCGGAACGCTCCCGTCGCGCCGGTTTGCTCCGGTTGCGCCGATTGCTCCGGTCGCGACACCTCAAGGACGTTTGCTCGCACGGTTGCTGCGGCATGTGTCCGCACTCCCTGTTGCACAAACCTTTCTCCTGATCCATTAACCGGATGAGGTGAAACATTTCGACCAAACCGGTCACGAGGTTGACAGCGAGTGAGCAACCAGGTCTCCTTGAACGCATGCCGATGACCGCAGCGCTCGCCCGCACCCACACGCGTGGGTCCCGTGGCGCTGCCCAGGTCCGGTTCGGCGCTTCCCGCTCCTGTTGCTGTTGCTGTTGTTCCAGCTGTTGAAGCCTTCGCGCTCCAGCTGACTCTCCGTAGCGGACCGTTTCCGCCGCACCCGCTTTTGCGTTCGCGTTTCGCGACCACTCTTCCTGCGACACCCCAGCACTCATGCCGAGGAACCCCCGCACCATGAACAGCGACAGCGACCTCCAGATCGCCGGCGACATCCTCGCCGTCCAGCACCTCCTCCAGCCCGCCCGCGAGCACCCGGCCACCGTCGCCGAGTTCGCCGGCCTCGCCCGTTCCATCGCCGCCGATCGCGCGCAGTGGGAACACCTCGTCTCGTACGACGCCACCAGCCGCTGGTACCACCGGCTGCGTACCGGACCCGGTTACGAGGTCTGGCTGCTCAGCTGGGTGCCCGGTCAAGGCAGCGGCATGCATGATCACGGGCGTTCTTCCGGTGTTCTTACCGTCCTGTCGGGTGAGTTGACCGAGCACGCGGGCGAGGGGCGCGTCCGGCGCACCCTCGGGGCGGGCTCGCAGCGGGTGTTCGCGCCCGGGTACGCCCACGAGGTCGTCAACGACGCGCTGGAGCCGGCCGTCAGCCTGCACGTCTACTTCCCGGGCCTCACCGAGATGCCGATGCATTCGGCGCGGTGCGCGTCCCCGGCCGCCCAGGACGTCGTACCGGCCTGACAGACTGCTGTGCATGCGCATTGTGGTTCTGGCAGGCGGTATTGGCGGCGCTCGCTTCCTCCGCGGCCTCAAGTCGGCCGCGCCTGACGCGGACATCACCGTCATCGGCAACACCGGTGACGACATTCATCTGTTCGGGCTGAAGGTCTGCCCCGACCTCGACACCGTGATGTACACCCTCGGCGGTGGCATCAACGAGGAGCAGGGCTGGGGGCGTGCGGACGAGACCTTCCAGGTGAAGGGCGAGCTCGCGGCGTACGGCGTGGGGCCGGAGTGGTTCGGGCTCGGCGACCGCGACTTCGCGACGCACATCGTCCGTACCCAGATGCTCGGCGCGGGATATCCGCTGAGCGCGGTCACCGAGGCGCTGTGCGAGCGGTGGCAGCCGGGGGTGCGGCTGCTGCCCATGTCCGACGACCGCATCGAGACGCACGTCGCGGTGGACGTGGACGGTGAGCGCAAGGCCGTTCACTTCCAGGAGTACTGGGTGAAGATGCGCGCCTCGGTGGACGCGCAGGCCGTCGTGCCGGTGGGCGCGGAGCAGGCGAAGCCGGCGCCGGGGGTTCTGGAGGCCATCGGTTCGGCCGACGTGATCCTTTTCCCGCCGTCCAATCCGGTGGTGAGCGTCGGGACCATCCTCGCCGTGCCGGGCATCCGCGAGGCGATCGCCGACGCGGGGGTGCCGGTGGTGGGGCTCTCGCCCATCGTCGGCGACGCGCCCGTGCGGGGCATGGCCGACAAGGTGCTGGCCGCGGTGGGCGTCGAGTCCACGGCCGCTGCCGTCGCGCTGCACTACGGGTCGGGACTGCTCGACGGGTGGCTCGTGGACACCGTGGACGCGGGGGCGGTGGACGAGGTGGAGAGCGCGGGTGTGCGGTGCCGGGCGGTTCCGCTGATGATGACCGACCTGGAGGCCACGGCCACGATGGCCCGGGAGGCGCTGGCGCTGGCCGAGGAGGTACGGGCGTGAGGTCGGGGGGCGTGGGGTCGGGG
>NZ_VBVX01000235.1 GCF_005981925.1 Streptomyces albidochromogenes
CAACACCCCTGCTTCCCGGCCCACTTGCCCACCACGGTGCGCACGTTTCCCCCCGCGCGCAGCCACCGTCGCGAAGCTGCCGCAAGGCCGTCGCTCCGCCCTGTTGTGTCACAGATCGTGACGACCTAGCGTTCCCGTATGGGGACCGGACCGCACGCTCGGGCCAGGCGCACCGCCTTCGCACTCCTGGCCGCGCTGATGATCGCGGGCTGCTCGCAGGACCGTCCGGCCGCCGGGCCCACGACTCCCTCCCCTTCCCCGCAGAGGACCTCACCCGAGGAGATCTGCGCGGAACTCGTCTCCTACTGGGCCAAAGAGACACTCAAAGGCGGTAAGTGGGCAGGACTCGACTGGGAACAGAAGGGCCTGTCCAACGCGCAGTACGCCCTGCACGAGCAGATCGTTTCCGCAGGCCGCGCCGAGGCGAAGCGCCACGGAATGGCGGCGGCCCTGCGACGGGTCGACGGCCTCGCACAGCGGGAATGCGCCTCCCGGGGCGGCGCCACGGCCAACTCGGAGAACTGGCGCCCGCCCGACTGAGCGGCGGCGGCCCCGGCCCGCCGGTTCCGCCCAACAGGCAGCGGCAGAAAGGCCGTTGTCCACCCACCCCCGCCGCGCGACGCCCGCGCCCGCTTTCAGGACGCACGACGACGAGGACGCCGGGCACCTGGGACCCGCACCTCGCGGACGTAACACTGCGTGACCGGCAAGCCATCGTTGACGCATGGGCGCCGCCGCACGCCGAGCCGGTCCGCGATCCGGCCGACGCCTTCCGGCCATCCCCCCGCCGCCGCGACCATGATCGCAACAAGCGCCATTGCGGAACTGCGCGTTCTCAGCATGTGGGATCTTCCGCCGGTGGGGTTATCGGCGGATGTGTCCACACTGCCCTACCCAGCGTTGGCCTTGGCATAACAAGAGAGTCACATCCTGACTTCACACCTCCACGACCCCTCCACCTCCGCCTAGAGTCACGGCCAGTCACCGCGCCGCCGGGCGCGTCTGCTGCACGGCCCCTGTATTGACCCAGTACGGCCCGGCGATCGTCACGGCACCTCAGCAGAGGAGGCCGCGCCAGGGAAAGGACCTTTCGTGCGACACCGTTCTTTGCTCATACTCACCACAGCGCTCACGACCGGAGCACTGACTCTCACCGCATGTGGTTCGCGCGACGACAACAAGGGCGGCGACGACAGCGGTAAGAAGACCACCGTCGTCATCGGTGTCGACGCACCGCTGACCGGCTCCCTCTCCGCGCTCGGCCAGGGCATCAAGAACTCCGTGGACCTCGCGGCCAAGACCGCGAACAAGAACAACGAAGTCCCCGGCATCGAGTTCAAGGTCGAAGCCCTCGACGACCAGGCCGTCCCCCAGTCCGGCCAGGCCAACGCCGCGAAGCTCGTCGGCAACCAGGACGTCATCGGAGCCGTCGGCCCGCTGAACTCCGGCGTCGCCCAGTCCATGCAGGGCGTCTTCGAGAAAGCCGGCGTCGTCCAGGTCTCCCCGGCCAACACCAACCCGGCGCTGAGCCAGGGTGACAACTGGGGCAAGGGCGAGCTCAAGCGCCCCTTCAAGACCTACTTCCGCACCGCCGCCACGGACGTCGTGCAGGGCAAGTTCGCCGCCCAGTACCTGTACAACGACGCCAAGAAGCGCAAGGTCTACGTCGTCGACGACAAGCAGACCTACGGCGCCGGCCTCGCCGCGATCTTCTCCGCCGAGTTCAAGCGGCTCGGCGGCAAGATCGCCGGCACCGACCACGTCACGGTGAAGGAGACCGACTTCTCCAGCACCGCCGACAAGGTCAAGTCGTCGAAGGCCGACTCCGTCTACTTCGGCGGTCAGTACCCCGAGGGCGGCCTGCTCTCCGACCAGATCAAGAAGACCGGCGCCAAGATCCCCACCATGGGCGGCGACGGCATCTACGACCCGGCCTTCATCAGCGCCTCCGGTGTGGCCAACGACGGTGACTTCGCGACCTCCATCGGCTACCCGGTCGAGAAGCTCCCGACGGCCAAGAAGTTCATCGCCGACTACAAGGCCGCCGGCTACAAGGACCCGTACGCGGCCTACGGCGGTTACTCCTACGACGCCGGCTGGGCCATCGTCCAGGCCGTCAAGTCCGTCGTCGCCGCCAACGACGGCAAGCTGCCCGAGGACGCCCGCGCCAAGGTCGTCGAGGCCATGTCCAAGGTCTCCTTCGACGGTGTGACCGGCAAGGTCGCCTTCGACGAGTACGGCGACACCACGAACAAGCAGCTCACCGTCTACAAGGTCGAGGGCAAGGTCTGGAAGGACGTCAAGTCCGCCACCTTCGAGGACTGATCCACAACACAGTCCCCGCCCCACGCACCACCCGCATGACCCGCACAACCTGACCCACACCGCGCGAGGGCGCAACAGCGCCCTCGCGCGGAGTCATATCCGACAAGCTCATCGGAGGCCCTGCGGTGCACGAACTGCCGCAACAGCTGGCCAACGGCCTTGCCCTCGGCGCCCTGTATGGCCTTATAGCCATCGGGTACACCATGGTGTACGGCATCGTCCAGCTCATCAACTTCGCCCACGGCGAGATCTTCATGATCGGGGGCTTCGGCGCCCTCACCGCCTACATCGCGCTCCCCAGCGGAACGTCGCTTCTCGTGGCCATTCCCCTCATGATCGTCGGCGGTGCCATCGCGGCCGTCGCCGTCGCCACCGCCGCGGAACGCTTCGCCTACCGACCGCTGCGCAACGCGCCACGGCTGGCCCCGCTCATCACCGCAATCGGCCTCTCGATTGTTCTCCAGCAGCTTGTCTGGGGTCTCTACCCCGACGCGAAGAAGCCGCGCAGCTTCCCCGAGTTCCAGGGCGAGTCGTTCAAGATCTTCGACAACCTGTACCTCCAGCGCGCCGACGCCTTCGTCCTCGTCCTCGCCCCCGCGTGCATGCTCGCCCTCGGCCTCTTCGTCGCCAAGAGCCGCAGCGGCCGCGCCATGCAGGCCACCGCGCAGGACCCCGACACGGCGAAGCTCATGGGCATCAACACCGACCGCATCATCGTGATGGCCTTCGCCATCGGCGCCGCGTTCGCCGCCGTCGCCGCCGTCGCGTACGGCCTCGACAAGGGCCAGATCAACTTCGAGATGGGCTTCATCCTCGGACTCAAGGCCTTCACCGCCGCCGTCCTCGGCGGCATCGGCAACATCTACGGAGCCATGGTCGGCGGAGTCGCCCTCGGCCTCGCGGAAGCCCTCTCGATCGCCTACATCGAAGAGATTCCCGGGATGCAGCAGCTCGGCGGCGGCGCTTGGGCCAACGTCTGGGCATTCGTACTTCTCATCGTCGTGCTCCTCGTCAGGCCACAGGGCCTGCTCGGCGAGCGCGTCGCGGATCGGGCGTGAGAGCCATGACAACCGACACCACGACAGCCAAGACGGCGACCGCGGACGCCGGCGCCCGCGCCGACCTCTTCCGCTGGATCATCGCCGCGGGGGGCCTCGCCACCGTAGCCAGCACCTTCATGTCCTGGACCTACACCGACGAGTTCCCCGGCGACCTCACGGTCTACGGATACCCCGGCGGCCTCCAGGTCCTCACCCTCGTCGCGGGCCTCCTCACCACCCTGTACGCCCTCGCCGCACAGGACTTCAAGGGCCTGCGCTGGCTCGCGCCCACCGGCACCACCAAGGCCCTGCGCCTCTTCGCGCTCGGCGCCTTCGGCACCACCTGGTTCACGGTCGTCGCCATCGCCGTCGAACTCGGCGGCGTCGTCAACCTCGAACCCGGCGGCTTCGTCGCGGCCGTGGCCTCCCTCATCCCCGTCGCCGCGGCGTTCCAGCTCCCCGACGACACCCGCAAGGCCCAGCGCCCCAAGGAACTCGCCTCCTGGGCCGAGATCCTGATCATCGTCGCCGCCTTCGCGATCGGCCTGTACGTCGTCACGTACGGCATCGACACCGAGTACGCCGAACTCTTCACCGGCTACATGATCACCGTCGGCTTCGCCATCGCCGCCCTCTTCAAGGCCGGCCTCATGGCACGGCTCTCCGGGCTCACGGCCAAGTACCGCTCCATCGCCGTGGCAGCCGCCTTCGTCGCCGCGGCGGCGTTCCCCTTCACCCAGAACACCGACCAGTTCACCCTCATCGCGGTCAACATCCTCATCTTCGCGACCGTCGCACTCGGACTGAACATCGTCGTCGGCCTCGCCGGACTCCTCGACCTCGGATACGTCGCCTTCCTCGGCGTCGGCGCCTACACCGCCGCACTGGTGTCGGGCACCACCGCATCCGCCTTCGACGTCCAGTTCCCCTTCTGGGCATCCGTCCTCACCGGCGGCGCCGTCTCCCTGATCTTCGGCGTCGTCATCGGCGCACCGACCCTGCGGCTGCGCGGCGACTACCTCGCCATCGTGACCCTCGGCTTCGGCGAGATCTTCCGCATCACCGTCGGCAACCTCGACGGCGTGTCCGGACCCCAGGTCACCAACGGCCCCAACGGCGTACCGAACGTCCCCGACCTGGTCTTCTTCGGATACGACTTCGGTGAATCCCACACCGTCGCCGGCTTCGAACTCGGGTCGTACGCCAACTACTACCTGCTGATGCTGCTCGCGATGATCCTCGTGGTCCTCGTCTTCAGCCGCGCCGGCAGCTCCCGCATCGGCCGCGCCTGGGTCGCCATCCGCGAGGACGAGACCGCCGCCACCGCCATGGGCATCAACGGCTTCCGGGTCAAGCTCATCGCCTTCGCCCTCGGCGCCACCCTCGCCGGCCTCGCCGGCACCGTCCAGGCACACGTCCAGAGCACCGTGGTCCCCGAGATGTACGTCTTCGCGGGCCCCGTACCGCCGAACTCCGCCTTCCTCCTCGCCGCCGTCATCCTCGGCGGCATGGGAACCATCAGCGGACCCCTCATCGGCGCCACGCTCCTGTACATGATCCCGGCCAAGCTGCAGTTCCTCCAGGACTACCAGCTCCTCGGCTTCGGCATCGCGCTGATCCTCCTCATGCGCTTCCGCCCCGAAGGCCTCATCGCCAACCGGCGCGCCCAGCTCGAGTACCACGAGACCGACCAACTCGACGTACCGGACAAGGGCCTGACCGACTCCGGCGTCGGCATCACGAAGGCGGGGGCGTGAACGACATGACGACCACCACCGAGAACACCACCCAGACCCCCGAGACCACCGCCGTCCTCGACGCCAGCGGCGTCACCATGCGCTTCGGCGGCCTCACCGCCGTACGCTCGGTCGACCTCAAGGTCAACGCCGGCGAGATCGTCGGTCTCATCGGCCCCAACGGCGCCGGCAAGACCACCTTCTTCAACTGCCTCACCGGGCTCTACGTGCCCACCGAAGGCAAGGTCTCCTACAAGGGCACCGTCCTGCCGCCCAAGCCCCACCTCGTCACCCAGGCAGGCATCGCCCGTACCTTCCAGAACATCCGGCTCTTCGCCAACATGACCGTCCTGGAGAACGTCCTCGTCGGACGCCACACCAGGACCAAGGAAGGCCTCTGGTCCGCCCTCCTGCGCGGACCCGGCTTCAAGAAGGCCGAAGCCGCGTCGCACAAGCGGGCCATGGAGCTGCTCGAGTTCATCGGCCTGGAGAACAAGGCCGACCACCTCGCCCGCAACCTCCCCTACGGCGAACAGCGCAAGCTCGAAATCGCCCGCGCCCTCGCCAGCGACCCGGGCCTGCTGCTCCTCGACGAGCCCACCGCCGGCATGAACCCGCAGGAGACCCGGGTCACCGAAGAGCTCATCTTCGCCATCCGGGACCAGGGCATCGCCGTACTCGTCATCGAGCACGACATGCGCTTCATCTTCAACCTGTGCGACCGCGTCGCCTGCCTCGTCCAGGGCGAGAAGCTCGTCGAAGGCACACCCGCCGTCGTCCAGGGCGACGAGCGTGTCGTCGCCGCCTACCTCGGTACGCCCTTCGAAGGCGCACCGGGGGCGGAGGAGGCCGCCGAGGTCGAAGCCGCCGAAGCGGTCGCGGAAGCGGCCGGGGCGAGCAAGGCGGAGCCGGCCGAGGTGACGGAGGCGACCGGAGCGGCGGAGGCCACCGAGGCAGCCGAGGCAGCCACCGAGGCCGCCGCCGCTGAGGAGAACGCCGCCGAAGCCGCCGCGACCGCCGAGGCTGCTGCAACCGCCGAGACGACCGAGGAAGCCGAGGAAGCTGAGGCGACCGAGGAAGCCGCGGCCACCGAGCCGGCCGAGGCCACCGAAGCCACCCCGGCCGAGGGCACCACCAGCAAGACCAGCAAGACCAGCCCGGAAGGGGAAACCCAGTGACCGCTCTCCTCGAGGTCGAGGACCTCAGGGTCGCCTACGGCAAGATCGAAGCCGTCAAGGGCATCTCCTTCAGCGTCGAAGCCGGCCAGGTCGTCACCCTCATCGGCACCAACGGTGCGGGCAAGACCACCACCCTGCGCACCCTGTCCGGACTGCTCAAGCCCTCCGGCGGCCGCATCACCTTCGACGGGAAGCCGCTGGGCGGAGTCCCCGCCCACAAGATCGTGTCCCTCGGACTCGCCCACTCCCCCGAGGGCCGGCACATCTTCCCCCGCCTCACCATCACCGAGAACCTCCAGCTCGGAGCGTTCCTGCGGACGGACAAGGCGGGCATCGAGAAGGACATCCAGCGCGCCTACGACCTCTTCCCCATCCTGGGCGAACGACGGAAGCAGGCCGCGGGAACCCTCTCCGGCGGTGAGCAGCAGATGCTGGCCATGGGACGCGCCCTCATGTCGCAGCCCAAGCTCCTGATGCTCGACGAGCCGTCGATGGGCCTCTCCCCGATCATGATGCAGAAGATCATGGAGACCATCGTCGCGCTCAAGGCCCAGGGCACCACGATCCTGCTCGTCGAGCAGAACGCCCAGGCCGCCCTCTCGCTGGCGGACCAGGCGCACGTCATGGAGGTCGGCACCATCAAGCTCTCCGGCCCCGGCAGCGAGCTGCTCCACGACGAGTCGGTCCGCAAGACGTACCTCGGCGAGGACTGACCGGACCGTACGTACGACGGAAGAGGCCGCCCCCACGCTGTGTGGGGGCGGCCTCTTCCGTCATGCCGAGCCGCTGCGGCGTGCCGCTACTCGCCCTTCGCGGCCTTCTTCTCCTCGGCGTCCTCGATGACCGCCTCCGCGACCTGCTGCATGGACAGGCGGCGGTCCATCGACGTCTTCTGGATCCAGCGGAACGCGGCCGGCTCGGTCAGCCCGTACTGCGTCTGCAGCACCGACTTCGCCCGGTCCACCAGCTTGCGCGTCTCCAGCCGCTGGGTGAGGTCCGCGACCTCGTTCTCCAGCGCCTTCAGCTCCGTGAACCGCGAGACGGCCATCTCGATGGCCGGCACGACGTCGCTCTTGCTGAACGGCTTTACGAGGTACGCCATCGCACCGGCGTCCCGCGCCCGCTCGACGAGATCGCGCTGCGAGAACGCGGTCAGCATCAGGACGGGGGCGATGGACTCCTCCGTGATCTTCTCGGCGGCGGAGATCCCGTCGAGCACGGGCATCTTCACGTCGAGGATCACGAGGTCGGGCCGGTGCTCACGAGCGAGCTCGATGGCCTGCTGCCCGTCGCCGGCCTCGCCGACGACCGCGTAGCCCTCTTCTTCGAGCATCTCTTTGAGGTCGAGGCGGATGAGGGCTTCGTCCTCGGCGATGACGACGCGGGTCGTCAGCGGCGGGACGTGCGACTTGTTGTCGTCGTCGGCGACGGGCTGGGGCGACTCGGGGGTGGTCACGGGGCTCCTCGTTCCACGGCAGGTACAGCTCTCCATGAGCCTACCTAGCTGCGGTATGGTGGACGCGCAGTGGGTCGAGATCAACCTTCGATTCACTTAGCCCCGGTAGTCCAATTGGTCAGAGACAATGGATTCAAAACCCATCCAGTGTCGGTTCGAGTCCGACTCGGGGCACTTTTCCTTAGATTCGAAGGCCGCGGGCGAATGGTCGAACTTCACGTGAACGCATGAACGTGACACCACTCCAACACCGGGCGGTCAAGATCGCGCCAGGCTGGGTCGTATGTACGACCTCCACACCCGCGAGCAGGCTCTGACACTCGTCGCCCAAGGCCACAGCCTCAACTCCGTGAGCCTGCGGACCGGCATATCCCGGTCCGCGATCCGTGAATGGCAGACACGACCAGAGTCGCCGAAGCGCGTGCTCGGACAGGCAGGACCATGCCCAAGGTGCCTGCCGGCACCTGGAGTTCCCGCCGATACCGCTTCGTACTCGTACCTCCTGGGCCTCTACCTTGGCGACGGGTGCATCAGCTCGCACCGCAGCGGCGGCTACTACCTGCGCATCGCGTGCGCCGACGCCTGGCCGGGCCTGATCGATCTCTGCAAGAACGCCATCACGGCCGTCCGCCCCGAGGATTCCGTCTACGTCCTCCAGCGGGAAGGCTGCGTGATGGTGACCAGCTACGGCCGCCACTGGCCGTGCCTCTTCCCCCAGCACGGGCCCGGCAAGAAGCACACACGCCGGATCGCGCTGGAGCCCTGGCAGCAGACCATCGTCGACGAGCACCCATGGGAGTTCGTCCGGGGCCTGATTCACTCCGACGGATGCCGGAACATGAACTGGACCACGCGCGTCGTGGGCGGTGAGCGGAAGCGGTACGAGTATCCGCGCTACTGGTTCACCAATGTCTCGGACGACATCCGGCGCCTCTACACGGACACCCTCGACCGCCTCGGCGTCGAGTGGAAGGACTGCACGCGCCACGGGAGGCCGTACAACGTCTCCGTCGCCAGGCGTGCTTCCGTCGCGCTGATGGACGCGCATGTGGGGCCGAAGTACTGACGGCCCGCGGTCGGGCCCCCGGGGGTGTGGGGGCCCTGTGCCCGTGCCGCGGTCGGCGGCCTGCGGTGCGGGGAGGGTTACTCCGCGGGGGCGGTGTCGTCCTCGCCGATGCGGTGGACGCGGACGAGGTTGGTGGAGCCCGCGATGCCGGGCGGGGAGCCGGCGGTGATGATCACGACGTCGCCCTTCTTGCAGCGTCCGATGCGTAGGAGGTGTTCGTCGACCTGGGCGACCATGGCGTCGGTGGAGTCGACGTGGGGGCCGAGGAAGGTCTCGACGCCCCAGGTGAGGTTGAGCTGCGAGCGGGTGGCGGAGTCGGGTGTGAAGGCGAGCAGCGGGATGGGTGAGCGGTAGCGGGACAGGCGCTTGACGGTGTCGCCGGACTGGGTGAAGGCGACGAGGAATTTGGCGCCGAGGAAGTCGCCGATTTCGGCGGCGGCGCGGGCGACGGCTCCGCCCTGGGTGCGGGGCTTGTTGCGTTCGGTGAGGGGCGGGAGTCCCTTGGCGAGGATGTCTTCCTCTGCGGCTTCGACGATGCGGCCCATGGTTTTGACCGTCTCGATGGGGTATTTGCCGACGCTGGTTTCGCCGGAGAGCATGACGGCGTCGGTGCCGTCGATGACGGCGTTGGCGACGTCGGAGGCTTCGGCGCGGGTGGGCCGGGAGTTTTCGATCATTGAGTCGAGCATTTGGGTGGCGACGATGACCGGTTTGGCGTTGCGCTTGGCGAGTTTGATGGCTCGCTTCTGAACAATGGGCACTTGTTCGAGTGGCATTTCGACGCCGAGGTCGCCGCGGGCGACCATGATGCCGTCGAAGGCGGCGACGATCTCGTCGATGTTGTCGACGGCCTGCGGTTTTTCGATCTTCGCGATGACGGGGAGGTGGCGGCCTTCTTCCCGCATGACGCGGTGGACGTCGTCGATGTCGCGTCCGTTGCGTACGAAGGAGAGGGCGATGATGTCGGCTCCGGTGCGCAGGGCCCACCGGAGGTCGTCGATGTCCTTTTCGGAGAGGGCGGGTACGGAGACGGCGACGCCGGGGAGGTTGAGTCCCTTGTGGTCGGAGACCATGCCTCCTTCGATGACGAGGGTCTGGACGCGGGGGCCGTCGACGCCGGTGACTTCGAGGGTGACCTTGCCGTCGTCGACGAGGATGCGTTCGCCGGTGGTGACGTCGGTGGCGAGGCCCTGGTAGGTGGTGCCGCAGGTGTGGCGGTCGCCTTCGACGGGTTCGACGGTGATGGTGAACTCGTCGCCTCGTTCAAGGAGTACGGGTCCTTCGGCGAAGCGTCCGAGGCGGATCTTCGGACCTTGAAGGTCGGCGAGTACGCCGACGCTGCGGCCGGTTTCGTCGGAGGCTTTGCGTACGCGCTGGTAGCGCTCCTCGTGTTCGGCGTAGGTGCCGTGGCTGAGGTTGAAGCGGGCGATGTCCATTCCGGCTTCGACCAGTGCCTTGATCTGGTCGTATGTGTCGGTGGCGGGGCCCAGGGTACAAACGATTTTTGCTCGGCGCATAGGTCGAGCCTAGGGCTTACCAGTCAGTAGACAATTGGCTGCGCGTGACTGTCCAACAACCTTTGCATGAAAGGTTATTGACAAGTGTTGAATTGTGCGGGGGGTCGCTCTGATGAGCATTCAGAGCGCGGGCGGGGTCATGATGAAGCGGGCGTTCACGAGGGCGTGGAGGGTCTGGCGCTGGGGTTCGAGGTCGAGGGCGGGGGCGTCCTCGGCCATTTCGGAGCTCATTGCCCTGCGTGTGAAACCGCCGGCGTAGGCGACGGGCACGGGGTGGGCCTCTTCGGCGCCGGGGTCGGAGAGTTCGACGAGGGCGGTGAGGTCGGCGCCGAGGGCCTGGGCGTACTCGCGGGCGCGCTTGACGGCTTCGCGTACGGCTTGTCGGCGCACTTCGCCGTGGGCGGGTGAGTCGGGCCGCATGGACCACCAGGGGCCGTCGACGCGGGTGAGTTCGAGGTCGGCGAGGCGGGTGGTGAGTTCGCCCAGTGCGGTGAAGTCGGTGAGTACGGCGGTGAGGTGGACGCGGCCGTGGTAGGCGCGGACGCGGTCGCCGCGACCGTGCCGGGTGAGTTCGGGGCTGATGGAGAAGGCGCCGGTCTCCAGTTTTTCGACGGCGTCGCCGTAGCTCTTGACGAGGTCGAGGGCGAGGCCGTTGCGCCGGGTGAGGTCTTCGAGGGCGGTGCGGCGGTCCGTACCGCGTGCGCTGACGGTGATGCCGATG
>NZ_VBVX01000236.1 GCF_005981925.1 Streptomyces albidochromogenes
CCCCGGCGCCGCCCGCCGTCCCACCCTGTGGCGCATGGCACGTTGCGAGGTATGCGGAAACGACTACGGCATGTCCTTCGAGGTGCACGCGCAGGGCGCGGTGCACGTCTTCGACTGCTTCTCCTGCGCCATCCACCGGATGGCGCCCATCTGCGAGCACTGCCGGGTGCAGATCCTGGGCCAGGGCGTCGAGGTGGACGGCCACTGGTACTGCGGCGCCCACTGCTCACGCGCGGAAGGGAAGGTGGGCATCGTCGACCGGGTCTGAAGCGCCACGCGGCCGCGCACACCGGCCCTCCCCGGCGGGAGACCCACCCGCCGGGGACCACCGCGCGCCAGGTAACGTCAAGGACGTGTACCGCTTCCTGTTGTCCCGGCAGTGGGTGATCCTCACCCTCCTGATGCTCGTCCTCATCCCCACGATGGTCGAGCTGGGCTTCTGGCAGCTGCACCGGCACGAGCACCGGGTCGCGCAGAACGCGCTGATCTCCGGGAACCTCCGGGCGAAGCCCCTGCCCGTCGGCGACATCACCTCCCCCGGACACACCGTCCCGCGCGCCGACCACTGGCGCCGGGTGACCGCCACCGGCACGTACGACACCGCGCACGAGGTCGTCGTACGCCGCAGGACCGACGCCGACGACCAGGTCGGCTTCCACGTCCTCACCCCGCTGGTCATGGACGACGGCCGCGCCGTACTCGTCAACCGCGGCTGGGTCCCGTTCGGCGCCGACCAGCAGGCGTACCCGAAGGTCCCGGCCGCCCCCGGGGGCGAAGTCACCGTCACCGGCCGGCTCAAGGCCGACGAAACCACGGCGGGCAGCGGCATCAAGGACCTCAGCGGCCTGCCGCCCCGGCAGGTCATGCTGATCAACAGCGAACAGCAGGCGAAGGCGCTCGGGCGTCCCGTCCTCGGCGGCTACATCGAGCAGACCGAACCCGTTCCGGCCGGACCGAAGCCGCAGCTCGTGCCCGATCCCGACGCCGACTCGATCGGCCCCCACATGGCGTACGCCGTGCAGTGGTGGCTGTTCGCCGCCGCCGTGCCGGTCGGCTGGGTCGTCCTCGTACGTCGCGAACTGAGCGACCGCGCCCAGGCCGCGGGCGCCGCCGACGAGGCACCGGCCGAACCGGCCACCGCCGACGCCTGAGCCCAGGTCACCCGCGCCGCCGCACCGGCCGCTTAACGCCGCACGCGCGCGGGAACACGAGTTCTCGTGACCCAACGTATCGAGGACTACGCGCTCATCGGGGACCTGCAGACCGCCGCACTGGTCGGCAAGGACGGTTCCATCGACTGGCTCTGCCTGCCCCGCTTCGACTCCGCGGCGTGCTTCGCCGCGCTGCTCGGCGACGAGGACAACGGCCACTGGCGCGTGGCCCCGGCCGGCGCGGGCGCCTGTGCGCGGCGCGCGTATCGCGACGACACCCTCGTCCTGGACACCATCTGGGAGACCCGCTCCGGCTCGGTCAAGGTCACCGACTTCATGCCGCAGCGCGACGAGGCGCCCGATGTCGTACGGATCGTGGAGGGCCTGTCGGGCGAGGTGACGATGCGCTCCACGCTCCGCCTCCGCTTCGACTACGGCAACATCGTGCCGTGGATGCGCCGTACGAGCGGGCACCGGGTCGCCGTCGCGGGACCCGACGCCGTGTGGCTGCGCGCCGAACCGGCGGACCGGGTGAAGAGCTGGGGCCAGCAGTACACGACGTACTCGTCGTTCACCGTCGCCGAGGGCGAGAAGGTGGCGTTCGTCCTGACGTGGCACCCGTCGCACGAGCCGGAGCCGCCCCGCACCGACCCGTTCGATGGCCTGGAGCACAGCGTCCAGGACTGGCAGGAATGGGCCTCCAAGTGCCGGTACGAGGGCCCCCACCGCGAGGCCGTGATGCGCTCGCTCATCACCCTGAAGGCGCTCACCTACGCGCCGACCGGCGGCATCGTCGCCGCCCCCACCACCTCGCTGCCGGAGGAGATCGGCGGCGTACGCAACTGGGACTACCGCTACTGCTGGCTCCGCGACTCCACCCTCACCCTCGGCGCCCTGGTCGCCGCCGGCTACATCGACGAGGCCGCGGACTGGCGCGACTGGCTGCTGCGGGCGGTCGCGGGCGACCCGGCGGACCTCCAGATCATGTACGGCATCTCCGGCGAGCGCCGGCTGCCCGAGACGGAACTGCCGTGGCTGAAGGGGTACGAGGGGTCCGCTCCCGTCCGTACCGGCAACGCGGCCGTCAAGCAGCTCCAGCTCGACGTGTACGGAGAGGTGATCGACTCCCTCTACATGGCCAGGGCCTGGGGCCTGCGTCCCAAGCCGCACGCGTGGAACCTCCAGCTGAGCCTCCTGGGCTTCCTGGAGTCCAACTGGCGCGAACCGGACGAGGGCCTGTGGGAGGTCAGGGGGCCGCGCCGGCACTTCGTGCACTCCAAGGTGATGGCGTGGGTCGCCGCCGACCGCGCCGTACGCGCCCTGGAGGACGACCCGACGCTGCGCGGTGACGCGGACCGGTGGCGGGTGATGCGCGACGAGGTGCACCGGGAGGTCTGCGAGAAGGGGTACGACCCGGAGCGCAACACCTTCACCCAGTACTACGGCTCCCAGGAGCTCGACGCCGCCACGCTCCTCATCCCCCGGGTGGGCTTCCTGCCGCCGGACGACCCTCGGGTCGTGGGGACGGTGGAGGCGGTACGGGCCGAGCTGAGCCACGGCGGCTTCATCCGCCGCTACAGCACGGACGGCCTGACCGTCGACGGCCTGCCCGGCGACGAGGGAACCTTCCTGGCCTGCTCGTTCTGGCTGGTCGACGCGCTGCGGATGACGGGGCGACCGAAGGAGGCCCGGGAGCTCTTCGAGCGGCTGCTGACCCTGCGCAGCGACGTCGGACTGCTCGCCGAGGAGTACGACCCGGCCTCCGGGCGGCAGCTCGGGAACTTCCCCCAGGCGTTCAGCCACATCGGGCTCGTGGTGTCGGCCCTCGGCCTCGACGGCGGAGGGGACGAGGCGGCAGGATGGGCGCATGGATCTTGAACTGAAGGACCGGGTGTACGTCGTGACCGGGGCCAGCCGCGGGCTCGGCTTCGCCTCGGCGCGCCAGCTGACGGCGGACGGCGCGAAGGTCGTGCTGAGCGGCCGGGACGAGAAGGCGGTCGCGGACGCGGCCGCCGAGCTCGGGCCGAACGCGATCGGCGTCGCCGCCGACAACGCCGACCCGGCTTCGGCGGAGCGCCTGATCGCCGCCGCCCGGGCGCACTTCGGTCGCTTCGACGGCATCCTCGTCAGCGTCGGCGGCCCCGCGCCCGGCGTGGCGGCCGAGAACACGGACGAGCAGTGGCAGGCGGCCTTCGACGCCGTCTTCCTCGGAGCGGTGCGGCTGGCCCGCGCGGCGGCGGCGGAGCTCTCCGCGGGCGGCGTGATCGGCTTCGTCCTGTCCGGCTCGGTCCACGAACCGATCCACGGCCTCACCATCTCCAACGGCCTGCGCCCGGGTCTGGCCGGCTTCGCGAAGTCGCTCTCCGACGACCTCGGCCCGCGCGGCATCCGGGTGGTGGGCCTCCTGCCGGCCCGCATCGACACGGACCGGGTGCGTCAGCTGGACGCGCTGTCCGGCGACGCCGAGGCGGCGCGCGAGGCCAACGAGTCGAACATCCCGCTGCGGCGCTACGGCAGGCCGGAGGAGTTCGGCAAGGCGGCGGCGTTCCTGCTGTCCCCGGCGGCGTCGTACCTGACCGGCGTCATGCTGCCGGTGGACGGCGGCGCCCGCCACGGCTTCTGATCCCCCGCTTACGCCGGGCCGGGCCGGGCCTGGGAGGCCGTCGTACGGGTCGGCGCGCCGCAACCGCCTGTGCCCGAGCCGCCGCCCCGCCCGGTGTCCGGACCGCGCGACGGGGCCGGCGGCGTCCGAGGGCGGGTCGGGCCCGTCGCGCGACCGGGGGCGCCGGCCGCTCCGGGCGGGACGCCCCCGGACGGGGCGGGCCGACGCGCCTAACTGACCCGCCGCGCCCCGTGCTTGACCTCCCGCAGGCGGACCTCCGCCGGGAGCGAGTCCAGCGCCGCCGAGTCCCGCGCGTGGGCCAGCGCACCGCGCGTGAACCCGTCCAGCGTCTCGGCCGGCTCGGCGTGGGGTGCGAGGAGCATCGCCACGCGCGCCCGGGGCGCGTCCCGCCGGCCGGTGAGCGTCACGTGCGCCCGCTCCACGCCGTTCAGCGTCCGCGCCTCTTCCGCCAGCGCGTTCTCCAGGGCCCGCCCCCTGAGCACCGCCCCCTCGCCGTCGCGGCTGTCGACCAGCACTTCGGACAGCCGGTGGCGGCGCAGCTGGGCGAGCAGCCACCACAACGCCAGCAGGACCAGCACGGCGAGGACGGCGATGACCACCGGCCACCACCATCCCGAGTCCCGCCACCGCGTACGGTCCGCCTCGCTGAGCAGCACGTCGTCCCGCCCGTCGAACGGCCACCACGACGGTACGGACATCCCGAGGCCGGTGGCGAGCACCCCGCCGCCGACGGCGAGCAGCACCAGACCCGCCAGGCCCAGCAGGACACGGTTCACCTTCTTGGGCATCGTCGCCTCACCCCTTCCTGGCCGGGCGGCCCACCCGCACGGACAGACGCGGCGGCGCGGAGAGCCCGAGCTGCCGGACCGCGGCGGCGAGCACCGTGTCCAGATCGGCCCGGACGTCGTCGAGTGCGCGGAAGTGGGACTCGGCCCGCACCCGCACCTTGGAGCGCCCCACCGCCACCCGAACGGACTGCACGCCGGACACCTCCATCGCCCGGTCGCGCAGGATCATCGCGGCGGCCCGCCGGTCGAGCCCGGCCCGTACGTCGGCCGACGTGCGCCGCATCGGCAGGATCGCGCGCAGCCCGGGCGTGAGGGCGAAGAGCAGCAGCCACAGCCCGAGCGCCGCCGCGACGCCCGCGCCGACGAGCGTCCACACGTCGTCCAGGGGCCGGGTCGCGAGGCCGTCCGCCAGCTCGCGCCGCCACCGCATGGCGGGGTGCCCCGCCCGTACCGCCGCCACGTCGTACAGCAGCAGGCCGACGCAGCCGAGCACCACGAGGGCGACCAGCGCGGCCGGCACCCTGCGGGCGGACCAGAAGCGGCCGGCCCTTCCGCCGCCGTCCTCCTCCCGGAGGGTCGGCACCGCGTCGTGCGAGGCGGGACCGGCGGAGTCCCGCTCGCGTTCGATGAGGGGAAGCCGCTGGGTGCGGCCGCTGTCGTCGCTGTCGGGTTCGCTCACCGGATCCTCCCGCGCTTCGCACCCGGCGCCTGGGCCGAGTGGAGCCGCTCGACGTGGACCGCCACCTCGGACACTTCCATTCCGGCCAGCGAACCGACGCCCCGGGTGACTTCCCGGCGTACCGCACCGCACTGGGCGCCGACGTCGGAGGGGTAGTCGAGTTCGAGCACGACCCGCACGCGCGCCCTGTCGTGATGCACGGTCACCGTCGCGTGCGGCGCCTTGCCGCCCTCCGGCACCTTCCCGAGCGCCTCGCGCGCCTTCTGCGCGGCGATCTTGGCGACGACCCGGTCGGCGATCCGGGTCGCGCCGCGCTCGGCGGCCTCGACCTGACCGGTGGCCATCGGCGTGGTCACCTGGGCCGGCCGCCGCGCTCATCGGCGCGGAAGAAGTCGCCCGGTTCGAGGTCGCCGTCGGCGAACTTGCCCGCTACGAAGCCGATCGCGCCCAAGGCCGCCACCAGCAGAAATGCTCCGAACCCGCCGAAGTATCCGGCGAACCCGAGCGCCATACCGGCCACAAGGCCGACCACCGCCATGCTCATCCTGCTGCTCCCTCTACTGGAGACGTGGCTCCGGCTCGTCCTCTTCCTCGTCGGGCAGCTTCACGTCGCTGACCGCGATGTTGACCTCGACGACTTCGAGGCCCGTCATACGTTCCACGGCAGACACGACGTTGCCCCGGACCGCGCGTGCGACGTCGGAGATCGCTACGCCGTACTCGACGACGATCTCCAGGTCGAGCGCCGTCTGCACCTCGCCGACCTCGGCCTTGACGCCCCGGGTGACCGATTTCGCGCCACCCGGCACGCGGTCGCGGACGGCTCCAAACGTGCGGGAGAGTCCACTGCCCATGGCGTGTACGCCGACGACGTCGCGCGCCGCGAGTCCGGCGATCTTCTCGACCACCCCGTCGGCGATCGTGGTCCGGCCGCGGGAGGAAGGATCGCCGCCACCCCGCTTCGTCATGGAGGTCTTCCTGGCCTCCTGGCCGGGCGCCCCTTTGTCGGGGTTGTCCGGCTGGTTTCGCTGCGTGGTGTCAGTCATATCCGTTCGTCCCTTTCCGGGCGGTACTGGACTCCCTTGCCCACATTAGGTCCGGTTGCCCGATCTCGCGCCGGGGATGCGGCAGGCTGGTGCAATGGCACCTGACGGATTGACCCGGGGAGTACGGCGACGACTCGGCCTGGGCAGACTGCTGCCGCTGGGCGAGGCGTCCGACGGCGCGTGGCTCGCGGAGAAGGCCGCCGGCCCGGTTCTGCGGGAGGCGGTGGCGGGCATCACCGGCGTGAGCGTGGGGGCGCTGCGCATCGGGCTGGCCGATCCGGACGCGGCCGCCGAACCGGCCGTTCCGCCCCCTCCGGGCGCGCTGCCGCCCGGGCCGCTGCGCGTCGTCGCGGACCTGACGGCCACGGCGGGCGGCGAGCCGCTGCCGCACCGGGCGGAGCGGCTGCGCATCGCGTTGCGGGAGGCGGCATCGGCCCGGCTGGGGCTCGTGGTCACGGCTGTGGACCTGCGGGTGACGGACCTGGTGGAGGCGGGTGAGGAGCCGGTGACCGCCGCTCCCCCGGACGGGGGAACCGGCGACGCGTCCGAGGACGGCGGCTCCGGCGGCGGACAGGACGAGGCGTCGGACGCCGGGCCGGAGCGGCCGGAGGACGACGGCGGGGGCGACCGGGCCGCCGCCGAGGCGGCCGCCGCGGCCGTCCCCGGCGTGGCCCGGCTGACCGGCGTGCTCGGCGCGCCGGTCCATCTCGCCGACGGCCACGTGCGGGTCGAGCTCGCGACGGCGGCGGGGCACCGGGCGCTGGCGGTCGCCGTCGCCGTGCGCAAGGCGGTCGCGGCGTCCCAGGGCGGCCGGACCACGGTGGCCGTCCTGGTGACCGCGGTGGAATGAGCCGGCCGGCGCCGCACCGGGCCGGCCGCGCGGCGTGCGACGCACCGGCCGGTTCCCGGCCGGGCGTCGGGTCTCGCACGGGTCGGTCAGTCGCCGAGGCCCGCGAGATCACGGAGCCTGCGGGCCTGCGCGGCGCGCTCCGCGACACGCTGGTCCTCGTAGGTGCGCGCGGACGCACCCTGGAGCAGCGCCTTGGTCTCGATCACCGCGTCGCGCGGCGCCGCCAGCAGGGCGCCCGCCAGGTCCCGTACCGCCCCGTCGAGTTCCTCGGCGGGCACGACGAGGTTGGCGAGGCCGACACGCTCGGCCTCCGCCGCGTGGACGAAACGCCCGGTGGCGCAGATCTCCAGTGCGCGCGCGTAACCGACGAGGCTGGTCAGCGGGTGCGTACCGGTGAGGTCGGGGACGAGACCGAGGCTGGTCTCGCGCATGGCGAACTGCACGTCCTCGGCGACGACCCGCAGGTCGCAGGCGAGGGCGAGCTGGAATCCGGCGCCGATGGCATGGCCCTGTACGGCGGCGATGGTGACGAGGTCGCTGCGCCGCCACCAGGTGAACGCCTCCTGGTACTCGGCGATGACCGCGTCGAGGTCTTCGTCGGAGCCGCGTGCGAGGTCAAGGAAGGAGGGCTCACCGTCGAAGCCCTCGGGGCTGAACGCCTGCCGGTCCAGGCCGGCGGAGAAGGACTTGCCCTCGCCGCGCAGCACCACGACCCGCACGTCGCCAGGCAGAGACCGTCCGGCTTCCGTCAACGCCCGCCACAGAGCGGGAGACTGGGCGTTGCGCTTGGCCGCATTGGTCAGGGTCACCGTGGCAACGGCGTCCTCGACGGTGAGTCGTACGCCGTCCTTGTCGAGCACAGAGTCGAGCGAAGCCATGTGGCGCCTCCGGTCCGGGTGGCAGTCGTGCGGTCATTAAGTGACTGCACAGTAACCACCCGGGCGATCCTGCGATCGACCGGGTGGCCACCGCCCACAAACCGATGGGCCGGGCCCGCCCGAGGCGGTCAGGCCGTAGTGGCCTTCTTGCCTCGTGTCGCCCCGCCGCGTCCCCGCAGCGTGACGCCGGACTCGCTGAGCATCCGGTGTACGAATCCATAGGAGCGGCCGGTCTCTTCGGCCAACGCCCGGATGCTCGCACCGGAGTCGTACTTCTTCTTCAGGTCTGCCGCGAGCTTGTCGCGCGCGGCGCCGGTTACCCGGCTGCCCTTCTTCAGAGTCTCGGCCACCCGTGCCTCCTCAAGGAAGTGCGCTCTGGACTCTCATGATCACCCCTTCCCGGCTTCCTGGCCACCCATTCGGCAAGGTCCGTACAACAACGTTCGCCGCCAGGGAACCGCCCGCCGCGCTCCAGGTGCGCCGTACGTGGGATTCCGCGTCCTGCGTTCGAACGAGCAGCGCGGGGAATGGCCAGGTCAGCACGGGTAAACGATCAGCGGAACGCGAAGGGCCCGCCCCACGGGGGGCGGGCCGCGATCCGGTGCATGACACGCCGGGGTACGAGAGCTACTCACTCAGATGAAGGATCACCCGTAAGCCGAATGATCCAGCGCGAGTGGATCAGCCCGGGATCCGGAACCCGGTCAGGCCAGGGCGACGAGGTCCTTGTAGTCCGGGCCCCACAGGTCCTCCACGCCGTCGGGCAGCAGGATGATCCGCTCGGGCTCCAGCGCGTCGACCGCTCCCTCGTCGTGCGTGACGAGGATGACCGCGCCCTTGTACGTGCGCAGGGCGCCGAGGATCTCCTCGCGGCTGGCCGGGTCGAGGTTGTTCGTGGGCTCGTCGAGGAGCAGCACGTTGGCGGACGAGACGACCAGGGTCGCCAGCGCGAGACGGGTCTTCTCGCCGCCGGACAGGACCCCGGCCGGCTTGTCGACGTCGTCGCCGGTGAAGAGGAACGAGCCGAGCGTCTTGCGGACCGCGACGAGGTCGAGGTCGGGCGCCGCCGAGCGCATGTTCTCCAGGACCGAGCGCTCCGGGTCGAGGGTCTCGTGCTCCTGGGCGTAGTAGCCGAGCTTGAGGCCGTGGCCGGGGATGACCTCGCCGGTGTCGGGCTTCTCGGCGCCGCCGAGCAGGCGCAGAAGGGTCGTCTTGCCGGCGCCGTTGAGGCCGAGGATGACGACGCGCGAGCCCTTGTCGATGGCCAGGTTGACGTCGGTGAAGATCTCCAGCGAGCCGTACGACTTGGACAGGCCCTCCGCCATCAGCGGGGTCTTGCCGCAGGGCGCGGGGTCGGGGAAGCGCAGCTTGGCGACCTTGTCGGAGACGCGTACCGCTTCGAGGCCGGACAGCAGCCGCTCGGCGCGCTTGGCCATGTTCTGCGCGGCGACGGTCTTGGTGGCCTTGGCGCGCATCTTGTCGGCCTGCGAGTTGAGGGCCGACGCCTTCTTCTCGGCGTTCTGGCGCTCGCGCTTGCGGCGCTTCTCGTCGGCCTCGCGCTGCTGCTGGTAGAGCTTCCAGCCCATGTTGTAGACGTCGATCGCGGAGCGGTTGGCGTCCAGGTAGAAGACCTTGTTGACCACCGTCTCGACGAGGTCGACGTCGTGGGAGATCACGATGAAGCCGCCGCGGTAGTTCTTCAGGTAGTCCCGGAGCCAGACGATCGAGTCCGCGTCGAGGTGGTTGGTCGGCTCGTCGAGGAGCAGGGTGTCGGCGTCCGAGAAGAGGATGCGGGCCAGCTCGACGCGGCGGCGCTGACCGCCGGAAAGGGTGTGCAGGGGCTGGCCGAGCACGCGGTCGGGCAGGCCGAGCGCGGCGGCGATGGTGGCGGCCTCGGCCTCGGCGGCGTAACCGCCCTTGGTGAGGAACTCCGTCTCCAGGCGCTCGTACTTCTTCATCGCCTTCTCGCGGGTGGCGCCCTGTCCGTTCGACATGCGCTCCTCGTTCTCGCGCATCTTGCGCAGGACCGAGTCGAGGTCGCGGGCGGACAGGATGCGGTCGCGGGCGAGGACGTCGAGGTCGCCGGTGCGCGGGTCCTGCGGCAGGTAGCCCACCTCGCCGGAGCGGGTGATGGTGCCGCCGGCCGGGGTGCCCTCGCCGGCGAGGCACTTGGTGAGGGTCGTCTTGCCCGCTCCGTTGCGGCCGACGAGGCCGATGCGGTCGCCCTTGGCGATGCGGAAGGAAGCGGACTCGATGAGGAGGCGGGCGCCGGCGCGCAGCTCGATGCCGGAGGCGGTGATCAAGGGAAAACTCCAGGGCGGTATGGACGGCGGAAGGGACGGGCGGAGATCTTCTTCGACGCCGTCTAATGCACAAGGAGAGTTGCCATAGACCCAGTCTAACGGTCGCCCGCAACTACTTTTCTGGCGCGGGCGTGGTCGCCCGGCGGGCCGTTGCGCAGGGGTGTGCGGTCCGGCACGATCCGGCCGAGATCGTCGACGGCGACGAGTTCGGCGGTCCAGGAGGCCCCGGCGCCGCAGGGCTGGGCGACCAGCAGGGCGCCGCCGGTGCGGGCCGTGCGGCGGGCGTCGAAGGCGCAGCCGGGTTCGGCGGGCAGCACCCAGCGCAGGTCGCCGTCGCGGGTGCGGTACGCCGCGATGCGCTGCGGGGTGACGACGGCGAGCATCCGGGCGGCTCGGTCGAGGGCCTGCAGCACCCCGGCGGCGCGGCCCGGTCCGCCGGCCGCGAGCCAGCGCGAGAGGCCGGGGACGGCGCGGTGCCAGTGGACGGTGCGGCCGGTGGTGCGGGCGGTGTCGGTGACCAGGCCGTCGCTCCACAGCGCGAAGGCGTGGCCGGGCGCGGGCCGCACGGCGAGGGGGCGGCGCCCGGCGCGGGTGTGCGTCCAGTGCCGGCGCCCGCCCGCCCCGTCGTACGCCTCGACCGCCCCGCCCCTGATCCGCAG
>NZ_VBVX01000237.1 GCF_005981925.1 Streptomyces albidochromogenes
CGATCCTCGAAGAGGTCGCCAAGTTCCGTGCCGCACGCCGGATCTGGGCCAAGGTCATGCGCGAGGAGTTCGGTGCGAAGAACCCCAAGTCGCTGATGCTGCGCTTCCACACCCAGACCGCCGGCGTGCAGCTCACCGCCCAGCAGCCCGAGGTCAACCTGGTGCGCGTCGCCGTCCAGGGCCTGGCCGCCGTCCTCGGTGGAACCCAGTCCCTGCACACCAACTCCTTCGACGAGGCCATCGCCCTGCCCACCGACAAGTCCGCCCGCCTGGCCCTGCGCACCCAGCAGGTCCTCGCCTACGAGACAGACGTCACCGCCACCGTCGACCCCTTCGCCGGCTCCTACGTCGTCGAGAAGATGACCGACGAGGTCGAAACCGCCGCCCTGGAGCTGATGGAGAAGGTCGAGGACATGGGCGGCGCGGTCAACGCGATCGAGCGCGGCTTCCAGAAGAACGAGATCGAGCGCAGCGCCTACCGCATCGCCCTGGAGACCGACAGCGCCGAACGCGTCGTCGTCGGCGTCAACCGCTTCCAGCTGGAGACGGAGGAGCCGTACGAGCCGCTGCGCGTCGACCCCGCCATCGAGGCCCAGCAGGCCGACCGCCTCGCCAAGCTGCGCGCGGAGCGCGACCAGGCGGCCGTGGACGCGGCGCTGGTGGAGCTGAAGAAGGCGGCGGAGGGCACGGACAACGTCCTCTACCCGATGAAGGACGCGCTGCGGGCCCGGGCGACGGTCGGAGAGGTCTGCGACGCGCTGCGCGAGGTCTGGGGGACGTACGTCCCGACGAACGCGTTCTGAGGCGCGTGCCACGGACGAGTGATCGGGGGCGGAACGTCGCTGCCCCCGGCCGCTCTCGGTGGAGAGTGATCCCGACGACCTCGGGACCAAGGTCGAGAGCTACGCCGAGGCCGGGGTCCCGGTCTATGTCGTGGCCGACCGCAAGCACGGTGAAGTACTGCTCCACAGCGATCCGGGGAACGGCAAGTACCCGGCGCCGCAGCGGTACGAGCGGGGGGCCTCGGTCCCCGTCCCCGCCTCCGTCGGCGTCACCCTCGAGCTGCCCGTGGACACCCTCCTCGACGGCGACTGACCGCACTGCGAAATGCCCCGGCCGAGTGCCGTACCCCTGTGCGACACTCCGCCCATGCTGGGTATCACCGATCTGCCGACCTACCTCGTCGGGCTCGTACTGATCATTCTTCTGCCGGGTCCCAACTCCCTCTACGTCCTGTCCGTCGCGGCCCGTCGCGGCATCCGCACCGGTTACACCGCCGCCGCGGGCGTCTGGTGCGGCGACGCCGTCCTGATGGTGCTGTCCGCCGCCGGCGTGGCCTCGCTGCTCCAGGCGAACGCGCTGCTGTTCGGCATCGTGAAGTACGCGGGCGCCGGCTACCTGACCTGGCTGGCGATCGGGATGATGCGGGCGGCCTGGTCGATGTGGCGCAGCCGCCGCGAACTGGCGGACGCCGGTACGCCGGACGCCGACGCGGCGCCCGCCGCCGAGCGCCCCTTCCGCCGCGCGCTGGTGATCAGCCTGCTCAACCCGAAGGCGATCCTCTTCTTCATTTCCTTCTTCGTGCAGTTCGTCGACCCGGCGTACGCCCACCCCGCCCTCTCGTTCGTCCTGCTCGGCACCCTCGCCCAGCTCGCGAGCGTGCTCTACCTCTCCGCCCTGATCTTCGGCGGCACCCGCCTCGCGGCCGCCTTCCGCCGCCGCAAGCGCCTGTCGGCGGGCGCGACCTCGGCGGCGGGCGTCCTGTTCCTGGGCTTCGCGGCGAAGCTGTCGGTCAGCGGCGTCTGACCTGTCCCGGGCTCCACCAGGGAGGCTGCCCACGGGCGTCGCGCATGTTTTCCCTGCCGACGAGGGGAGTTCACCCGCGGGTCGTGCTGGGTTCCTAGGGTGACGCGGACCCGCGACCTGTCAGCGGGGCGGAAAGACCTTGGAGCATCATGACGAAGGCCCGCAACCGATGGCCGAGACCGCGCGACGGAGAGAACCCCACCGGCGCGCCGGACGGCCGGGTGTCCTCCCACGTGCCACCCGCCGGGAACAAGGGGATCAACGGGATCAACCCGACCGGGCTCGACGAGTGCCTGCGCGCCTGCGCCGTGCACAGCGGCAAGCTCGTCGCCACGCTCGACCGCAGGCGTACGGAACTCGCGGAGAAGCTGCGGCAGTTGCTCGCCACGCAGGCCATGGCGCAGGCCACCGTGCCGGCGCCGGCCGCGTCCGGTGCCACGGCCCTGATCCGGCGCGCCACCAAAGCCCCGGCGGGCCCCGCCGACGAGCTGAGCGGTGAGCTGCTCGACGCACTGCTGGCCGTCGGCAGCAAGGCGCTGGAGTGCGGGTACGACGACGAGCTGCGGCTGGCCCTGCTCATCAGCGACACCGTGCTCACCCGCCGCCGGAACTCGCGCGCCGGCTGGCGGCTGCGTGCCAGGACGCTGGAGGCCGTCGGGGACGAGCCCGCCACCGTCGAGGCGTACGCGCGCTACCTGGCGCTGACGGACGACGACGGCTTCGGCGTGGTCCCCAGGATCGCGGGGATGCGGGAGGGCGGGCGGCGGCAGGACGAGCTGCTGCGGCTGCTGGAGCGCGAGTGCCCGGAGGCGGCGGCGTACTCCGCCGGACCGGCCACCGACGTCTGGGCCGAAGGGCTCGCGCTGCACGCGCGCGGCAGCCTGGAGCAGGCCGAGCCCCGCCTGGTCGGCGCGCTGCTCGCCATGGAGCGCGAGAACAGCCCGGTGCAGGACATCCAGGCGGCGCTGAGCCAGTACCTCGACCTGCGGATCGAGGCGAACGGCGGCCGGGCCGCCGAGCTGCGCGAGCTGGTCACGCTCTACGCCGAGCAGCGGCGGAACCGCATGCGCGGACCGGTCGCCGACCCGACCTTCGGCGGCGTCGACTGGATCAGCCTCGGGGAGTTCCGCAACCAGATCGCGGGCCGGTCCATCTGCCTGATCGCCAACTCGCAGCGCGTGGGCCGCAGCTCGCTGGGCGCCGAGATCGACGCGTACGACCTCGTCGTCCGGTTCAACTCGTACAAGATCGACGCGGCCGCCACCGGCAGCCGCACCGACATCCACGCCACCATCCACAAGCACGGCTTCAACTGGGACCAGCCTGTCATGACCCGCCTCGTCTTCGGCGGCGTCTCCGGCGACTGGAAGCACTCGCTGCGCAACCGGCTGGTGCCGGGGGCCCAGCGGTACCTCGGCGACGAATCGCTGCGCTGGCCGCTGCGCAACATCGGCAAGGTCGGCACGGACGTCTGGTCGTCGATCCCCACCAGCGGTTTCAACATGCTGTGGCTGCTGGACTTCCTCGATGTCAGCCCGACGCTGGACCTCATCGGGTTCGACTTCTACGAGAGCGGCGCCTACCGCCTCCAGGAGGCGATGCGGATGCCCATCACCTCCGTGCACGAATACACCAGCGAAAAGGCGTGGGTCATGGAACGCGCCCAGAGCGTCAGTGACATGAGGATATCCCTGCGATGACACCCACCACCGAGGCCACCACCCCGGCCGGCGGCCCCACCGCGACACCCGCCGGCGCAAGCGCCAACACGCTCACCGGCAAGCGCCGTATCGCCTTCGCCAGCTTCGTCGACGAGAACTACCTGCCCGGCTTCCTCGTGCTGCTGCGCAGTCTCGCCCTGTCCAACCCGGGCCTGTGCGAGGACTTCATCGTCCTGCACGACGACCTGAAGCCCTCCTCCGTCGCCCGCATCCGGGCGCTGCACCCGCGTGTCGAGCTGCGCCGGGTGGACGCCGCCCACTACGACACGTACGCCAAGGGCGACCAGGCCAACTACCTGGTCCGCAAGGCGTACTTCATCCTCGACGTCTTCCGCATCCGCGACTACGACACCGTGATCACCCTGGACACCGACATGGTGGTCCTCGGCGACCTCGGCGAGCTGCTGAAGCTGCGCGAGGGGCTGGCGGCCGTGCCGCAGTTCTTCTACGGGCAGCACAAGCTCAACAGCGGTCTCCTCGTCATCCAGCGCGAGTACCTCAGCGACGAGTTCTGCGCGCGGATCGACGCCACCGGACGCAGCGGCGCGTACGAACTCGACAAGCACGACCAGGGCATCCTCAACGCCGTGCTCGACGGAGAATTCGTCCAGCTCGACGCCCGCTACAACTTCGTCAAGCGGCGGCTGTCCGGCGACCTGCCGGTGCCGGACGACACGGCGATCCTGCACTTCACCGGGCGGCACAAGCCCTGGCAGGGCGGCGAGGCGGGGTACGGGAAGGCGGAGGAGCGCTGGCGCGAGTTCGACCTGTCCGACGCGCAGTTCCACGCCGCCTTCCTGGCGCAGGCCAAGGGCGCGCACCACGACCTCCTCGTGCACTTCGGCACCCCGCACGTCCGGCGCACCGGGGACGTCGAGAGCGCCCGCAGGGTCGCCGCGGCCCACATCGCGGCGGGGGAGTACCAGGAAGCGGTGGACGTGCTCGGGAGCGTACGCATCCCGCTCGACTCCGCCTGGCCGCACGAGGTCCTGGGCCACGCGCTGATGAGCGTGTCGCGCTATGACGAGGCCAGGGCGCAGCTGCTGCTGGCCACGGCCGCCCCGAACCGGGCCGCCACCGCCTTCGGCCGGCTCGCCCAGATCGCCTGGATCCACGGCGACGACGAGGAGGCGCAGCGGTACGCGCTCGACGGCCTGCGGGTGGACCCGACCCACCGCGCGAGCCGGCTGATGCAGCGGCGTACCGAGGCCCCGCAGGCGCCGCCGGAGGGTGTCGCCGCCGAGCAGCTGGCGCACGTCGCCTTCTACATGGAGCGCCAGGGCAACGCGGGCGACAAGCTGCTGCCCGAGACGGTACGGCTGACCTTCGATTCCGACACCGGTCCGCGCAAGTGGCTCTCCGTCCACGCGCACCGGCTCTTCGACGAGGCGGCCCTGGAGCGCGTCAACGCCCGGCGCGGCCTGGTCATCGGCGGCGGCGGTCTGTTCATCCCGGACACCGCGCCCAACGGCAACAGCGCCTGGCAGTGGAACGTCCCCGACGCGCTGCTCAACCGCGTCGACGTACCCGTCATGGTGTACGCCGTCGGATTCAACGCCTTCGACGGCCAGTCCTACCGGGCCGGGCGCTTCAACACCGCCCTGCGCGCCCTCGTCGAGCGCGCCTCCTTCTTCGGCCTGCGCAACCACGGCTCGATCGAGAAGGTGCGGTCGCTGCTCCCCGCCGAGCTGCACGACAAGGTGCGCTACCAGCCCTGCCCGACGACCGTCACCCGCCAGCTGGTGGACGGCTGGACCGACCCGTCGCACCGTGAGAACACCGTGCTGGTCAACGCGGCGTACGACCGGGCGGGTCTGCGCTTCGGCCATGACTACGGCCACTTCCTCGCCGAGATGGCGAAGGCGGTACGGGCGCTCGGCGCGCACGCCGAGGTGAAGTGCGTGGCGCACTCGCTCGACGACGAGAAGATCGCGTTCGACCTGCGGCGCGAGCACGGGGTGTCGCTGCCGGTCATCCCGATGTACGACTTCGACAACGACGCGATCAGGGACACGTACGCCCGCACCAAGCTGGTGATCGGCATGCGCGGGCACGCGGGGATGATCCCGTTCGGCTGCGGCACGCCGATCATCAGCCTGATCTCGCACCCGAAGATGGCGTACTTCCTGGCCGACATCGACCGGCCCGAGTGGGGGATCTCGGTCCACGACAAGAACCTCGGGGCGGTGCTCACCGAGCGCGCGCTGGGGCTGCTGGACGACCACGCGGCGTCGGTGGCCGACGTGCACGGCCGTCAGCAGGAGCTGTGGAAGGTGACCGAGGCGAACGCGGCGGACCTGCGGGTGATCCTGGGCCGCCCGGCCCGCTGACCCGGCCGCCCGGACACCCGTACGCACGCACGAAAAGGAGGGCGGGCCACTGGTCACCAGTGGCCCGCCCTCGCCGTCGTACCGGACCCCCGTCAGCCCAGCGCCGCCCTCTTGAGCGCGGCGCGCTTGAGCGACCGTGCCCTGCGGACCACGCGCCGCAGCACGGCGCTGCGCGGGATGAAGGCGAACTGCTTCGGGATCGCGCCGGGCAGCGCGAGCGTGGTCAGCCGGCGGCGCTTGAAGTAGCGCCAGGTGCGGCCCTTGAGGTGCTGGGCGAGGAAACGCTCGGCCGCCGGCCGCAGGTCGGAGCGGATCTGCGGCTGCATCGCGAAGCCGACCGCCTGGAGGAGACCGGACAGGTACGGCAGGGAGGCCGGCCCGGTGCGGTCGCCGTCCTCCGCCAGGTCGGGCACCAGCGCGTCGACGATCGTGACCGGTACGCGGTTGCTGTTCTGGTACGGCGAGAGGCGCTCCAGCAGCACGTCCGTGCCCGTACGGGCCACCGGCACCGCGTAGAAAGTGCTCGCCGTCAGCAGCGCCGTCGAGAAGCACCCGACCACCAGGGCCGGGCGGAACCGCTGGTAGAGCACCTCGGCCAGCACCGGGCTGTCCAGGACGGTCAGTTCGACGCCGAGCGCCACCGCCTCCCGCTCCAGCACGCGCGACCAGCGGGCGGGCGCCGTGGGGTGCGGCTTGAAGACGATCCGCCGGTGGCCGCGTGCGACGGCCCCGCGCAACATCGTCACGTGGAGGTCCTCCTCCTCCTCGGCGGTCAGGATCGACAGCGCCGACAGGTACTGGCCGAGGAGCAGCGCGGAGTCGGCGGGCAGCGCCAACGCGTCCTCCGCGTCCGACAGTTCCGCCAGGACCTTGAGGAACGCCTCCGTCGGCACCAGCTCCGGCGGTACGTCGAACTCCCCGAGCAGCAGCGGGGTCAGCCCCGGCACCAGGTCCAGGTGGAGCAGACGCCGTACGCGCGTACCGACCAGCGGCTCGATCTTGTTGCGGGTCGGGCCGTAGCTCATCAGCCCGTCGGCGTACACCTCCAGCGGCGCGTCCGGGAACAGCTGGGTGAGCGCGAGCGCCGGATTGACCTGGATGGACTCGACGACCAGCTCCACCCTGTCGTCGCCGAGCCCCCACAGCAGCCGCAGGTGCCGCTCCCACAGCGGGACGTCGTCGACGCGCGGCGACCAGGCGCCGGGGTGGTAGGGGGCGACGGCCTCGTTCCAGGACAGCACGCCGTCGAAACGCGACCGCAGCCGCTCGAAGCCCGGCATCTGGTCGACGGAGGGCGTCGTCTCGGGCGTCATGGCGTTGTTGCTGACCAGGAGCAGCCGCCGGGCGGCCGGAGCGAAACAATCGCTGTCGATCGCGGCGGCGAGGGTGGCCGCGCCGTACAGCGTGGAGGCGAAGAAGATCTGCGTCGTGGGCATCAGGCAGCGACCCCCGGCGCGGCGGACGCGGACACGGGCCGGCGGCGCAGCCGCCGGAGCCGCCCCGCGCGCTCCATGTCCATGGAATCCAGCGCGTCCTGGAGGAAATCCTGCGGCATCCGCTTGAGCGCCGCCGTACTCATCGCCCGCAATTTCCGTGCCACGGCCGGTTCGAACCTTTCGATGCTTCCCAGATGATGGGAAATGATGGCGCAGTACGTACGCACGGCTTTCGGCAGAAGCCGGTCCGCGTCCGGGTCCTTCGCCGTCTCCTCGACGACCTGGTCGAAGGCCCGGATGAAATCGAGCTGCCGTACGTCGCCGATCTGGGTGAGCGAGGACGAGACGCCCCGCCGGTAGAAGACGCCGAGCGTGCCGAGCGCCGCGAAGCTCTCGGCCTCCCGGTGCAGCCGCCAGATCCACGGCCGGTCCTCGGCCGTGCGAAGGCCGTCGGTGAAGTGCAGCAGCCCCCGGTCGGCGAGCCGGCGGTGGTACATGCCGGCCCACGCGTAGGCGTAGTCGACGGAGGTGGAGCGGCTCGCGGGCAGGATCGCGTCGCGCGGCGACATGACGACGCCGCGCCGGCCGTGCGGGACCCGGTGGACCGTACGGGCGCGCCCGGTGCACTGCACATGGTCCGTACGGACGAAGTCGCAGCCCAGCTCCTCCATCGCCGCCAGCAGGCGGGCGTAGTGGCCCGGGGCCAGCCAGTCGTCTCCGTCGAGGAACGTCAGGTACTCGCCGCGCGCCGCGTCGAGCCCGGTGTTGCGGGCCGTGGCCAGGCCGCCGTTGGTCTCGTGTCTGACCACGACCGCCCCCGGGAGGTCGCGCTCGGCGCGCTGGAGGATCTCCGGCGTTCCGTCGGTCGAACAGTCGTCGACGAGGATGAACTCGAAGTCGTCCCGCGCGTTCGCGCGGAGGCTTCGAAGGGTGTCTGGGGCGTATGTCTGCACGTTGAAGAACGGCACGACGACAGAGAGCTTGACCACCTCCGCGACGCTAGGGCGTGCCACGGCATTCGTTGCGTCCCCCGGAGAGATGCCGGGTGAACGAAGAATGGCGGAATGGTTAACCTGCCTGCTTTCCGGGCTCCGACGCCGATCGTCGATGTGCTGTTAACCGTTTGTTGCGGCTGAGTTGGGCCGTCAATCGGAATGCCTCCCTAGTTTCTTCGATGTGCCAGCAAGTACCAGCAAAGCCCTGCGGATCGCCGTGATCGCCGATTCCGATACGCGATGGAAATGGGGCGCCCTCACCGCCCGCCGCATCGCGCCGGAAGCCCGGATCGACGGATTCCTGCTGCGCGGCCGGGCCACCCCCACACCCCGCCAGCTCGCCGAGGTCGGCGTGCCGGTCGACGGGGTGCGGGAGGTGACCGCCGCCGAGTTCATCGCGGAGGTCGAGCACGAGGCGTACGACGTCGTCCTGCTCGCCCTCGTCGGAGGAGCCGTACAGGCGATGCTGCACGGCCTCGCGCCGCTGTGGCCGGACACCGGCCGCCGGCCAGTCATCGGCACCGGCTACGTCGGCGTCGTCTACGAGAAGCTGGCCGACGGACTGCTGCTGCGCCACGGCGCCGACATCGTCCTCGCCAACTCCCGCCACGACGCGGAGCGCTTCCGCGCGGTGTACGAGGGCGTGGGCGCCGACGCGTCGGCCGTGACGGAGGCCGCGCTGCCGTTCCTCGGCGGCGACAGCTACACCGGCACGGACATCCGTACCGTCGTCTTCGCCGCCCAGCCCTCCGTACCGCAGTCCCGCGCCGACCGCGCCTACCTGCTGCGCCGGCTCGTCCAGCACGCCCGGCTGCACCCCGGCCGCGAGGTGCTGCTCAAGCTGCGCAGCAAGCCGGGCGAGCACACCACGCACATCGAGGAACTGCCGTACCAGAAGCTGGCGGCCCGCGTCGAAGGCGGTACGCCCCCCAACTTCCGCCTCGTCTACGGGCACATGGGCGAGGTCCTGGACCGCACCGACCTCCTGGTCACGGTCAGCTCGACCGCCGCCCTGGAGTCCCTGCACCGCCGCATCCCGACCGCCGTCCTCACCGACCTGGGCGTGCGCGAGGTCCTCGGCAACCACCACTTCCTGGGCTCCGGATGCCTCGCCTCCTGGGACCAGCTGGACGCCGGTTACCGGCCGTCTGCCGACGAGGAGTGGCTGGAGCGCCAGGGAGTGGCCGCGGACGGCTCGTACGAGACGGCCTTCGACGCCGTGCGCAAGCGCGTCACCGCACTTCTGGAGCGCCCCGGCCTCCCGCCGATCGCCCCCTACTACACCTGTGCCACCGCGCCGGGCTACCTGCCCGGCATCCTCGCCCGCCATCGCCTCGACGGCCCCCGGACCACCACCGACGTCACCGGCGTACGCCGCGTCCTGCGCGACGCCGTACGGGAGGCGGCGCGCGGGGCGTACCGCCACGGGGTGCAGCGCGTGGCCCCCGTCATCCGCCGCATGGGAGAACTGTGAACAGCCAGCCGGAACCCCAGACCGACGCACGGCCCGGGCGCCGCGTCCTCGCCGTGATCCCCGCCCGCGGCGGTTCCAAGGGCGTGCCGGCGAAGAACCTCGCCGCCGTGGGCGGAGCGCCGCTCGTGGCGCGCGCCGCCCGGGCGTGCCGGGAAGCCGGCCTGGTCACCCACGTCGTCGTCTCCACGGACGACCCCGCCATCGCGGCGGCGGCGCGCGGCGCGGGCGCCGAAGTGGTGCTGCGCCCGGCGGACATCGCCGGCGACACGGCCACCAGCGAGGCGGCCGTACTGCACGCCCTGGACGCCCACGAGGCGACGCACGGCGCCGTGGTCGACGCGGTGCTGCTGGTGCAGTGCACCAGCCCGTTCCTGACGAGCGAGGACGTCGACGGCGTCGCCGCCGCGGTCGTCGAGGACGGCGCGGACACGGCCCACACGGTGGCCCCCTTCCACGGCTTCGTCTGGCGCGAGGACGCCCGGAGCGCCGCCGTCGGGGTCAACCACGACAAGAGCTTCCGCCCCCGCCGCCAGGACCGTCCGCAGGACTTCCTGGAGACGGGCGCGGCGTACGCCATGGACGCCGCCGGATTCCGCAAGGCCGGGCACCGCTTCTTCGGACGGACCGCCCTCGTCGTCACGGACCCGGCCCGCGTCCTGGAGATCGACGACCCGCACGACCTGGCCCGCGCCCGCGCGCTGGCACCCCTCCTCGACCCCGGGGCGGCCACGGGCGCCCTCCCGACCCGCGACGACATCGACGCGGTCGTCATCGACTTCGACGGCACCCAGACCGACGACCGGGTGCTGATCGACTCCGAAGGACGCGAACTCGTCGCCGTGCACCGCGGCGACGGGCTCGGCATCGCGGCCCTGCGCAAGGCGGGGCTCAAGCTGCTGATCCTGTCCACGGAGGAGAACGCGGTCGTCGCCGCACGGGCCCGCAAGCTGCGCATCCCCGTGCTCCACGGCGTCGACCGCAAGGACCTCGCCCTCAAGCAGTGGTGCGAGGAGCAGGGCGTCGCCCCCGAGCGGGTGCTCTACGCCGGCAACGACGTCAACGACCTGTCCTGCCTGGCCCTCGTGGGCTGGCCGGTCGCGGTCGCCAATGCCCACGACACCGTCCGCGGCGCCGCGCGCGCCGTCACGACCGTGCCGGGCGGCCAGGGCGCGATCCGCGAGATCGCCGCCTGGATCCTCGGCCCGTCCCTCACCC
>NZ_VBVX01000238.1 GCF_005981925.1 Streptomyces albidochromogenes
ACCCACGTCAGGGCCCGCGTCTACCGCTACCGCTTCACCACCTGGCGCGAACTGCGGGAGACGGGCGCCTGGTGGCACCGCACGCTCGTCCGTGAGTTCCGGCCGCCGACGGCTCTCGCCCCCGGGGGACCGCCCTGACAGAATCGGTCGTTCCATCCGGAACGCGGGGAGGCGGGGCGATGACGGCGGGAGCGTTCGAGGCGGCCACCGGTGACGGGCCGGCGCCCGGAGCGCCCGGCGGGCGGCGGGACGCCGAGGTGCGGGTGGCGTTCGAGGGGCTGATGCAGATCCGGCGCCTGACGAACACGCGGGCCGAGGATCCGCAGGCCGTGCCCGCGGCGTGGGAGGTCAGGCAGGTGGTGCGGTCCGTGGCCCTGGTGCTGGAGGCCGCCGGGATCCCCGCCTCCGCGGTGGACGGCGACGGCACGCGGACCGCGACGGGCTACCGGGTGGAAGCGGGCGATCGCCCCGGCACGGCCCGGGTGGAGTGGGCCGGCCCGCCGGGCGGCGGCGCCGTGCACGAGGAGCAGGAGGCGCTGACCCGGTGCGCGGCCGAGCTCGGCCGGCTCGGCTGGACGGCCCTGCTGTACCGGGGACCGCGCCGGCGGCGGTTCCTGGAGGTGGAACCCCCGGCGGCCGGCCGCGCGCGGTGACGACGTCGGCGTCCCCGCGCCGGCCCGGTCGCGGGCCGGGGCGGGGACGCCCGTCGCACTCGGTTCGCTCAGTCGATTCCCGGCAGGATGTGCGGCTCCGCCAGGTCCTCCTCGTACCCCGCCAGCCTGATCGGGGCGGAACGGGACCACACTTCCAGGCTGCCCAGTTCGTCGGGCCTGCGGCGACGGGCCTGACCGGCCCGTTCGCCACCATCGTGCGATCGCTTGTCCTGCTTTGTCATCTCTGGCGTCACCGCGCACTCCTCTGTGTCGCGTAACCCGTCGGACGTGTCGCCGTTGGCCTGGGCCGGCGGCGACCGGGCGCCCGATGGGTCAGGAATATGGGGGCATTACGGTCGCGGTGGCGCCGGTTACTCAGACGGGAGTGGCCTTGGTGAGGCGGTCCGTGAGCAACAGAGTACCCATATGAGCATGGTTCCGCTCGATGGTTTACGTCACCTTTCGGCCTGCTGTCCTTCGTGTCCCGTTCAGCCCGAGTCCGGTACGCGCTGATCTCCTCGGGGCGACAGCACCCGGACTTCTCGCAAGGGAAACGGCATGGAGCCGCGCGGCGTCGAGGAATTGATGTCCCTGCCGCACGCCTGCCGGGGCGCCTGGGACGCCCCCGGGCGCGACGGCGATCCGGTCGATCCGCACGACCACGCGCCGCGGACCGCGCAGGTGTCGCGTCGCTCACACTCCAGCGCCAAAGAACTGCAGGTGGCGGGGCTCGTCCATGCTCTGGGGCACCTGCTGAGGCCCGGCGACGACGCGGGCACGCGGACCGGGCGGCCGACGCGGTGCGCCCGCTGCCCGGTGCGCGGGTGGCCCGGCTCGGACAGCCGCACGTGCCCGCGAAGCGCTACCTGGCGGCGATCGCGCCGGGCCGCCCGCTGTCCCCGCAGAGCGAGCTGACCCTGGGCCGCCAGGGCGGGGCGATGACACCCGGCGAGGCCGCGGCGTTCGCGCGCGATCCGCCGGCACCGGCGGCGGTGACGCCGCGCGAGGCCGACGACGCGGGGAAGACCGGCGGCCTCGACGCCGGGGTCATGGAGGACTGGCGGCCGGTCCTGGAGCTCGTCGCCGCGGCCCACGGGTCCGGTGGGTGACGCCCTTCCCGGGCCGCCGTCCACCCCGCTCGCGTCCCGCTCCTACCAGTTGGCGGGGGCATAGTCCTTGAGGAAGACGCCGAAGAGGTCTTCGCCGTCCTCGCCGCGCACGATCGGGTCGTAGACGCGGGCAGCGCCGTCGACCAGGTCGAGCGGGGCGTGGAAACCCTCCTCGGCCAGCCGCATCTTGTCCGGGTGCGGGCGCTCGTCGGTGATCCAGCCGGTGTCCACGGCCGTCATCAGGATGCCGTCGGACTCCAGCATCTCCTGGGCGCTGGTACGGGTGAGCATGTTCAGCGCGGCCTTGGCCATGTTGGTGTGCGGGTGCCCGGCGCCCTTGTAGCCGCGGCTGAAGACGCCTTCCATCGCCGAGACGTTCACGACGTACTTGCGGCGGGCGGCGGCCGCGGCCATCGCCGGGCGCAGCCGGCTGATGAGGATGAACGGCGCCGTCGAGTTGCACAGCTGCACTTCGAGCAGCTCGACCGGGTCGACCTCGGAAACTGTCTGGATCCAGCTGTTCGTGTCATCGAGGTCGGGTACGAGCCCGCCCGCGTCGATCGCCGTACCGGCCTCGATCCGGGCGAGCGACGCCGAGCCCGTGACCAGCGCCAGATCGGTGACCTGCTGGGCGGTGAGGCCCTCGGGGCGGGCCGTGGGCAGGGAGAGCTGGGCGCCGGAGCCGAAGGCGCCGATGACCTCGGCGGCCGGGAGCTCGCCGGCGGGCAGCGGGGCGGACTCGGCGGCGATCAGCTCGCTGTACGCGCGCGGGGAGCGGCGGACGGTCTGCGCGGCGTTGTTGATCAGGATGTCGAGCGGGCCCTCGGCCGCGACCGAGTCGGCGAGCGCGACGACCTGGGCCGGGTCGCGCAGGTCGATGCCGACGATCTTGAGGCGGTGGATCCACTCCTCGCTGTCCGGCATGGCCTTGAAGCGGCGGATCGCGTCGTTCGGGAAGCGCGTGGTGATGGTGGTGTGCGCGCCGTCGCGCAGCAGCCGCAGCGCGATGTACATGCCGATCTTGGCGCGGCCGCCGGTGAGCAGCGCGCGCCGGCCGGTCAGGTCGGTGCGGGCGTCACGGCGGGCCCGGTTCTCGGCGGCGCACTTCTGGCACAGCTGGTGGTAGAAGGCGTCGACTTCGACGTACCGGGTCTTGCAGATGTAGCAGGACCTGGGCCGCTGGAGGATGCCGGCGATCTCGGCGGTGGCCGTGGAGGAGGGGAGTACGCCCTGCGTCTCGTCGTCGATACGGTCGGCGGAGCCGGTCGCCGTGGCGTGCGTGACGGCCCGGTCGTGGGCGGTCTTCGCGGCGCGGCGCTCCTGGCGGCGGCGCTGCTTCACGGTCCGGTAGATGCCGGCGGTGGCGCGGCGTACCGCGATGGCGTCGGGGTGGTCGACGTCCAGCTTGTCGAGCTCGTCGAGCACGCTCAGGCAGACGGACATGCGGTCCGGGTCGATGCCGGGGCCGAACGCCTGGGTGTCCTGGCCGTCCGGGATGTCGTCGTACGCCGCCGGACTGTCCTCTGTCACCGTCATCGCCGCTGCTGTCCTCGTGTCGCTCGTGCCGCATGTGCCGCTTGTGAAGTACCAAAATCCGAACTCTACGTAAGCGGGCGGCCCGGCGCCAAACCCCTCACCCCGGTAAGGGCCCGCAGCGACGCATCTCACACGGGCGGTCACGCGCGGGCCGGTCAGGGACGGCACCGGTCACGCGCGGCACCCGGTCACCCGTGGCCGCGCGTCACGACACCACCTGTCCCTTGCCGAGCGCGATGACGCCGTTCTTCGAGACGGTGTAGAGCTGCTCGTCGCGCTCCGGGTTCACCCCGATCGTCGCCCCGGGCGGTACGTCGACGTTCTTGTCGAGTATCGAGCCCCTGACGACCGCGCCCCGGCCGATGCGGACGTTGTCGTGCAGGACGGACCCCTGCACCACGGCCCCCTCCTCCACCACCACGCCCGGCGAGAGCACCGAGCGCGTGACCTGGCCGCCGATGCAGCAGCCCGCGCTGACGATCGACTCACCCGCGATGCCCCCGGAGACGAAACGGGCCGGGGGCAGCTGGCCGGGGTGCGTGTAGACGGGCCAGCGCCGGTTGTGCAGGCTGAACTGCGGCTGGCCGGAGATGAGGTCCATGTGCGCGTCGTAGTACGTGTCGAGGGTGCCGACGTCGCGCCAGTAGCCGTGCTCGCGCGGGGACTCCCCCGGCACGTGGTTGTCGTCGAAGTCGTAGACCTGCGCCACCCCGCGCTCGGTGAGCATGGGCAGGATCGAGCCGCCCATGTCGTGCACCGAGTTCTCGTCCTCCGCGTCCCGGTGCAGGGCGTCGACGAGCACCTTGGCGGTGAACATGTAGTTGCCCATGGAGGCGAAGACGCGGCGCGGGTCGCCCGGCAGGCCCGGCGGGTCGGCGGGCTTCTCCAGGAACCGCTCGATCCTGGTCCCGTCGGCGGCGGGCGTGATCACCCCGAAGGACGACGCCTGGGTGCGCGGCACCCGGATGCCGGCGACGGTGACGCCCGCGCCGCTCTCGATGTGGCGGCGGAGCATCTGCCGGGGGTCCATGCGGTAGACGTGGTCGGCGCCGAACACGGCGATGTAGTCGGGCTGTTCGTCGTACACGAGGTTGAGCGACTGGAGGATCGCGTCGGCGCTCCCCAGGTACCAGCGCGGCCCGAGCCGCTGCTGGGCGGGCACCGGGGTGACGTAGTTCCCCAGGAGGCTGGACATCCGCCAGGTGGTGGTCACATGGCGGTCGAGCGAGTGCGACTTGTACTGCGTCAGCACGCAGTTGCGCAGGATGTCGCCGTTCACCAGGTTCGACAGGACGAAGTCGACGAGCCGGTACGTGCCGCCGAACGTCACCGCCGGTTTGGCCCGGTCGGCGGTCAGCGGCATCAGCCGCTTGCCCTCCCCGCCGGCCAGTACGATCCCGAGCACCGAAGGTCCACCGCGCATCTGCCGCCTCCTGCTCGCTACTTTGACTTGAGAATCTCCTCGTACACGACCGCGGTACGGCGCGCCACGGCGTCCCAGCCGAACTCTCGCACCGCCCGTTCGCGGCCCGCCTCGCCCATCCGCGCCGCCGCGTCCCGGTCCCCGGTCAGCCGGTCGACGGCCGCGGCCAGACCCGCCTCGAAGGCCGCGGGCTGCGACTCGTCGTACGGAACGAGCAGCCCGGTGCCGCCGTGCTCGACCACCTCGGGGATGCCGCCGACCGCGGAGGCGACGACGGGCGTGCCGCACGCCATGGCCTCCAGGTTCACGATGCCGAGCGGCTCGTACACCGACGGGCACACGAACACCGCGGCGTGGGTCAGGAGCTGGACGACGTCCGGGCGCGGCAGCATCCGCTCGATCCAGTGCACACCGCGGCGGGTGCGGCGCAGTTCGTCGACGAGGTCGCGGAACTCCCGCTCGATCTCCGGGGTGTCGGGGGCGCCGGCGCACAGGACGAGCTGGGTGCCCGGGTCGAGCGCGCGGGCGGCCCGCAGCAGGTGGGGGACGCCCTTCTGGCGGGTGATCCGGCCGACGAAGAGGGCGTACGGACGCTTGGGGTCGATGCCCACGCGCTCCAGCACGTCGGTGGCCGGGTCGGGCCGGTAGAGCGAGGTGTCGATGCCGTTGTGCACCACGCGCACCCGGCCGGGATCGAGGGCCGGGTAGCTGCTCAGGATGTCGGCGCGCATGCCGTGCGAGACGGCGACGACGGTGTCGGCGGACTCGATCGCGGTGCGCTCGGCCCAGCTCGACAGGGTGTAGCCACCGCCGAGCTGCTCGGCCTTCCAGGGGCGCAGGGGCTCCAGCGAGTGCGCGGTCATGACGTGCGGCAGGCCGTGCAGCAGCTTCGCGAAGTGGCCCGCGAGGCCGGTGTACCAGGTGTGGGAGTGGACCAGGTCGCACCCGTCGAGCGCGGCGGCCATCCGCAGGTCCACGGAGAAGGCGCGCAGGGCTTCGTTGGCGTGCCCGAGGGCGTCGTCGGGGCGGTGGCCGTGGACCGCGCCCAGGGTTTCACGGGCGCCCCAGCAGTGCACCTCGACCTGGGCGAGGGCGCGCAACTCGCGGGCGAGGAACTCGACATGGACGCCGGCTCCGCCGTACACGTCCGGCGGATACTCACGGGTGAGCAGTCCCACCTTCATCGCGGTCCCCCCGTCGTCGCCTTCCCTTGATGGTCACTCAGATACGGGCTGTGCGGAAGACCGCCGCACGGAGCGCACCGGAGGGCGCTCGAACGCGCAGTCGCCGCACAGGCCACCGGACGGGCACCGGTAGTAGAGGCAGCAGCTGCGGCGGCGGAAGGACGCCCCGTCCAGCGTGCCGGTGGCGCGCAGGTCCGGGTCGCGGAAGAGCTCGGCGGCCAGGGCGAGGGCCCGTTCCCCCACCTCGGGCCGCCCGTTCGCGCGGCCCCAGGCGTGCAGTTCGCGGGCCGCGCCGGCCAGTGCCGAGCCGGCGTTGCCCCGCAGGAGCGCGTGCGAGATGCGGCCGTCCCGGCACAACGCGTCGGCGAGGGGCGCGAGGTGGCCGTACTGGACCACCTCGCGGACGCGCTCGGCGGTGGCGGGCAGCGGGCGCGGCGGCGCCGTGAGCCACAGGTCGTGCGGCGACGCGAGGTCGGCGTCCCACCGCAGACCGGCCGGCGGCAGGTCGGGGAACTCGCCGTACAGGGCGGCCGGGCCCAGCGCGAGCGACCACAGCCGGGCGGCGAGCCCCAGGTGCGCGACGGAGGCGGCCACTCTGCGCTCGGGGGCCGCGAGCCGGGCGGCGACCTTGTCGACGCGGAACGTCAGCGGGGCCGTGTCACCGGCGTAGATCCGCGCGAGCGGCACATGAGCGCCCCGGTCGGGCGTCCCGGTCCTCAGCGCGAAGAACCCGCCCACCGACGCCACTTCCGCCAGGTCCATGTCTCCCCCACCCTTCCGTCGGGGCCAGTGTCACACGCCGCCGTGGCAGGGAAAGGGCCCGCTGTCCTCCGCCCCGGGGAGGGGAGGCGATCACCGGGAGGAGGACTTCGGCCGTACCCCCGTACTACGTCGGCAGTACGTCCGAATGCGTGCTCAAGGACGACGACGCGAACGCTCCGAGGAGAGATCGTGGAGCACATGAGTGCTCTCGCGCTGTCCGTGCTGCTGGCGCTGGTCTCCGCTGTCGCCTACGCGGCCGGGGCCATCGTCCAGGAGCGCGTGGCGGCCACGACCCCGGCCCGCCCGTACGCCCCGCTGCGCCACGGCGCGTGGTGGGCCGCCGTGGCGCTCAACGGGTTGGGCGCGCTGCTGCACGTCGGGGCGCTCGCGTACGGGCCGCTGTCCCTGGTGCAGCCGCTGGGAGCACTGACCATCGTCTTCGCGCTGCCGATGGCGGCCGTGTTCGTACGGCGCGGGGCGGGCGCCGCCGCCTGGCGCGGGGCGATCATGGCGTCGGCCGGGCTCGCGGGCCTGTTGTCGCTCACCGGCACGGCGGACGCGCAGTCCCTGGCCGGCGGTGAGCGGCTCGCGGTGGCGCTGGTGACGGCCGGCGGGGTGGCGGTTCTTTTCCTCGTGGCGCGGCGGGTGCGCCGCGCGGTGGTACGCAGCGTGCTGCTGGCCACGGCGGCGGGCGGCGCGTTCGGCATCGCCTCGGTGTTCACCAAGACGGTGGCGGTCGACTGGACGGCGGCGGGCGGTCCCGGCGGACCGACCGGGCAGCTGCCGAGCCTGCTGGCCGTGGCGGGGCTCGCGGCCACCGGCATGATGCTCTCCCAGGCGGCCTACCGGGGCGCCGGCCTGGCCGCCCCGCTGGCGACGGTCACCGTGGCCAACCCGGTGGTCGCGGCCGCCGTGGGCATCACCCTGTTCGGTGAGCACTTCCGGTACGGCGTGACCGGCACGGTACTGGCGCTCGGCTGCGGCGTCGTGGCGGCGGGCGGGCTGATCCTGCTGACGACGGAGCGGCTGGGGGCGCACGCCGAGCAGCAGCGGCCGCGGGGCGTACCGGCGCGGACGCCGGTGTCGTCCGGACCGGCCGTCACGTCCGTGCCGCGGGTGCCGTCCGGACCGGCGGCGCGGACGGCACCCGCGGCACGGACGGAGCCGCCGGCGGCCGCGACGCCCGGGCCGCGACCGCGGCTGCGTACGCGTCCCGCGGGCCCGCCGTCCCGGACTCAGACGGCGACGCCACCGGCCCTGAGGTAGGCCAGCGGGTCGATGTCGGAGCCGTAGCCGGGCCCGGTGCGCACCTCGAAGTGGAGGTGCGGGCCCGTGCTGTTGCCGGTGGAGCCGGAACGGCCGATGCGCTGGCCCGCGCCGACGCTCTGGCCCTCGCGGACGGTGAGCGCGGACAGGTGCGCGTACTGGCTGTACTTGCCGTCGGCATGCCGGACGACGACCTGGTAGCCGTACGCCCCGCCCCAGCCGGCCGACACGACCCGGCCGGGGGCGACGGACTTCACCGCGGTGCCGGTGGGCACCGGGAAGTCGACCCCGGTGTGGTAGCCCCTGGCCCAGGAGGAACCGGCCGCCCGGTACGGCGTACTGGGGCCGGCGTCCACCGGGGCGGAGAGGCCCGTGGACCTGCTCTCCTTCTTGGGTGCCTTGGGCGGCCTCGGGGCCGTGACCCGCTCGGCCTCGCTCCCCCGGCCGGCCCGCTGTCCCGCCTTCTTGCCGGGCGAGGATCTGTGCGCGCCGTCCAGCGTCAGCCGCTGTCCCGGCAGGATGAGGTCGGGGTCCGCGCCGACGACCTCGCGGTTGGCGGCGTACAGGCGCTGCCAGCCGCCCCTGACGTCCTCGGCGTCCGCGATGGTGGAGAGGGTGTCACCGCCGGCGACGGTGTACGTCTTCCCCTTGGCCCCGTCCTTCTTCGCCCCGTCGCGCTTCGCCCCGGCCTTCGGCTCGGGCGTGCGGGTCTCGCCGTGCGCGGTGGGGGCCGGCGCCTTCCCGGGCTGCTTCGCCTTGACGGGGGCGGCCTTCGGCCCGGTGCTGATGTCCGGCGCGTCGCCGCCCCGGGTCAGGCCGGCCCGTACGGAGCACAGCGGCCACGCCGTCGGCCCCTGCCCCTTGAGGACCTTCTCGGCCACGGAGATCTGCTCGTCCTTGGTCGCCAGGTCGGCGCGCGGGGCGTAGGCCGTGCCGCCGTACGCCTGCCAGGTGGACTGCTTGAACTGGAGGCCGCCGTAGTAGCCGTTGCCCGTGTTGATCTGCCAGTTGTTCGTCGACTCGCAGGCCGCGACCTTCTCCCACACGTCCACCGAAGCGGCGTCGGCGGCTCCCGGCGCGACCAGGGGCAGGGCTATCCCGGCGCCCGAGGCCGTGACCGTGAGCGATGCACGGTTGATGCGGCTCGGCTGGTACCGGCGGTGTCGACCGGATGCGGCCATGCTCGATTCCCCCCACTCACGTCACGCGTCGGACTCGTCGCAATCGGCAAAAGTAGGGCCACCGTACGCTCCGTGACAAGGGCTTGTACGCCGAACTCACCCCTGCCAGGGGCATATTGACGGACCGACGGCCGGACGGGCCGGTCCGGAGCGCGGAAGCCGCAGCGCGGCGCGAAGATCGGTGAACAGCCGGGTCCGTCGGTACGTACCCCCACGGACGCAGACACGGACACCCCAGGAGCTCACGCATGAGTGACAAGGCCCAGATCGGTGTAACGGGGCTGGCGGTGATGGGCGGCAACCTCGCCCGCAACTTCGCCCGCAACGGCCTCACGGTGGCGGTGCACAACCGCACCGCCGCCAGGACGCGCGCCCTCGTCGAGGAGTTCGGTGACGAGGGCGCCTTCGTACCGGCGGAGAGCGCCGAGGACTTCGTGGCCGCCCTGGAACGGCCGCGCCGCTTGATCCTCATGGTGAAGGCCGGCGAGCCGACCGACGCGGTGATCCGCGAGTTCGCGCCGCTGCTGGAGCCCGGAGACGTCGTCATCGACGGCGGCAACGCGCACTTCGAGGACACCAGGAGACGCGAGAAGGAACTGCGGGAACTCGGTGTCCACTTCGTCGGCACGGGCGTCTCCGGCGGTGAGGAGGGCGCGCTGCACGGTCCGAGCATCATGCCGGGCGGGTCGGCCGAGGCGTACGCGTCACTGGGCCCGCTGCTGGAGAGGATCGCCGCGAAGGCGAAGGACGGCACTCCCTGCGTCGCCCACATCGGTCCGGACGGCGCCGGCCACTTCGTCAAGATGGTGCACAACGGCATCGAGTACGCCGACATGCAGCTGATCGCGGAGGCATACCACCTGCTGCGCTCCGTCGCGGGGTACAGCCCGGAGCAGATCTCGCGGACGTTCCGTTCGTGGAACACCGGCCGGCTGGACTCGTACCTGATCGAGATCACCGCCGAGGTGCTGTCGCACATCGACGACGCCACCGACGAGCCGTTCGTCGACGTCGTCGCCGACGAGGCGGAGCAGAAGGGCACCGGCCGGTGGACGGTCCAGATCGCGCTCGATCTGGGCGTGCCGGTCTCGGGCATCGCGGAGGCGGTCTTCGCCCGTTCGCTGTCCGGCCACACGGAGCTGCGCCGGGCCTCCCGGGAGCTGCCCGGCCCGGCGGCGGCGCCGCTCGGGGAAGCGGAGGCGGCCGCCTTCGCCGCTCAGGTGGAGCAGGCGCTGTACGCGTCCAAGATCGTGTCGTACACGCAGGGCTTCCACCAGATCCGGGCGGGCAGCGAGACGTACGACTGGGGAATCGATCTCGGCGCCGTGGCCGCCGTCTGGCGCGCGGGGTGCATCATCCGGGCCGCGTTCCTCGACCGGATCAGGGCGGCGTACGACGCCGAGCCGGGGCTGGTGAGCCTGCTGTCCGACAAGGGGTTCACCGAGGAGATCGGCGCTGCGCAGGAGGACTGGCGCGCGGTAGTGGCGGGCGCGGCGCTGCGCGGCGTCCCGACGCCGGGCTTCTCGGCGGCGCTCGCGTACTACGACGCGCTGCGCGCCCAGCGGCTGCCCGCGGCCCTCACCCAGGGGCAGCGCGACTTCTTCGGGGCGCACTCCTACCGGCGCACCGACCGCGAGGGCGCGTTCCACACCCTGTGGGGCGGTGACCGGTCGGAGGTACGCGCCGACTGATCAAGGTCCGGCCGGCCCCGGCTGCGGCTCGGGGTCGGGTACGGGATCGGGCCCCGGCGGCTTGGGAATGGGGTCCGGAGCCGGCCCCGGCGGAACCGGCCCGGGGCCCGGCTCGGGAGCGGGTGCCGGACCGGGGCCAGGGGCGGGCGGCTCGGGTGC
>NZ_VBVX01000239.1 GCF_005981925.1 Streptomyces albidochromogenes
CCCTCCCCTCTCCCTACCCGGGCCGCGGTCCCGTCAAGACCCGGTGTCAGTCGTCGAGGACGGGGAGTTCCAGCCGGTTCAGCCGGTCGGTGTCGGCCAGGATGTTGATTTCGGCGATCCTTCCGTCCCGGAGGGTGAAGTGCATGACGGAGAACGTCCGCCCGTCCACCGCCGTGACGAGCCCCACCGCGCCGTTGACGAGCGCCGGCCGCGCGTACGGCGAGAACCGGGAGAACGTGAGCGCCTGCTCGACCACGGTCCGCGCGCCCCGCACGATCCTGGAGGCGTGGAGCGGCTTCACCGCTCCGGCGGTCACGAATCCGGTGTCGGCCCGCAGGACGACGTCCGGGTCCAGCAGCGCGAGAAGCGCGTCGAAGTCGCCCCCGCGCGAAGCGGCGAGGAAGGCGTCGACGACCTGGCGCTGCCGGCCGAGGTCGGCTTCCGGCGGCGGAGACGCCCGGACCCGGCGCCGGGCCCGGCTGGCGAGCTGCCGGGTCGCGGCCGGGGTGCGCTCGACGACGGGGGCGATGTCGTCGAACGGCACGGCGAACATGTCGTGCAGGACGAACGCCATCCGCTCCGCGGGCGGCAGTGTCTCCAGTACGACGAGGAGCGCGAGCCCCACCGAGTCGGCGAGCAGCGCCTGGTGCTCGGGGTCGGCCCGGTCGGCCCGGCTGACGACGGGGTCGGGCACATGCGCGTACTCGTGCACGTCCAACGGGTCCTCGCGGCGTGATGTGCGGGAGCGCAGCATGTCCAGGCACACCCGCCCCACGACGGTCGTCAGCCAGCCGCCCAGGTTCGCGACCTCGGTGGTGTCGGAGCGGCTGAGCCTCAGCCACCCCTCCTGTACGGCGTCCTCCGCCTCGCTCAGCGAGCCCAGCATCCGGTACGCGACGGCACGCAGATGCCCGCGGTGGGCCTCGAAGCGTTCCGCCAGAAGTTCGGAGTCGTCCATCGGTCACATCCTCGGGCGGGTTCCGTCGCGGGGCAACGGACGGAAAGGCGGACAGAGTTCCGGAGATCCATCATGCGGGCACGGCTGCGGAACCCCGCCGTGGCCAGGTGGCGGGCCCGGGCGGCGGGGGCGCGCCGCCCGGATCAGCGGCCGGACCCGCGCCCCTTCGCGATCCGTTTGGCGATCTTCCGGGCGTCGAGGGCCATCTCACGGAACATGCCGCTGATCGGGTTGGTGAACCCCGTGAAGTACAGGCCCGGCGCCTTCGGCGGCGTCCGCGCCCCGTGCACCACGGGCCGGCCCCGTCCGTCCAGTACGCCGAGGTCGCCGACCAGACCGTCCAGGGCGCGCCGGTATCCGGTGGCCGCGATCACCGCCCGCGGTGAGATCCGGGTGCCGTCCGCAAGGACGACCTTGTCCTGCTCGAAGGAGTCGACCGCCGCCACCGGCTCCACGGCCCCGCGCTTCACGGCGGCGATCAGTCCGGCGTCCTGCACCGGGATCGCGCCCTCCCGCACCCGCGAGTAGAGGCCGGTGGACGGACGCGGCAGGCCGTGTGCCGACAGGTCGGGGACCGCGAGCCGGCCCATCAGGGCGCCGGCCCGGTCCACCAGCCGGACCGGCAGGCGGCGTACGAGGATGCCGGTGGCCTGCGCCGGCCAGCCCGCCGTCGAGCGGCGGACGATGTGCGGGGCGGTGCGCACCGCCAGGCGCACGCGCGCCGCGCCGCCCTGCGCGAGGTCCACGGCGATCTCCGCGCCCGTGTTGCCCGTGCCGACGACCAGGACGTCCATGCCCTCGTACGGACGCGGGTTGCGGTAGTGGGCCGCGTGCGTGAATTCGCCGGTGTACGTGTCGCGGCCGGGCCACTCGGGGACGTACGGCGTGTGGTTGTAGCCGGTGGCGACCACCACCGCCGAACCGGTCAGCTCGCGGCCGCCGGTGGCGTGCAGCAGCCAGCCGCCGTCCTGCCCGGGGGCGGGCTCGACGCGGGAGACCTCGACGCCGGTGACGATCTCCAGCTCGTGGTGGGCGGCGTATTTCTCCAGGTACCGCACCACGTCGTCCCGCGCCACCCACCGCCCGAACGCGCGCGGCATCGGCAGTCCGGGCAGGCCGGACAGGCGCCGTGTGGTGTGCAGGCGCAGCCGGTCGTAGTGGGCCCGCCAGGACGCTCCGACCGCGTCGGACTTCTCCAGGACGACGGCGCGCACGCCCCGTTCGCGCAGGGCCGCCGCGGCGGCCAGTCCGCCCGGCCCGCCGCCTATGACGTAGACGGGGTGGTCGTGGGTGGTATTGGTCATGATTCGTGAGCCTAACGGCGCACCTCGTTGATGGGTCTCGGTCAAGACCGAAATCGGTTGCGAATCGGTCACGGACAGTCGCGGGCCCCCGCCCCTTGCGCGAAGCCCGCCCCGTCCGCTGAACTGACGTACCGTCAGATAGGTGGCGCGGGGGCGGACGAAGGGGTGGTGGAGCGGGATGCGGACCCTCTGGCTCGACGGCGCGCAATGGCTCGCGGTGCTGCGCGTCGGCCTCGGCCTGTGGTGGCTGGAGAGCTGGCGCCACAAGGACAAGAAGGGCTGGTTCGAGCGCGGCACGGGCATCGCCTGGGCGGCGGACGTCGCCCGGAAGCATCGGTGGCCCGCGGTGAAGCGCGGATTCGACACCGTGGTCGCGCCCCGGCCGCGCACGATGGCGTACGTCGTCGTCTACGCCGAACTCGCCCTCGGACTCGGCCTGGTCGCCGGGTTCCTGACGCCCGTCGCGCTGGCCGGCGGGCTGCTCCTGAACCTCCTCTACCTCGTCCTGATGATCCACGACTGGGCCGAGCAGGGGCAGAACGCCATGATGGCGCTCATCTCGCTCGTCGCCCTCTTCACCCTGTCCTGGCAGACGTGGTCCCTCGACGACGCGATCGGATGGCTGGGGGCATGAGCGCCGACGTGCCCGGCATCGACGCGTTCACCCGCCCCTACTGGGACGCCGCCGCCGACGGCCGTCTGCTGCTGCGCCGCTGCCGCGCCTGCGGCCGGCCGCACCACTACCCCCGCGAGTTCTGCCCGTACTGCTGGAGCGAGGACGTCGTGTGGGAGCGGGCGAGCGGACGCGCGACGCTCTACACCTGGTCGGTCGTCCACCGCAACGACCTGCCGCCCTTCGGCGCCCGCGTCCCGTACACGGCCGCCGTCGTGGACCTGGCGGAGGGGCCGCGCATGATGACGGAGATCGTCGGCTGCGCGGAGGCGGACCTGCGGATCGGGATGGAGCTGGCGGTCACCTTCCGGCGGGAGGGCGAAGGGCCGGCGGTCCCCGTCTTCCGGACGGCCGAGTCCTCCGGGGACAGGCAGAGCTGAGCGGTGGCCACGCCTTCGGTGGGGCCCGGCGCGTGGGGTGGCGTCTTCGTGCGTCGTGCGCGAAGGGGCGGACCGGCGCCCGTCACGGCCAGAGCAACTCCCTGACCCAGGCGTCCCCCTCCCGCCGGTAGCGCAGCCGTACGTGCCGTCGCCGCTCGTCGCCCTGGAAGAACTCGACCTCGCGCGGCTCCAGCACGTACACCGTCCAGGTCGCCGACTCGGCGTCCGGTTCGGCCTCCGCCCGCGCCCAGGCCGCCTCGCTCGCCCGCGCCAGCTCCTCCCGCGAGGGCAGCACCTCGCTCTGCCGCCCCACCAGCGCCGACGCCAGCGCCCCCGTCGAGCGGGCGTGCAGGTCGGCGGCGGCCTCTTCGGGCGTCCCGCCGGCGACCTGGCCCCGTACCCGGACCTGGCGGCCCTGGACCGGCCAGTAGAAGCCGAGCGCCGCCCGGGGGTCGGCGGCGAGCTGGCGGCCCTTGGTGCTGGTGGCGTGCGACGCGAAGTGCCAGCCCCGCTCGTCGGCGTCGTGCAGCATCAGCGTCCGCACGTCGGGCAGCCCGTCCGGGCCGACGGTGGCCAGCGACATGGTGTGCGGCTCGCTCTGCCCGGCCTCCGCCGCCGCCACGAACCACTGGCGGAAGAGGGGCAGCGGATCGGCGGGCGCGGTGTCCGGGTCGAAGGCGGGGAGGGTGGTGTCCCATACGCGCAGCGAGCGGAGGGTCTCGTGGAAGGCGGTCATCGAGCCATCATCCGCTCTCCGAGGCCGGCGCCACTCGAACGGGGTGGACCGGGCGAGTGACGTGAGGTGAGGCAGCTCGCAGTGCTCCGCCGGGACAACGGTTCGGCACCCTCGGCCGGTACGCCGCAGTGACCGCGCGTCGCCGCTACCGGCCCAGCACCACCGTGCCCGACGAGCAGAACCAGCCGCCCGTCCCGGACGCCACCGCCAGCTCCGGCAGGCTGCCGTCCGGTGTGACGACCTGGCCGTCGCCCGCCTCGCCGCGCAGTTGCCGTACCGCCTCCACCAGCAGGAACAGGCCCCGCATCCCCGGGTGGCAGGCGGACAGGCCGCCGCCGTCGGTGTTCACCGGCAGCGCGCCGTCGCGCAGCAGCCGGCCCTTCTCGACGAAGGCGCCGCCCTCGCCCTTCGCGCAGAACCCGAGGTCCTCCAGCGTCACCAGCGTCATGTAGGTGAAGGCGTCGTAGATCTCCGCGAGGTCGATGTCCGAGGGGCGCACGCCCGCCCGCTCGAAGGCCAGGCGCCCGGAGACGGCGGCCGGGGAGACGGTGAAGTCGTCCCACTCGGACATGGTGGTGTGCGAGACGGCGGTCCCGGAGCCCAGTACCCACACCGGAGCCTTGGCCGCGTCGGTCACGTACTCCTGCGCCACCATCAGCACCGCGCAGCCGCCGTCGCTGCGGACGCAGCAGTGCAGCTTGGTGAACGGGTCGGCGATCAGCGGACCGGACAGCACGTCGTCCACCGTCACCGGGTCGCGGAACATCGCGTCGGGGTTGGTCGCCGCGTTCGCCCGCGCCTGGACGGCGACCTCGGCGAGCTGCTCCAGGGTCGTGCCGTACTCGTGCATGTGGCGGCGGGCGGCCATCGCGTACTTGGCGACGAGCGTGTGCCCGTACGGGACCTCGAACTGGAGGGGGCCGCGCCCGCCGAACGACAGGTTCGAGGTGCGGCGCCCCGCCTTGATGTCGGCGCGGGCCGTCGAGCCGTACACGAGCAGTACGGCGTTGGCGTGGCCGGCGGCGATCGCGTCGGCGGCGTGCGCGGCCATGACTTCCCAGCTGGAGCCGCCGACGCCGGTCGAGTCGACCCAGGTGGGGCGCAGCCCCAGGTACTCGGCGACCTCGACCGGCGCGAGCGTGCCGAGGCCGGCGGAGGCGAAGCCGTCGACGACGGACCGGTCGAGACCGGAGTCGGCGAGGGCGCGGCGGGCGGCCTGGGCGTGGAGGGCGTAGGCAGTGGCCTCGTCGACGCGTCCACAGTCGGAGAGGGCCGCGCCGACGACGGCCACCTTGCGGGGGGAGCGGGGAGCCAGCATATATCTGACGGTACATCAGATACCGTCCGTCGCACCGGCTTCCGTGCGACGCGAGGAGGAGAGCGGTCGCCCCGCGCCTCTGTGCATCTCGCTTCCTCGCCCCTAACATGACGGCCCGTCAGACAGGGAGGGAGTTCCATGGACGCCGCCTTCACCGTGGAGCAGGAAGAGATCCGGCGCACGCTGCGCGAGCTGTTGGCCAAGCGGAGCGGTCCCGACGAGGTGAAGTCGGCCGTACGGACCGCCGCCGGGTACGACGACGGCCTCTGGCGGCAGCTCGCCGAGCAGATCGGGCTGCCGGGCCTCGCCCTGCCCGCCGCGTACGGCGGAGTCGGCTGCGGGACCGTCGAGCTCGCTCTCGCCTGCGAGGAGACGGGCCGGGTCCTCCTGCCGTCACCGCTGCTCGCCACCACCGTGCTCGCCGCCCCCCTGGTCGCCGCCCTCGGCACGGACGCCCAGCGCGAGGCCCTGCTCCCGTCCGTCGCAGACGGCACGCTGACCGCCACCCTCGCCGTACCCGGCGGCGGCCTGTCCGCGGCGCTCGGCCTCACCGACGACACCACCGGCGGCGCGTGGGCGGGCGGAGGCCGGTCCGGCGGCGTACAGGCCCGGCGTACCGGCTCCGGGAGGCCGGGCGGCACGTGGACCCTGTACGGGGAAGCGGCGCAGGTGCTCGACGGGCACAGCGCCGGCCTGCTGGTCGTCGCCGCGCACACCGGGGGCTTCGCGCGCGGCCGGACCCTGCTGTTCCTCGTACGGGCCGGGGCGCCGGGGCTGGTCCGCGTGCGGCGGACCACCCTGGACGAGACCCGCACCCAGGCCCGCGTGCAACTGCGCGAGACCGAAGCGGAGTTGCTGGGCGAGGACGACGCCGCCGACGTGCCCGGCGCGCTGGCGGACGCCGGGCGCACCGCCGCCGTCGTGCTCGCCGCCGAAGGGGTCGGCGCGGCCTCGTACGCGCTGGAGCGCACCGTCGACCACGTCAAGGCCCGTGAGCAGTTCGGGCGGGCGATCGGCTCCTTCCAGGCGGTCAAGCACCGGCTGGCGGACCTCTACGTACAGGTACGGGCGGCGCGTTCGGCGGCGTACTACGCGGCCTGGGACCCCGCCACCGGCGGCCTGGCGCTCGCGCAGGCCGTCGAGGCGCTGCGCACGACCACGGCGGAGGCCGTCCAGCTGCACGGCGGGATCGGGTTCACGTGGGAGCACGACGCGCACCTGTACTTCAAGCGGGCGGCGTCGGACGAGCTGCTGTTCGGCCCCGTCCACCGGCTGCGCGACCGCGCGGCGCGGGTCGCGGGTCTCTTCGACGGTACGCGGGAGGGGGACGCGGTGGCAGTCGCCGGTCCCGGGGTGGAGCGAGAGGTGACGTCCTGATGCCGCCCGGAACGCGCCTCGTGCAGAAGCTGTCGTCGACCCGCGCCTTCGCCCGGATCGCCCCGCATGTCGTCCCGGCCATGGACCGTGCCGTCCACCGCCTGACGCGGGGCAGGGTGCTGCCCAGCGCGCGGATGCTGCCCGGTGTGGTCCTCACGGCGCAGGGCGCCAGGAGCGGCGAGCCGCGCACCACCCCGCTGGCGTGCATGCCGCTGGAGCCGGGCGGCGGCTGGATCCTCGTCGGCAGCAACTTCGGCCGGCCGGGGCATCCCGCCTGGACCGCCAATCTCATTAAGCACCCGGACGCCCGGATCAGCTGGCGCGGCAAGGACATCGAGGTGCGGGCGCGGCTGCTGGAGGGCGCGGAGCGGGAGGCGGTGTGGGAGGAGGCGCTGAGGTTCTGGCCGCCCTATGCGACGTACCAGGCGAGGGTGGAGCGGCAGATCCGGCTCTTCCGGCTGGAGGAACGGGCGGCCACCGGGCCGGGGGACTCCTGACGGCGCCGGACGCGAGCGCGCCGGACGTGTGAAACCGCTGGAAACGCCGCAGCGGCGGACCGGTGCGGGCCCGCCGCTGCGCTGACAGGACTGGGGGCGACACCGGCTCCCTCGGGGGGCCGGATCGAGGGACGGGTTACGTCGTCCTACTTCGTCGGCTTCTTGCCGGTGATGCCCAGGTGGACCAACAGGGCGAGGTTGGGGCGCAGTTCGTTCTGCTTCACACCCCAGGTCTGGAAGCCCTTCTGGTGCGAGGCGACCGCCGCGAGCATCGCGACGAGGGAGCCGGCCATCGCGGCGGGGCTGACGTCCTTGTCGACCTTGCCCTTGGCCTGGAGCTCCTTCACCGTGTCCGTAAGGGAGTTGGTGACCGAGTTCAGGATCTTCATGCGGATCTTGTAGAACCGCTTGTCGCCCTCGGCCGCGCCGAGGTCGACGACCCGGAGGATGGCGTCGTTTTTGCGCCAGAAGTCGAGGAAGCCCTCGACAAGTTCCTCGGAGGTCGCCCAGCCCGCCTTGCCCACCCAGGAGCGGCCGGAGACGAGTTCGGTCAACCCGGCGCCCTCCTTGGCCATTTCTTCCGCGATTTCGAGGACGGCGCCCTCCACATCAGGGAAGTACTGGTAGAACGTCGCGGGTGAAGTGCCCGCCTTCCGGGCCACATCGATGACTTTGACGTCGCGGTAGGGCGAGGAGCTGAGCATCTCGCTGAGGCAGTCGAGCAGCTTCTGCCGCGTCGCCTGACCGCGTCGTCCGGCCACGCGGCCGTCGACGGTGCGTACTTGTCCTGTCATGCCGTCAGCTTACCGAGGGGTGATCGGAGCGCGATTCGGCCGACTGCAAATGGGGAACCGGCCAGCCCGCCCCGGCCCGGGCGCCCCTCACCGCCGGTCCCGCCGACCCGCTCCGGACGGCTCGAACCCGAATAGTCTTATCAACAGCCTGTGGACAACTTTGGTGGACAACCCTGCCCCGCCTGGCGCGATGCCCCGACAAGGGAGCACTTGTTCGATTTGTTTCCCTGCGTGGAGCGCGGGCGGCCGTTAGCTTGAGGGTGACGGGCGCCACACATCGCCCCGCCCTGCGCGACGGAAGGATCCGGGCCATGGCCGCATACACGGAAGGCATGCCGTGCTGGGTCGATGTGACGCTGGACGACGTCGAAGCGGGCAAGCGGTTCTACGGCGGGCTGTTCGGCTGGACCTTCGCGGATCCCGGCATCGACGACCGGGCGCGCACGGGCTGGTCGGGCAGGGCGGGGCAGACGGCGTTCGTCAACGCCCTCAGCGGCGGCAAGAAAGTGGCGGCCCTCGCGCCCAAGCGTGACGGCCGCATGCCCACCGCCTGGGGGATCTACTTCGCCGCCGACGACGTCACCGTGCTCGCCGCGCGGATCAGGGAGGCGGGCGGCCAGATGGTGACCGACCCGCTGCCGGTGCCCCCACTGGGCACGACGGCCGCGGCGGCCGACCCCGGCGGCGCGGTCTTCGGTCTGTGGCAGGCCGGCAGCCACGCCGGGTTCGAGGTGCGGGACCGGCCGGGCTCCTTCTGCTGGACCGAGGTGTACGCGCGGGACAAGACCCGTACCGACCCCTTCTACGAGAGCGTCTTCGGCTTCCAGGGCTTCGACCTGGACGAGGCGGGCGAGGACTTCAGGACCTGGTCCCCGGCCGGCGCCGACCCCGGCCCCGACACTGCCATCGGCGGCCGCAGTGTCATGGGGGACGCGTTCCCGGCCGAGATGCCCGACCACTTCCTGGTCTATTTCGTGGTCGGTGACTGCGACGGGGCCGCCGCACGGGCGGTCGAGCTCGGCGGGCGGGTCCAGGCGGAGCCCTTCGACACCCCGTACGGGCGGATCGCGGTGCTCACCGACGACCAGGGCGCCACTTTCGCCGTACTGGCGGAACTGCCCGCGCGGGCGGAGCCGGCCGAAGCGACCACGCAGGCCGAAGCGAGCGAGCCGGCCGGCGGGGCCGAAGCGCCTGAAGCGCCTGAAGCGACCAGAGCCGCTGAAGCGTCCGACGCGGCCGAAGCCGCCGGAGCGGCCGATTCGAACGACTCCTCCGAACGCGCCGATGTGGCCGAAAGTGACGAGGCCGACGAGCGCCCCGCCCCCGACGAGCCCCGCCAAACCGCGACGTAGCAGCGCATCGCCGACATTTTACGTCCGCTTGACCTGTCCGAATACGGGTGAGACACCCCGGTCCGCCCCCGGGTTCGCCACCATCGCCTCAGACAGGAAGAATCAGAGTGCGCACCGCTGGGTGGTGCCCAGTGGTGAGACGCTTCACGGGGCTGTGTTTGCGGCCTCGTACGGGGAGGTGGCAGGCAAGTTATGGAGCAGCTGACGCAGCACGACCCGCGGCGGATCGGCCCGTTCGAGGTGCTGGCACGGCTCGGGGCCGGCGGCATGGGGCTGGTCTATCTCGCGCGGTCGGCGTCGGGCCGGCGCGTGGCGATCAAGACGGTACGGACCGAGCTCGCCGAGGACCAGCTGTTCCGCGTCCGCTTCACGCGCGAGGTGGAGGCCGCCCGGGCGGTCAGCGGGTTCTACACGGCCGCCGTGGTGGACGCCGATCCGCGGGCGGCGGTGCCGTGGCTGGCCACGGCGTACGTCCCCGCGCCCTCCCTCGAAGAAATAGTGAATGAATGCGGGCCGATGCCGGCCCAGGCGGTGCGCTGGCTGGCGGCGGGCATCGCCGAGGCGCTCCAGTCCATCCACGGCGCCGGACTGGTCCACCGCGACCTGAAGCCGTCGAACGTCCTGGTGGTCGAGGACGGCCCGCGCGTCATCGACTTCGGCATCGCGTCGGGCGTCTCCAACACCCGGCTGACCATGACCAACGTCGCCGTCGGAACGCCCGCCTACATGTCGCCGGAGCAGGCGCGCGACTCGCGCAGCGTGACGGGCGCGAGCGACATCTTCTCGCTCGGCTCGACTCTCGTCTTCGCGGCGACGGGGCACGCGCCCTTCCACGGCGCGAACCCGGTCGAGACGGTCTTCATGCTGCTGCGGGAGGGCCCGGACACCGAGGGGCTGCCCGACGAGCTGCGTCCGCTGATCGAGTCGTGCATGCAGAGGGAGGCGGTACGGCGGCCCAGCCCGGCCGACCTCCAGGCGCAGCTCTCGCCGCACCTCTTCGCCTCGGGCGAGGACGACAGCGGTACGGCGTCCGCGTGGCTGCCCGCACGGGCCACCGCGATGATCGAGCAGCGCCGCGGCGGGCGCCCCGCGCTCCCCGGCGCGCCCAGCGCGCCGCAGTCCCGGGCGCACTCCACACCGCCGAGGCCGCAGGGCCCGCCGCCGTTCGCCCCGGTGGCGTCCCGGTCGGAGGGGCCCGCTTCCCCGTCCCCGGCCGCCGCGTACGCGGACGGGCACCCTCCGCAGGGCGCGCACGCCGGGCACGGGGCACCGGGCGGGCAGGCGCAGCACGCCGCCCAGCAGGGCGCGCTCAGGCTGCCCGGCTCCAAGGTCCCGATCGGGCCGGGCCCGCGCGTGGCCGACGGCCGTACCGCCGCCGCCGTCGCCGTGCCGGGGGAGCAGGCCACCGGGTGGATCAGGCCGCCGGCCGGACTGGGCGCCGCCGCGAACGGGGCGGGCACGGACGGGGAGCCGGCGTC